>NZ_ANAD01000196.1 GCF_000341245.1 Nocardiopsis halophila DSM 44494
GCCGGTCGAGCAGCTCGTCGGTGCCGCGCCACACGCGGCCCATGCCGCCCGCGCCGATCAGCTCGGTGAGGCGGTAGCGCCCGGCCAGCAGGTGGCCGGGCGCGGTCTGCTCTGAACTCATGGGTGGGGCTTCCTCGGGTCCTCGCGGCCGCGGCCGCCGCGGCCGTGCCGTCACCTGGCGAGTCTAAATCCCCCGCAACGCCACGAAAGCGCACGACGAAGGACATCGTGCGCACCCGTCAGGCGGTGTCCGGTTCCGGACAGGACGCGGCCGGACCGGACTCAGGCCGGTGCCGCCCCGCCCAGGCGCACCCGCAGCGCGGCCACGCCGTTGGAGACGATCGAGGGCACCTGCTCGGGCTCGGTGTCGAGGAGCTCCATGCCGGGGAAGCGGGCGAAGAGCGCGGGCAGGGCGGTGCCCAGCTCCAGCCGGGCCAGGTTGGCCCCCAGGCAGTAGTGCGGGCCGTGCGAGAAGGACACGTGGGACTTGTCCTCACGGGTGATGTCGAAGCGGTCGGCGGTGCCGCCGTGCTGCCGGGGGTCGCGCCCGGCGGAGCCGTAGGACACCAGCAGCGCGTCGCCCTCGGGGACGGTGGTGCCGTCGATCACCAGGTCCTTGGCGGCGAAGCGGAGCGGGACGTTCTGGATGGAGGTGTTCCAGCGCAGCGTCTCCTCCACCGCGTCGCTCCACGGGCGCTCGCCGCGCACCAGCGCCTCCAGCTGGTCCCGGTGGGTCAGCAGCGCCTGCACCGCGTTGGTCAGCAGGTTCATGGTGGTCTCGAACCCGGCGCCGATGATCAGGATGAGCGTCCACACCAGCTCCGACTCGCTGAGCCGGTCGTTGTCCTCGTCGCGTGCGGCGATGAGCGCGCTGGTCATGTCCTCGCCCGGGGCGGCGCGCTTGCGCGCCACCAGGTCGGCCAGGAACCGCTGGGTGCCCTCGTGGTTCTCCAGCGCCTGCTCGGGCGTGATGGTCTGGTCGAACATCATCCCGATGCGCCGGTGCAGCTCGTCGCGGGCGCCGCCGTCCACCCCGAACAGGTCGCTGATCACCGTCATCGGCAGCGGGTAGGCGTAGTCGGCCTTGACGTCGGCGACCGGCCCGCCGGCGGCCATCGCGTCCAGCAGTTCGGCCACCAGCGCCTCGATCCGCGTGCGCATGCCCTCCACGCGGCGCGGGGTGAAGGCCTTCGAGACCAGCTTGCGGAGCCGGGTGTGGTCCTCGTCGTCGCGCGCGAGCATGTTCTCGGCGGCGACCCAGGAGATCAGCTGCCAGTCGGGGCGGATCCGCCCCTCCCGCCAGGCCCGCCAGTGGACGGGGTTCTTCTTCACATCCGGGTGGGTGACCACCTCGCGCACCGCGTCATAGCGGGTCACCGACCACGCAGCAACCTCACCAGGAAGTTCGACAGGGACGACGGCTCCGGTCTCGCGGAGCCGGGCGGCTTGGGGGTGGAGGTCTCCGGTGACGAGTCGGACGGGGTCCACGGCGTTCCTTCCTCTACCGGGGTCTGGGGGTCGAAAGCGACGGGAAGCCGCGTGAGGGCGTGGGCGAAGGGGGAGATCCTCCAGGACAGCTCCTCGGGCGCCGTGCCCAGCCGCAGCCGGGGCAGGCGCCGCAGGAGGACCTCGATGCCGGCCACGGCGATGGCCGTGGCGATGTCCTTGGCCGGGCAGCGGTGCGCGCCCACGCCCCAGGCGAGGTGGGCGCGGTTGGGCGCGTCCTCCAGGCGCTGGGCGTACTCCTCGGCGAGGAAGCGGTTGGCGGCGGCGAAGCCCAGAAGCACCGGGGTGCCCTCGGGCAGCGTGCCGCCGCCGGGGACCTCCACGTCCCGCACCGGGTACATCACCGGGTAGTTGGTGACCGGGGGCGCGCTCCACATGACGCGGTCGATCGCCTCGCCGATGCCGGTGCGCGCGCCGGCCAGGTCCTCGCTCAGCGCGCGGTCGGTGAGCAGCACCCGCACCGCGTTGGACAGCAGGGAGGCGCTGGGCTCGTGCCCGGCCCCGACCATGAGCACCAGGTGCTGCAGGACCTCCTCGTCGCTGAGCCCGGCCCGGTGCCGCATGAGGGCGCTGGTGACGTCCTCGCCCGGGTGCGCGCGCTTGCGGTCGATGTGGGCCGAGAGCACCGACTCCAGTTCGGCGTTGGCCCGCTCGGCGTCCACCCCGTCCCACATGTCGCGCAGGGCGGTGAAGAAGCGGCGGCCGGAGGAGGCGTCCATGCCGAACATGTCGTTCATGACCAGCAGCGGCAGGGGGCGGGCGAACTCCTCCATGAGTTCGGCCTCGCCGCGCGCGCAGAAGCCGTCCACGAGGCGCTCGGCGACGGCCCGCGCCTGGGCGCCGACCTTCCCGGGCTCGAAGGGCGCCAGGGAGTCGACCATTGCGCGGCGGACCCGCCGGTGCTCCTCGCCGTCGGAGAACAGCGCGTTGGGCCGGTGGCCCATCATCCCCAGCAGGGAGGAGTCGTCGGGGATGCGCCCTTCGCGCCAGTCCTTCCAGCGGCGGGCGTCCCGGCTGAACGTGCGCTCGTCGCGGCACCAGGCGGTGATGAGCGCGTAGTCGACCACCAACCGTCCCTCCACGCCGGGTTCGAGCATGACCGGGACGACCGGGCCGTGCTCCTTGCGCATGCGCGCGTAGGCGGCGTGGTGGTCGGCGTGGAAGCCGGGGTCGTAGAGCTCCAGGTGGGGGCAGCCGGTCGCCAATTCACGGTTCCGTTCGCACTCGCTCGCCGGGGGGCGCGAGGAACGGTAGCGGTCCGGGGCCCAGAACGACAGGGGCGCCCCCACGGTCCGTGACCGCGGGGGCGCGCTGTGCTGGACATTCGGGTTGCGGACGGGCCGGAATCAGGAGGGGTCCACGGCCCGGAACCGGCGCAGCCGCAGGCTGTTGCCGACCACGAAGACGCTGGAGAAGGCCATCGCCGCGCCGGCGATCATCGGGTTGAGGAGCCCGGCGGCGGCCAGCGGCAGCGCCGCGGTGTTGTAGGCGAAGGCCCAGAACAGGTTGCCCTTGATGGTGGACAGTGTGCGGCGGGAGAGCCGGATGGCGTCGGCCGCCGCCCGCAGGTCCCCGCGGACCAGGGTCAGGTCGCCGGCCTCGATGGCCACGTCGGTGCCGGTGCCCATGGCCAGCCCGAGGTCGGCCTGGGCCAGGGCGGCCGCGTCGTTGACGCCGTCGCCCACCATGGCCACCGCGCGGCCCTCGGCCTGCAGACGCCGCACCTGCTCGACCTTGTCCCGGGGCAGCACCTCGGCGACCACCCGGTCGATCCCGACCTCGGCGGCGACGGCCTCGGCCACCGCCCGGTTGTCCCCGGTGAGCAGGACCGGGGCCAGCCCCAGGCCGCGGAGGCGGCGCACCGCCTCGGCGCTGGTCGGCTTGACGGTGTCGGAGACGGTCAGCACGGCGCGTGCGGCGCCGTCCCAGGCCACGGCCACGGCGGTGCGGCCCTCGGCCTCGGCGGCCTCCTTGGCCCGGCGCAGGTCCTCGGGCAGGGACAGGGACCACTCCTCCAGCAGCGCGGTCCGGCCGACCAGGACCTTGCGGCCCTCGGCGACGCCCTGAACGCCCAGCCCCTCCTGGTTGACGAACCCCTCGGCGGCCGGCAGGTCCCCCGCGCGCCGGGCGGCGCCCTCGGCGACGGCCCGCGCGATGGGGTGCTCGGAGGCGTCCTCCAGCGCCCCGGCCAGGCGGAGCACCTGCTCCTCGTCCTCCCCCTCGGCCACGTGCACCCCGGAAAGGGACATGGTGCCGGTGGTGACGGTGCCGGTCTTGTCCAGGACGACGGTGTCGATGCGCCGGGTGGACTCCAGCACCTCCGGGCCCTTGATGAGGATGCCCATCTGGGCGCCGCGGCCGGTACCGACCATGAGCGCGGTCGGGGTGGCCAGGCCCAGGGCGCAGGGGCAGGCGATGATGAGCACCGCCACCGCCGCGGTGAACGCCGCGGCCGCCCCGGCCCCGGTGGCGAGCCAGAACGCCAGGGTCCCGGCGGCCAGCAGGATGACGACGGGGACGAACACCCCGGAGACCCGGTCGGCCAGGCGCTGGATCTCGGCCTTGCCGTTCTGCGCCTCCTCGACCATGCGGGCCATCTGCGCCAGCCGGGTGTCGGCGCCGACCCGGGTGGCGCGGACGGTGATCCGTCCGCCGGAGTTCACGGTGGCCCCGGCCACCTGGTCCCCGGGGGCCGCCTCCACCGGCACCGACTCGCCGGTGAGCATGCTCATGTCGACCGCGGAGGTGCCCTCCTCCACGACGCCGTCGGTGGCGATCTTCTCACCGGGGCGCACCACGAACAGGTCGCCCTCGGCCAGCTCCCCGATGGGCACGCGCCGCTCGGTCCCGCCGCGCAGCACCGCCACGTCCTTGGCGCCCATCTCCATCAGCGCCCTGAGGGCGGCCCCGGCGCGGCGCTTGGACCGGGCCTCGAAGTACCGCCCGAGCAGGATGAAGGAGGTGACGCCCGCGGCGACCTCCAGGTAGATGTCGGAGGCGCCGTCGCTGCGCGCGACGGTCAGCTCGAAGGGGTGGACCATGCCCGGCTCGCCTGCGGTGCCGAGGAACAGGGCGTAGAGGGACCAGAGGAAGGCGGCGAGGGTGCCCATCGACACCAGGGTGTCCATGGTGGCCGCGCCCTGCTTGAGGTTCTTCCAGGCGGCCCGGTGGAAGGGCAGCGCCCCCCACACGATGACGGGGGCCGCCAGCGTCAGCGACAGCCACTGCCAGTAGGTGAACTGCAGGACCGGGAACATCGCCATGGCGATCACCGGGACGGACAGCGCCAGGCTGACCACCGTGCGCTCGCGCAGCGGCCGTACCGGGTCGTCCCCGGCCGCGTCCGCCTCCTCGCCGCCGCTGCCGTCGGCGGCCGGGGCGGGCAGCGCCGCGCCGTACCCGGCCTTCTCCACCTGGGCGACCAGGTCCTCGGGCGCGACCCCGTCGGCGTAGGTGACCTGCGCCTTCTCGGTGGCGTAGTTGACGGTGGCGGTGACGCCGTCCATCCTGTTCAGCTTGCGCTCGATCCGGTTCGCACAGGAGGCGCAGGTCATGCCGGTGATGGCCAGTTCCACCCGATCGGTTCCGCTCATGCCGCTCTCCTGTCGTCTCCTCTACCCCTGATCATCGGGGATCACCGGGGGCCCACGCACGGCGTTCTCCCTCACCCCCATTGGTACCATACCCCCCTAGGGTATGAAAAGAACCGGGGTCCGCCCCCGGCGCCGGCGCGGCGGCGGCTACATTTCCCCCATGTACTCCCTTGAGGACCGGACGGTGGCGGTCGAGGCGCACATCTCCGCCTCCCCCGCACGGGTATGGGCCCTGGCCTCGGACATCACCGTTCCGCCGCGGTTCAGCGGCGAGCTGCAGAGCGCCGAATGGCTCGACGGAGCCGAGGGCCCCCGGGTCGGGGCGCGCTTCTCGGGCCGCAACCACAACGAGCACATGGGCGAGTGGACCACCACCAGCGAGGTGGCGGAGGCCGACGAACCGCACGCCTTCGCCTGGCACGTCCTGCTCCCCGACGGGCGCCGGGTCGCCACCTGGCGCTTCGACCTGCGCGCCGAGGACGGCGGGACCGTGCTGCGCCAGTCGATGGCCGTCGGCCCCGACCCCGGACCGATGGACGAGCTCGCGGCCGAGCGGCCCGAGCGTGCGCGCCGGATCCTGGAGAAGCGCCTGACCATGCTGGAAGAGGGCATGCGGGCCACCGTCGACGGGATCCGCGGCCTCGCCGAGGGGTGAGGCCTACCCCGGGCGGGTACCCCCGGCGTCTCACCCTTCCTTGAGGTCCAGGCGGGCGATGGGGCGCCCGCTCACGGGGTGCGGGCCGCAGCCGAACCCCGCCTTGCGGAACATGCGCACGGTTCCGGTGTACACCTCGGCGCTGGGCGCGCGCCCGCCTGCGGTGTCCACCGGGTACCCCTCCAGGACGCGCCCGCCCTCGGCGCGGGCGTACTCGATCGCGGCGTCCAGGAGGCGGGTCCCCAGCCCGTGCTTGCGCCGGCGCGGCGGGAGCCAGAAGCACACCACCGCCCACACGCCGGGCTCGTCGGGGTCGACGGGGCGCAGCGCGCGGGAGCGGGACAGGCGGATGAACGCGTCGCGCGGGGAGACCGCCACCCAGCCGCACGGCTCGGCGCCGTCGTAGGCGATCAGCCCGGGGATCCTGCCGTCGAGGGTGAGTCTTCGCAGGGTCTCCTTGTTGGTGCGCCCCCGTTCGGGCGGCGGGCAGGACAGGCTCTCGGAGAAGTCCTTGGCCCGGCGGCGGAAGAACGCGCACCAGCAGTGCCCGTAGGCGCCGGTCGGGCCGAACATGCGCTCCAGGTCGTTCCAGCGGTCCGGGGTGGCGGGCTCGATCGAGACGATGGTCATCCAGTCCCCCTGGGAACAGGCACACAGATGTGATGAAGAACACTAGCGAGTCGGGACGGTTCCGGCATCATCCCGCCGTCCGGCTTGCCATGGTTCGTCGCCTTATCCGCGCTTTGCCGGATTCCCCGGCCCCGGCGCCCCGGCGAACGCGAAGGGCGCCCCTCCGCGAGAGGGGCGCCCTGGGCGGAAGAGAGGCGGTCAGCGCAGCGTCTCGACCTCTTCGCCCTCGCCTTCCCAGCACTGCACACCGGGGATCTGCGGGATCCGGTCACGGGTGAAGACCGGGTCCACTCCCTGCTTGCGCTGGTCGGTGTAGTCGCGCAGCACCAGCACGGCGGCGCCGGCCAGCGGCGCCAGCGCCACCAGGTTGACCAGCGCCATCAGGCCCATCGTGGTGTCGGCCAGGCTCCACACCAGCGCGACCTGGCCGATGGAGCCCAGGAAGGTCGCGACCAGGAAGACGAGCTGGAACCCGAGCATCACCTGCGGCCTGCCGCTCATGAAGCGCACGTTGGCCGCGCCGTAGTAGTAGTTGCCCAGCACCGAGCTGAAGCACAGCAGCAGCAGGACGAAGGTCAGCGCGTGCACGGACCAGCCGCCCAGGCTCGCCTGCAAGGCGTCCTGGGTCATGGAGGGGCCGCGCTCCTCGCCGTAGACCGGGTCGGAGACCAGGATCAGGAACGCGGTCATGGTGCAGATGACCAGCGTGTCGAAGTACACGCCGAACGTCTGCACCAGCCCCTGCTTGGCCGGGTGGCTCACCGAGGCGCTGGCGGCGGCGTTGGGGGCCGACCCCAGGCCGGCCTCGTTGGAGAACATGCCGCGCCGGACGCCCTGCACGATCACGGTGCCCAGGGCGGCCCCGGCGACCTCGCGCAGCCCGAAGGCGCTCTCGAAGATGAGCACGAAGACGGGCACGATCTGGTCGGTGTTGAGGGCGACCACCGCCAGTGCCATGAGGATGTAGACCAGCGCCATGAAGGGCACCAGCGCCTGGGTGACGTGGGCGATCCGGCGCACGCCGCCGAAGACGACCAGCGCGGTGACCGCGACCAGGACGGCGCCGATGGCCGGGGCCAGCCAGCCGGGGACCGACGCGCCGGTCACCTCGACGGAGTTCTGGACGGCGCCGGAGATGGTGTTGGACTGCACCGCGTTGAACACGAACCCGAAGGTGATGGTGATCAGGATGGCGAAGACCACCCCGAGCCAGCGCGCGCGCAGCCCGTGCTGCATGTAGTAGGCGGGGCCGCCGCGGAACCCGGTGGAGTCGCGCACCTTGTACAGCTGCGCCAGGGTCGACTCCACGAAGCTCGCGGCGCCCACGAGCAGGGCCATGATCCACATCCAGAAGACGGCCCCGGGGCCGCCGACGGCGATCGCGCCGGCGACGCCGACGATGTTGCCGGTGCCGATGCGCGCCGCGGCCGAGATGGAGAAGGCCTGGAACGGGGAGATCGCCTTCTTGCCGTCAGGGGCGGTCTCCGGCTCTCCGCGCAGCTGGCGGACCATGTCCGGCACCAGGCGGATCTGCACGCCCGCGAGCCGCACGGTGAAGTAGAGGCTCAACAGGGCCAGCAGGGGGATGAGAAGGTACATCCAGAACGCGTCGGTGGCGCTCACCAGGAGGTCGTTTACGGTCTCCAAAACCCTGGGGCTCCTTTGCTTGCAGGGGGAGTGAGGTGGGCAACTGGCCTCAGTACCCCTGTACCGGGCGGGAACACCGGATTCCCGCACGCGTTGCCGGATGACTACCGTTCTGTGACCTCACGCCCGGTCCGCCGCCCTGATCTCCTCCGCAGGGTCACCCGTCCTGTTCGGAGGGTCAGTCGGCGGTCAGTCGGTCGCCGTGCTCTCCGGGCGCTTGTAGACCAGGTCCGCGTACTCGCGGTGGCGCTCGATCCACCCCTTGTAGAAGGGGCACAGCGGCAGCACCACCATGCCGCGCGAGCGCACGTCGTCCAGGGAGGAGCGCACGATCGCGCTCCCCACGCCGCGCCCCTCGTAGGCCGGGTCCACCTCGGTGTGGGTGAACACGACCATCTCCCCCGCCAGCAGGTACTCGGCGAATCCGGCCACCGCGTCCCCGGCGTCCGCGTCCCGCGCCTCGTAGCGCCGCCGTGCCGGGACGTCGGTGACCGTCAGGCTCACGTCTGCCACCAGTTGCTCCTCAGCTTGTCGTCGGGGTCGGTCACCCCGTCCGGGCAGGCGAGGCCCGCGGTGTCCCACCCGAGCAGCGGCGCCCCCGCCTCGTACGCCGCCTGGTAGAAGGAGAGCACCGCCGCACGCGGGTCGGCCGCCGCGCGCGCCCGGCCGTAGCGCAGCAGCGCCAGGTGCCCGTGCGCGCCGTCCAGCCACTCGGCGCCGTCGGGGAGCGGCGCCCCGGTGAGCCCCTCGGGCTCGGGCGCCGTGTAGGAGTAGAAGGCCGGCTCGGGGACCGATTCGTCGCCGAACCAGAACCCGAAGCTGACCACCTCCTCGGAGTAGGCCTCGCGGATAAGCGGCCCCGCCTCCTCGGGGTGGCGCACCGCGCCGCCCCCGAAGCGCGTGACCGCGATGTCGAAGGTGTGCCAGAAGTGGTGCACAGGGCTGGTCTTTCCCGAGTAGCCCGCGGCGAACTCCTCCAGGACCCCGCCCACCCGGCCCAGCACCCTCCAGTACCGGTTCGCCCAGAACGGGTCGTAGGCGGCGTGCTCGGTGTCCTCGGCGAACGGCCGCGCCGCGTCCGGCAGGTCGTAGGGGTAGGGGCGGGCGATCTCCACGTGCACGCCCAGGCTGTCCAGGGCGGCGAGCACCTCCCGGTAGAAGGAGGCCACGCTGTGCCCGGCCAGCGGGAACGAGGCCTCGCGCCCCTCCTCGGTGCGGGCGGTCAGCCGGTGGCGCACGAAGTCGAAGTCGACGGTGAACAGCGGGTTGCCGTCCACCACCCCCATCGGGCGCGTGGTGATCCCGGTCCCCGTCAGCCGGAAGGGCACGTGCCACCAGTGGTTGCGTCGCGGGCTGGACGCGAGCCGGATCTTGCCCACGATCTGCTCGAACCGGTGCAGCGTCTCCTTGGTCGCCGCCCACTCCTCCAGGGGCATCGACGGCAGGTCCTCCATGGTCAGCTCCATCCCCGTCGTGTCGCGCGCACCGCCGGGCCCGTGCGGCCGTCCCGCGAGCGGTAGACCACGTAGGGCCGGAAGAGGTAGAACCACGGCGCGCTGAAGGCGTGCACCAGCCGGGTGAACGGGAAGAGCGCGAACAGCGCCATCCCGACCAGGGCGTGGACCTTGAAGGCGGCGCCGGAGGCGGCCATGGCCGGCACGTCCGGGGAGAGCACCCATATGCTCCGCCACCACACCGAGACCGTGGTCCGGTAGTCCGGCTCGTGCGCACCGGTGAACTCGGCGGCCGTGGAGACCAGGGTGGTGGCCAGCCCGGCGACGATCGCCAGCACCAGGACCAGGTACATCACCTTGTCGTTGGCGGTGGTGGCGCTGAACACCGGCCCGGTGGTGCGGCGCCGCCACACCAGCAGCGCCACCCCGGCCAGGGTGCACAGCCCGGCGACGGCGCCCAGCCCCAGGGCCACGGCGTGGTAGGCGGCGTCGGAGACCCCGGCCGCTCGGGTCCACTCCCGCGGCACGACCAGGCCGACCGCGTGGCCGACGATCACCACCAGGAGGCCGAAGTGGAACAGCGGGCTGCCGATGCGCAGCAGCCGGGACTCCTGGAGCTGGGAGGAGCGGGTCGTCCAGCCGAACTGGTCGTACCGGTAGCGCCAGAGGGCACCGCCGACGAAGAGCACCAGCACGACGTAGGGCAGGACGCCCCACAGCATCAGCTCGACCGTGCTCACGGCGCTCCCACCCCCGGCATCCCCAGATCGACGGGGGTGCGCTGCGCCCCGTAGGGCTCCAGGCCCACGTCCTCGGCGGGCGGCCCCTGCTCGGCCAGGCGGCGCGCCTGGCTCCGCTGGGCCGCCGCCGGGGGCGGCAGGGTCGCCGCGACCGCGTCGAGCACCCCGGCGTAGGGCGTACCGTGCCGGTGCAGGGCCGCGCGCAGCAGCTCCAGGCCCGGTTGGAAGCGGCGCAGCAGCGCCTCGCCCCACTCGGTGTCGCCCCGGGAGGCGAACTCCAGCACCACGCACAGGTGGTCCGGCAGCTCCTGCGGTCCGGGCCGCCAGCCGCACCCGGCGTAGATCTCCTTCAGTCGGGCCAGGGCGTGCCCGCGCCTGCGCGTGTCCCCGTCGGTGTAGAAGGTCAGGTGCAGCGCCCGGCGGCGGCGCATGTCGAAGGTCTCCACGTAGTGGGCGCCCAGTTCCAGCTCCCCGGCCGCCGAGGCGTGGGCGCAGAACGCGGCCAGCCCTTCACGCGCCGGTCCGGCGGGCAGCTCCTCCACGGCCGCGCGTACCGCCGGCAGCCGCTCCAGCATGCCCCGGTCGGGGTAGTCCAGCAGCAGGGCGGCGGCGCGCCGGACCACCGCGGCGTCCCGTGCGCGCATCACCGCTCCTCCCCTCGCGGAGGGAAGAGCCCTTCGGGCCGGCCGTTTCCGTCCCAGTTCAACAGGTTCACCCGGCCCTTCAGGTCGGCACGGTCGGCGGGGGCGTCGCTGCTCTGGCGCGTCCTGAGGGCGTGGAAGGTCTCCACACTGGCCGGGTCGGGCCGCCCGGAGGCCTCCCCGAACGGAGGCGCGGGGGCGCGGCCGTGCGCCGGGCCCATCCCGCCCATGCCCGGCCCGGACTCGAAGTCCAGGCTGCACCCGATCTCCTCGATCACCCCCCGGTCGGCGTCGTCGACGCCGTAGGCGGTGGGGATGACGTAGCGGTCGTCGTACTTGGCCAGCGCAAGCAGCCGGTACAGCTCCTCGACGCGGGCGCCGGTGGTGCCGGCCTCCCGGGCGATGGACTCGTCGCGCTCCTGGCCCAGGTTGATCCGGCGCATGTAGGAGCGCACGGCGGCCAGGGTGCGCAGGGAGTGCTCGACCGGCCCCGGGTCGCCCGCGGTGAACAGTTCGGCCAGGTACTCCACGGGGATGCGCAGGGCGTCGATGGCGCCGAAGAGGTTGTGCACGTCCTCCCCGTCGTGGCCGGCGGCCCCGACCGCGTCCACCACCGGTGAGAGCGGGGGGATGTACCAGACCATGGGCAGGGTGCGGTACTCCGGGTGCAGCGGCAGGGCGATCCGGTGCCGCGCGATGAGCGCGTACACGGGCGACCTGCGGGCCGACTCCAGCCAGGCCTCGGGGATGCCGTCGCGGCGGGCCGCCTCCTGCACCTCGGGGTCGTCGGGGTCGAGGAACACCCCGAGCTGGGAGCCGTAGAGGTCCTTCTCGTCCTCGACCGCCGCGGCCGGCCCGACCCGCTCGACGTCGTAGAGGACCACGCCGAGGTAGCGCAGGCGCCCCACGCAGGTCTCCGAGCAGATGGTGGGCATGCCCACCTCGATCCGCGGATAGCACAGCGTGCACTTCTCGGCCTTGCCGGTCTTGTGGTTGAAGTAGACCTTCTTGTACGGGCAGCCGGTCACGCACATCCGCCAGCCCCGGCACTTGTCCTGGTCGACCAGGACGATGCCGTCCTCGACGCGCTTGTACATCGCCCCGCTCGGACAGCTGGCCACGCACGAGGGGTTCAGGCAGTGCTCGCAGATCCGCGGCAGGTAGAACATGAACGTCTGCTCGAACTCGAAGCGGACCTTGTCGCCGACCCGCTGCACCACCGGGTCCTGGGAGGCCAGCTCCGGGCCGCCGGCCAGGTCGTCGTCCCAGTTGGCGCTCCAGGAGACCTGCATCGGCTCGCCGGTCAGCAGCGAGCGCGGCCGGGCCACCGGGATGTCGTCGCCCAGCGGGGCGGTGATCAGGTGGCCGTAGTCGTAGGTCCAGGGCTCGTAGTAGTCGTGGACGGAGGGCATCACCGGGTTGGCGAACAGGGTGGCCAGCTTCTTGAGGCGGCCCCCGGCGCGCAGCTTGAGCCGGCCCGAGCGGGTGCGGACCCACCCGCCCTTCCACCGCTCCTGGTCCTCGTAGCGGCGCGGGTACCCCTGGCCGGGGCGGGTCTCGACGTTGTTGAACCAGGCGTACTCGACACCGCTGCGGTTGGTCCAGGCCTGCTTGCAGGTGACCGAGCAGGTGTGGCAGCCGATGCACTTGTCCAGGTTCATCACCATGGCCACTTGGGCCATGACGCGTCCGATGGCCATCAGTACTCCACCTCGCCGGTGCGCTTGCGCACGACGGTGACCTCGTCGCGCTGGTTGCCGGTCGGTCCGATGTAGTTGAAGGCGTAGCTGAACTGGGCGTAGCCGCCGATCAGGTGGGTGGGCTTGACCAGCAGACGGGTCAGGGAGTTGTGGATGCCGCCCCGGCGCCCGGTCGTCTCGGTCTTGGGCATGTCCACCACCCGCTCCTGGGCGTGGTAGATGTACACCGTCCCGGCCGGCATGCGGTGCGAGACCACCAGCCGGGCCGCGATCACCCCGTTGCGGTTGACGGCCTCGACCCAGTCGTTGTCGCGGGCGCCGATCGCCTCGGCGTCGGCCGGGCTCATCCACAGCGCCGGGCCGCCGCGGGAGAGCGTCAGCATCAGCAGGTTGTCCTGGTACTCGGAGTGGATCGACCACTTGGAGTGCGGCGTCAGGTAGCGCACGGACACCTCGCGCTCCCCTCCGGCGCCCAGGGCCGGTTCCCCGAAGAGGCGGTGCATGTCCAGCGGCGGCCGGTAGACCGGCAGCGCCTCGCCGAACTCCAGCATCCAGTCGTGGTCGACGTAGAAGTGCTGCCGCCCGGTGAGGGTGTGCCAGGGCTTGGCGTTCTCCACGTTCACGGTGAACGGCGAGTAGCGGCGGTCGGGCGCCTCCTTGCCCGACCACTCCGGGCTGGCGCCCACCGTCGTCGGGCGGGCCTGGGTGTCGCTGAAGACGACGCGGCGCTCGGCGCCGGCGTGGACGAGGTCGGAGAAGTCGGTCCCGGTCCGCTCCGCCAGCCGCTCGAACCCCTGGGCGGCCAGCCTCCCGTTGGAGGTCCCGGACAGGGCCAGGATCATCTCGCAGGCCTTGACGTCGGTGTCGAGCAGCGGCCGGCCGTCGGCCACGCCCCCCTGGACCGCGCCGTTGCGCTCGCGCAGCCACTCCACCTCGCGGTCGGGGGTGAAGGANNNNGCCGCCAGGCGCTCGGCCACCGCCGGGTAGTCGCGCTCCACCACCACCAGGTTCGGCATCGTGCGTCCGGGCACGGGGCGCTCGCCCGTGCGCTTCCAGTCCGGCACGGTGCCCCCCGGCTGGGCCATCTCCCCCGGGGTGTCGTGGGCGTGCGGGGCGGCGACCAGGTCCTCGGCGGCGCCGAGCCGGGACTCGGCGAGGCCGCTGAACACGCGCGCGAGCCCGTGGAAGGCGTCGAAGTCGGTGCGCGCCTCCCAGGGCGGGTCGATGGCCGGGGTGAAGGCGTGCACGAAGGGGTGCATGTCCGTGGTGGACAGGTCGTGCTTCTCGTACCAGGTCGCGGCCGGGAGCACGATGTCCGACATCAGCGTGGTGCTGGTCATCCGGAAGTCCAGGCTCAGCAGCAGGTCGAGCTTGCCCTGCGGCGCGGGCTCGCGCCACCGCACCTCCGCTGGGCGGTGGGCGGTCCCCGCCTCCGCGCCCTGCACCGAGGAGTCGGTGCCCAGCAGGTGGCGCGAGAAGTACTCGCTGCCCTTGGCCGAGGACCCGAGCAGGTTGGACCGCCACACGGTGAGCACGCGCGGCCAGTTCTCCGGCGCGTCGGGGTCCTCGGCGGCGAAGCGCAGCCGTCCGGCCTCCAGCTCCTCGACCGCGTACTCGGCGGGGTCCTTGCCCGCCTCGCGGGCCTGGCGGGCCAGGCGCAGCGGGTTGCGGTCGAAGGTGGGGTAGGAGGGCATCCACCCCATCCGCGCGGAGGCCGCCACCAGGTCGGCGGTGTGCCGTCCGGCCACCGAGCCCGTCCCCAGCGGGGAGGCCAGGGCGTCGGCGCCGTAGGTGTCGTAGCGCCACTGGTCGGTGTGGGTGTACCAGTAGGCGGTGCCCGCCATGAAGCGCGCGGGCCGGCCCCAGTCCATCGCCGAGGCGTAGGCGGCCCACCCCGCGCTGGTGCGGCACTTCTCCTGGCCCACGTAGTGCGCCCACCCGCCGCCGTTGACCCCCTGGCAGCCGGTGAGCAGCAGCAGCCCCAGGAACGCCCGGTACATGGTGTCGCCGTGGAACCACTGGTTGGTGCCGGCGCCCAGCACGATCATGGCGCGGCCGCCGCTGGCCTCGGCCGTGGCGGCGAACTCCCGGGCGATGCGCACCGCCCGGTCCGCCGGGACCGAGGTCAGGCCCTCCTGCCAGGCCGGCGTGCAGGGCTGGGTGGGGTCGTTGTAGCCCACCGGCCAGGTCCCCGGCAGCCCCTCGCGCCCCACCCCGTACTGGGCCATCATCAGGTCGAGGACGGTGGTGACGGTGTGCCCGCCCAGGGTGCGCACCGGGACCCCGCGGCGCATCTCGCGCCCGTGCCCGTCGGCGGTGTCGAAGCGGGGCAGCGCCACCTCGGCGGCGGGGGCGCCGGGGGCGTGGAAGGTGAGCAGCGGGGTGCGCCCGCCGGTGCGCAGGTTCCACTTGCCGGCCCCCTCCTCGCCCCACCGGTGGCCCAGGGTGCCGCCGGGGACGTAGGGCAGCCCGGTCTCCTCGTCGACCAGCAGCGGCTTCCACGCGGCGTTGGCCTCGCCGGCGGTCTCCTCCAGGTCGGCGGCGGTGAGGAACTTGCCGGGCACCCGCACCCCGTCCCGCTCCTCCAGGCGGACCAGGAAGGGCAGGTCGGTGTAGGTGCGCACGTAGGAGTCGAAGGCCGGGGTTCGCCGGTCGGCGAAGTGCTCGCGCAGGACCACGTGCCCCATGGCCAGGGCCAGTGCGCCGTCGGTGCCCGGGTGGGGCGCCACCCACTCGTCGGCGAACTTCGCGGCGTCGTTGTAGTCGGGGGCGACCACCACCACCTTCTGGCCCCGGTAGCGGGCCTCGGCCATCCAGTGGGCGTCGGGGGTGCGGGTGACCGGGACGTTGGAGCCCCACAGCACCAGGTAGGCGGCGTCCCACCAGTCGCCCGACTCCGGGACGTCGGTCTGGTCGCCGAAGACGTGCGGGGAGGCCACGGGCAGGTCGGCGTACCAGTCGTAGAACGACAGCATCGACCCGCCGATGAGATTGACGAACCGGGCCCCGACGCCGTGCGAGACCTGGGACATGGCCGGGATGGGCGAGAACCCGGCGATGCGGTCCGGGCCGTGGGCGGCGATGGTGTGCACGTGCGCCGCGGCGGCGATCTCCAGGGCCTCGTCCCAGGTGACGCGCACCAGGCCGCCCTTGCCGCGGGCCGACTGGTAGCGGCGGCGCTTGTCGGGGTCGGTGGTGATCTCGGCCCAGGCGGCCACCGGGTCGCCCAGGCGCTCGCGGGCCTCGCGGTACATGCCCACCAGCACGGCGCGGGCGTAGGGGTACCGGACCCGGGTGGGCGAGTAGGTGTACCAGGAGAAGGCGGCGCCGCGGGGGCAGCCGCGCGGCTCGTACTCGGGGCGGTCGGGGCCCACCGAGGGGTAGTCGGTGGCCTGGGTCTCCCAGGTGATGATCCCGTCTTTGACATAGACGTTCCACGAGCACGACCCGGTGCAGTTCACGCCATGCGTCGATCTCACGACTTTGTCGTGGCTCCAGCGGTCACGGTAGAACACGTCTCCCTCGCGGCCGCCCGCCTTGAACTCGGCCCGCATATCCGCGGTGGCGGGGGTCCGCGTCAGATACGTTCCGATCCGCAGCAGGAGATCCCCGGCGCTACCGGATCGACCAGCGGATTTACCGTTACTGGACATGAATCTCACCTGCCGTTTGCATTGCACCGGATTTCCCGAGACCGCGCGCCCTGGAAATGCAACCACTTCCGTCGAAGATCTCAAAGCATTTGCGCGACACGCCAGGTCCACTGGTCCCGGTCCTGCGGGGCGGCGACACCGTTCCGGCTTAGCCTGAATTCATCCGGAACCATCTCGGGGAGGGGCGTCGGCATGAACGGGACCGCGGGCAGGACCGGGGGGCGGGCGGCGGCCCGGGGCACCGCCGGGGGCAACCTCGCCCTGGCGACGGCGGCGTTCGCGCTCACGTTCTGGGCGTGGAACCTGGTGGGCCCGCTCTCCAAGACCTACACCGAGGAGCTGTCGCTCTCCCCTTCCCAGACCTCGCTCCTGGTCGCGGTCCCGGTGCTGGTGGGGTCGCTGGGCCGGATCCCGGTCGGGGCGCTGACCGACCGCATCGGCGGACGGGCGATGTTCACCGCGGTCTGCTTCATCAGCATCGTGCCGACCTTCCTCGTCGGCGTCTCCGGCGGCTCCTATCCGATGCTCCTGCTGTGGGGGTTCTTCCTGGGCATCGCCGGCACCTCCTTCGCGGTGGGCATCCCGTTCGTGAACGCCTGGCACCCGCCCGAGCGGCGCGGCTTCGCCACGGGCGTGTTCGGCGCGGGCATGGGCGGGACCGCGCTCTCGGCGCTGCTCACCCCGCACCTGGTGAAGGCGCTGGGGCTGTTCGCCACCCACCTGGCGATGTGCGCCGCCCTGGCGGCCATGGGCGCCGTCATGTGGGCGTTCAGCCGCGACGCGCCGTCGTGGACCCCGAGCACCGAGCCGGTGCTGCCCCGGATGCGCGACGCCCTGCGCCTCAAGGCGACCTGGCAGATGGCCCTGCTGTACGCCCTGGCCTTCGGCGGCTTCGTGGCCTTCACCACCTACATGCCGACGCTGCTGACCACGGCCTACGCCTTCGCCCAGACCGAGGCCGGGCTGCGCACCGCGGGCTTCGCCCTGGTGGCGGTCGTGGCCCGCCCCGTCGGGGGCGTGCTCTCGGACCGGGTCGGGCCGGTACGGGTCTGCCTGGCCTCGTTCCTGGGGACCTGCGTGTTCGCCGTCGTCCTGGCGTTCCACCCGCCCGCGGAGTTCCCGGCGGGCCTGTCCTTCGTGCTGATCGCCTTCGCCCTGGGGCTGGGGACGGGGGGCGTCTTCGCGCTCCTGGCCACGCTGGTCGAGCCCTCCCGGGTGGGCACGGCGACCGGCCTGGTGGGTGCGGCCGGCGGCCTGGGCGGCTACTTCCCGCCGCTGCTGATGGGCGGCGTCTACCAGGCCACGGGGGCCTACACCATCGGCTTCGTGCTGCTGGCGGCGGTGGCCCTGGCGGTGGCGCTGTACACCTCGCGGGCGTTCCGCACCGCCGAGTCCTGAGGGCCGGCCGGTGCCCGCACGGGGCGCGCACACGGGAAAGGCCCGGAACCGACCGGTTCCGGGCCTCCGCTGTGCGGTCCTGACGGGATTTGAACCCGCGGCCTCCACCTTGACAGGGTGGCGAGCACTCCTAACTGCTCCACAGGACCATCGACGCCGTCACACCCCTCCGGGGCGCCCCGCGTCCGCTGCACACCACTCTAGCGGGGTTTTCCAGTGCTCTGTCCCACTGCTCACGCGCGGACCCGGCGCACCCGCCCCTCGTCCCACACCGGATCGTCCGAGGCGTAGACCCCTCCGTCCGCTCCGAACACCAGGAACCGGTCGAAGGAGCGCGCGAACCAGCGGTCGTGTGTGACGGCGAGCACAGTTCCCTCGAAGCCCTCCAGAGCCGCCTCCAGGGCTTCGGCGGACTCCACGTCCAGGTTGTCGGTGGGCTCGTCCAGAAGCAGCATGGTGGCGCCCGAGAGCTCCAGCAGGAGCACCTGGAAGCGCGCCTGCTGCCCTCCGGAGAGGGAGTCGAAGCGGGTGTCGCGCCGGTGCACGAGCTCGTAGCGCTGCAGCGCCGGTGCGGCCAGGTCCAGGGGCAGGGCGTGGTCCTCTTCGAGGATCGCCGCGAGCGTGCGCCCGTTCCACTCGGGGTGGTGGTGGGTCTGGGCGAAGTGCCCGGGCACCACCCGGGCGCCGAGCCGGGCCGTTCCGGTGTGCTCCACGGCCCCCTCGTCGGCCAGCAGCCGCAGGAAGCGGGACTTTCCCGACCCGTTGGAGCCGAGCACCCCGATCCGCTCGCCGTAGAACACCTCGGCGGTGAACGGCCTCATCAGGCCGGTCAGCTCCAGGTCGGTGCAGGTGAGCGCGCGCACGCCGGTGCGCCCGCCGCGCAGGCGCATGTCGATGCGCTGGATCCTGGGCGGCTCGGGCGGCGGCCCGGCCTCCTCGAACCGGGCCAGCCGGGTCTGCGCCGCCCGGTAGCGGCTGGCCATGTCGTCGTTGTTCGCGGCCTTCTGGCGCAGCCGCCGCACCAGCGCGCTCAGCCGGGCGTGCCGCTCGTCCCAGCGGCGGCGCAGCTCGGCGAAGCGGGCGTGCCGGTCCTCGCGGGCCCGGTGGTAGCTCTCGAAGCCGCCGCCGTGCACCCACGCCGACGCGCCGGCGCCCTTGCCGCCCTCCAGGGTGACCACGTGCGTGGCGGTGGCCGCCAGCAGCTCCCGGTCGTGGCTGATGAACAGCACCGTCTTGGGGGTGGCCCGCAGCCGCTCCTCCAACTCGCGCTTTGCTCGAACATCCAGGTAGTTGTCGGGCTCGTCGAGCAGCAGCACATCGTCGGGGCCGCGCAGCAGGGCCTCCAGCACCAGGCGCTTCTGCTCGCCGCCGGAGAGCGTGCCGAGCCCGCGGCGGTGGGCGCGGGCGTAGGGCAGGCCGATCGCCTCGACGGTGCACACGTCCCAGAGCACCTCGGCCTCGTAGCCCCCGGCGTCGGACCAGTCGGACAGGGCCTGGGCGTAGCGCAGCTGCACGGCCTCGGTGTCGTCCTCCACCATGGCCGCCTCGGCGGCGTCCAGCTCCCGGCCGGCCCGCCGCACGCCCGGCGCCGACACCGACAGCAGCAGGTCCCGCACGGTCGCGTCCGCGGGCAGGGCCCCGGCCGCCCGGGAGCCGATGAACTGGCGCATCACGCCGATCCGCCCGCTGCGGGTGACGGCGCCCTCGTGCGCCTCGGCGTCCCCGGCGATGATGCTCAGCAGGGTGGTCTTGCCGCTCCCGTTGGCCCCGACGAGCACGGCCTTCATGCCGTCGCCCACCCGGAAGGAGACCTCGTCCAGCAGAGTTCCCCCGTCGGGGAGCCGGTAGGAGACGCCTGCGACGTCGATGTGGCCCATGGCGGTCAGCCTGCCAGCGCGGCGGCGGGGCGTCGAAAGGTTTTCCGGGGGTCAGGAGTGCAGCTCCTCGATGCGCTCCTTGTGCTCCTCCCCCCAGTCGCCCAGGGGTCCCGGCGCCGTGTCGAGGGAGCGGCCGAAACCGGTGAGCGAGTACTCCACGCGCGGCGGCACCGCCTCGCTCGGCGAGGGTGCGGAGCCCTCCGACGACGTCTCGGCCCTGGTCCCGCTGCTGCGGAGCTGAGGGGTAAGGCAAGTGTCGCCGTTCGGCACAGGAGGAGCGCGCCGCTACCGACGTCCTATGGAGGCAGAAGCGGAGTGAGGGGAAGGCGCGATGACGACACCTGCCGGAGGAGAAGGCGGTGGGATGCCCGAGCGGATCGGGCCCTACCGGATCACGGACCAGATCGGACGCGGCGGCCAGGGGACCGTGTACCTGGGCACCGGCCCCGACGGGGTCGAGGTGGCGGTCAAGGTGCTGTCCGGCTCCTGGGAGGGCGGAGACCTGCAGCGCGCGCGCTTCGCACGGGAGCTGGAGTCGGTGCGCCGCGTGGCGCCGTTCTGCACCGCGGCCGTGGTGGAGGCCGACGTGGAGGGCGATCCCCCCTATATCGCCAGCGAGTTCGTGCGCGGCCCCACGCTGCGCGCTGCGGTGCACAAGGAGGGGCCGCGTACCGGGGCGTCCCTGGACCGGCTGGCGGTGGCCACGGCGACCGCGCTGGTGGCGATCCACAGCGCAGGGGTGGTGCACCGGGACTTCAAACCGGCCAACGTGCTGCTGGGCCCGGACGGGCCGCGGGTCATCGACTTCGGGATCGCCCGGACCGGCGATGCGACCCTCACCCAGACCGGATCGGTGACCGGCACGCCGGCCTACATGGCGCCCGAGCAGATCCGGGGCGCGCGCGTGGGGCCGGAGGCGGACGTGTTCGCCTGGGCGGCGGTGATCGCCTTCGCCGCGTCGGGCCGGGGCCCCTTCGACGGGGACAGCGTGCACGAGGTGCTGCACCGGGTGGTCACCGAGGAGCCGGACCTGGAGGCGGTGCCCGAGCGGCTGCGGCCGCTGCTGCAGGCCTGCCTGGACAAGGACCCGGCACGGCGGCCCACCGCGGTGCGCGTCCTGGGCGCGCTGGTGGGCCGGGACCCGGGGCCGGAGGCCGAGGCGTCGTCCGAGGCGGTCACGGAGGTGCTCCGGGAGGGGGCCTCGGCGGCGGCGGGCCGCACGGTGGTCGCGACGGTCCCCCTGGCGCCCGCCCCGACGGCGCCCCTCGCCTCCGGTGGGACGGCCCCGGACGCGTCCACTGCGCCGCCCGCAGAACCGCCCACCGGGCCGACCGCGACCGCGCCCCGGGAAGCGCGGGGGCGCGGACGGCGCCGGCGGCGGCCGGCGGGCGCGGTGGTCCTGGCCGTCCTGGCGGTGCTGCTGGTCGGCGGTGCCGCGTGGGTGCTGGCCAACGGCCTCCCGCAGGCGGGGTGGTGGACCCTGCCCGACGCCGTCCCCGCGCGGGACACCGCCCCGGCCGAACAGGACCCCGGGCAGGAGCCGCAGGCCCCCGGGGAGGGCGGGGAGCCGACGCCGGAAGGAGCCGGCGACCCCGTCGGCACGCCTGAGCCGGATCCCGAAGGGACGCCGGAGGAGGCCCCGGAGGAGACGCCCGAGCAGACCCCGGACTACACGCCGGAGGAGCCGCACGGGGAGGAGCCCGAGGAGCCGAACGAGGGGACGGGCGCCCCCGCCGAACCGGAGCCCAGCGGGGCCTGGGTCCCCTCCTCCGCCGACGAGGGCCCCACGGCGGCGTGGCCGGACGGCGAGGGGAGCGCCTAGCATTCGGGGGAGGGCGCGTGCCGCCCGAGGACCGCCGAGCAGGAAGGGGCGCACCGTGTCCGACCAGCCCGCCGACGCCGACGGGCCCCCGCTGCCGCAGGGGCCGCAGAGCACCCGCATCGACAAGTGGCTCTGGGCGGTCCGGCTGGTCAAGACGCGGGCCGAGGCCGCGCAGGCCTGCCGCGGCGGGCACGTGCGGCTCAACGACCGCCCGGCCAAGCCCGCGGCCGCCGTCGGCCCCGGCGACGAGGTGCGCGTCCGGCTGCACGGCACCACCCGCGTGGTCGAGGTCGCCCACGTCCTGGAGAAGCGGGTGGGGGCGCCCATCGCCCGCCGGTGCTACGTCGACAACACGCCCGAGCCGACCGCGGCCGCGCCGCCGCAGGCGTTCGCGCCCCCGCCCCGCCGGGAACGGGGTGCCGGGCGCCCCACCAAGCGGGACCGCCGCAAGATGGAGCGCCTGTGGCGCGAGGGCCTGGGCTGACCGGCCCGGGCCGCCGGCTCACCGGTAGCCGGTGGTGTCCGCCTCCCGGCCGGCGTACTGCACCTCGGACATGTAGCGCCAGGCGTCGGGGCGGCTGCCGTCGGTGTCGGTCAGGCCGTACACCTTGGCGAGGTGGCCGCTGGAGACCGTGGTCCCGGTCCACCGGGCCGCGTCCGGGTCGGCGGCCAGGGCCGCCACGCCCCGGCCGACCAGGGCCGGCGACTCGGAGATGGCGAAGTGCGGCTCCTTGGCCACCGCGTCCCGCCAGTTCTCCTCGGACACGCCGAAGTGCTCCAGCATCGCCTCGGAGCGCAGCCATCCCGGGGTGACCGCGACCGCCGCGCCGCCGTGGTCGCGCAGCTCGTGCGCCTGGGCCTTGGCCAGGCGCTGCACCGAGGTCTTCACCAGGTCGTAGAACAGTCCGACGTCGGCGCGGTACCCGGCGTTGAACTCGGTGGTGCCGTCGGTCATCTCCACCACGAGCGCCCCGGGGCGGCGGATCATCAGCGGCAGCGCGAAGTGGCTGGTGGTCACGTGCGTGTCGATGCCCAGGCGGAGCATGCGCAGGCCCTGTTCCAGGTCGTGCTCCCACAGGCGGCGCCCGAACTCGGTGTAGACGTCGCCGCCCCACACGTCGTTCACCAGCACGTCCAGGCGGCCCTGCTCGGCGCCGATCCGCTCGACCAGCGCCTTCACCTGGTCCGGGACCAGGTGGTCCACCTGGACGGCGATACCGGTGCCCCCGGCGCCGTCCACAAGCTCGGCGGTCTCCTCGATCGTCTCCGGGCGCCCCATCTCCGAGCGCGCGGTGCGCGTGGTCCGGCCGGTGGCGTACACCGTGGCCCCCTCGCGGCCCAGCTCCACCGCGATCGCCCGGCCCGCTCCGCGCGTGGCCCCGGCGACCAGCGCGACCCGTCCCTCCAGTGGTCGGTCCATGCTCCTGATGCCCCCTTCGTCTCCGTGTTCCCTCCAGGCTCGCGGAGCTTCCTGACACCTTCTGTCAGGTCTGTCCTACGGACACGTCCGGCAGCGGAGCGGAGGGGGAAGGGGAATGTCGCCCCGGGGAGACAGGGCCTGGGGCGGAGGAGAGCGTCCCATGGGGTGAGGAGTCGGACGAAGCGGACGAACCGGAGGTGGTCCTGTGGCGGCGGCGACCGCGCCGGAGCGCATCGGCCCCTACCGCGTCACCGCGCGGCTCGGCCGCACCGTCTACCTGGCCGCGGGGCCGGACGGCGCCCCGGCCGCGGTCACGGTCGGGGCCGCGGCCGCCGCCCCCGCGCTGCGCGCGGCCTCGGGGCTGTGCACCCCGCGCCTGCTCGCCGCCGAGCCCGGCGCCGATCCCCCCTACACCGCCTCCGCGCACGTGCCCGGCCCCGACCTGGCCTCCGCGGTCGAGCGGGACGGCCCGCTGCGCGGCGCCGCCCTGGACCGGGTGGCCGTCGCCGCCGCCACCGCGCTGGCCGCGCTGCACCGGGCGGGCGCCGCGCACGGCCGCCTCACCCCGGGCGACGTGGTGCTGGGGCCGGACGGCCCGCGGGTGGTGGGCGGCGGCACGCCGTCCCCCGCCGCGTGCGCGGCCGACGTCTACGCCTGGGCCGAAGTGGTCGCCTTCGCCGCGCGCGGGCGGTTCCCGGTCGACACCGAGGACCTGGTGGCGGTGCCGGACCGGCTGCGCGGCGCCCCGGCGGACACCGCGGGCGTCCCCGGACCGCTGCGCCGGCTGGCCGACGCCTGCCTCCTCGACGACCCGGACCGGCGCCCCGCCGCCGCCGCGGTGCTGCGGGCGCTGCTCGGACTCCCCGCCGGCGGGGGCGCGGGCGAGGAGGAGGTGCTCCGCGCGGGGGCGCGTGCGGCGGACGACCCCGCGACGCGGGTCCCGGACGGGGCGCCCGTGCCGGGGCCGGCCGAGCGCATCCGGGTGGTGGAGGCGTCCGAACCCCCGTCCGTGCCCGAACCGCCGAGCCTGCCCCGGCGCCCGAACGCGCACGGAGCCGGCCGTGCGGTGACGTCCGCCCCTGCGGGCGCGGAGGCACCGCTCCCCGCGGAACGGGCGCCGAAGCGGACGCACCTGACCGACCGCGAGAGGGCGCGCAGGCGGCAGCGGTTCCTGCTGGCGGTCTCCGCCGGGTGGCTGCTCGCCATGGGCGGGCTCGCCGGTTGGGCGGTGCTGAACGGCGTGATCGGGCCCGAGGCGCCCCCGGAGCAGGCGGCGCCCGTCGCTCCCGGCGGCTCCCCCGGCCCGTCGCCCGCCGACGCCCTCCAGGGCGGCAGCACCGAGGCACGGGACGAGGCCGACGAGGGCAGGGAGCGCGCCCCTGAGCCGAGCCCGTCGCCGAGCCCGCCCGTGAGCGCTTCGCCCAGCGCCTCTCCCGGCGCCACCCCCAGCACCTCGCCGTCGCCCCAGGAGCCGCCGAGCGATCCTCCGACGGACCCGCCATCCGATCCGCCCACGGACCCGCCGAGCGACCCGCCTACGGATCCGCCCTCCGACCCGCCGAGCAATCCCCCCAGTGACCCGCCGAGCGATCCGCCGAGCGACCCGCCCAGCGACGCGCCGACAGCCCAGCCCCCGAACACGCCGAGCCCCTCGGCCCTCTAGGGAACGAGCCCCAGCTCGGCCGTGAGGTCGGAGATGACCACCCTGCCCTTGTAAGAGCGGGCGCCGTCCGTCTCAACCAGGTACACCGACTCCACGGTCAGTGGCTGCACGACGTCGTCGGGAACATCGAACTCCACCTGCCGCGGCCCCTTCCAGGCGACCCGGGGGCCGTACAGGGGATGGCGGACGCCCTCGGCGTCGACCACGGCCAGGGCGACCGTCGCCCCCTTGCCGTCGCCCTTCACCTGGAGGCCGAACCCGAACGCCGCGGGGCGCGCGGGGATCGGCTCCGGCGGGAGCGCATAGGCCGCCCTCGTCCGGGCCGACTCCGTGAAGTCGTAGCGGACCGCGACCCCGTGCCCGTGCCCTCCTTCGACCGGTCGCAGCGAGGCGTCCGCGCGTACGCCCTCGGCCGTCCACGCGTCACCGTCCTCGAAGGAGGCCAGGCTCCCGGTCGCCGAACCGATCGACACCGGCACCTCGACGCGCGCGCCACCGGCCTCGACGGTGACCTCCCCCGCCCCCTTGTCCGCCCCCGGCCACACCTCGAACCTGCCGTCCTCATGGCGCTCCACCGACACCAGGTCCGGGTCGGCCCGCACGTGGGAGTCGCCCGGCTCCACAGGAGCGCGGGTGCCGTCCGGCGCCACCCCCGCTACGACGAACGCATCGGAGTCCCCCCGCCCCGGGAAGTAGAGCCGGTCGGGCTCGGCCGCCAAGCGCTCCGGGCCGGGAAGCACCTCCAGCTCCACGCTCCCCTGCACTCCGGACGCCTCGCCCGTCACCTGTACGGTCCCCGGGGCCCCGCCCCGGAACGCGCTCCCGTGCACCGTTCCGTCCGGCGCGGACAGCCGCAGCCCTGATGGGCGCGCTCCACCGGCGACCGGGCCGAACGCCGCGTCGTGCAGGTCGGCCTCCAGGGTGCGGCGCATCCCGGAGAAGAGCCGGTGGGGGTCGTCCTGCGCGGGCGCCTCCGCACCGTGGCCGGGCCGGTGGNTCCAGCCGGGGCCGCAGCCACAGCCCGGACGGCGTGCCGTCGCCCGCCGGGGCGGTGACCACCAGGCCGTTGGGGACCTCCCGGGGCGCCTCGCCGGTGCGGTTGCGCACGCTGAGCCGCCGCCCGCCGGGGTCGCGGGCCAGCAGGGCCGACGATCCGCCGCCGTCGAGCTCGATCGCCTCGGTGGCGCCGGCCTCCCGCAGCGCCTCGGCCACCTCGCCCAGGGTGGCCCCGGGGGCGCCCGGCACCCGGCCGTCGACGGCCACCGCCACCATGCGGGTGCCGCCGGCGCCGAACCCCAGGGCGGTGCGCGGCTGGCGGGCGCCGTCGTCGGCGCCGGTGGGCCGGCCGTCCCGGAGCAGCACACGGCGGCCGCCCAGCACGGTCCGGGGCCGCTCGCCCCCGGCCTCGATCCGGTACTCGGCGGTGACCGGGTCGCCCTCGTCCAGGCCGGACAGCAGGTCGGCCCCGGCGCCCCGCCCCACCAGCACCCGTTCGCCGGCCGGGACGGGCCCCTTCCCTGCGCCCGCGCGCACCTCGCGTACGGTGCCCCGGGCCAGCACCGCCTCGGCGACCCGGTCGGCGCCGCGCACGGCCCGCGTGCGCGAGGCGGTCCCCCACTCCTCGGTGAACAGCCCCAGCCCGTCCTCGGGGATCCGGGGCGCGTTCAGTGCGTCGAGCCGGACCGCGCCGGCGGGGGTGCGCACGGTTCCGGTGAAGCGCACCTTGCGCACGGACCCGCGGCCGTCCCCGCCGATGACGGCCGCGTAACGGCGGGGCGGGGGGGGGNCGCGTAACGGCGGTCCGGTGCGGGCGAGGAGAGCGCCCTGCCCTCTTGGACGGCCGCGCCCAGGGGCGCGGAGGAGGCCCCGGCGTCGAAGAAGTCCCCGTTGAGCGCGGCGACGGTACTGCGGCCTTCGGGGACGGGGTGGGCGCCGGCCATGTCCGCCACCGGCGCGGTTCCCGCCACCGCGCCGCCGTCGATGTAGTGGACCTGCACGCCCGCGTCCAGGTCCGCGGTGAGCAGGGAGAGGGCGTGGCCCGCCTGGCCCGGGGGCCGGTCCAGGGCGAGGTCGACGCCGGGGGCCACCGGGGCGGTGCGCGGTGCGTCGGGGGCCGGGGACGCTTGAGCGGCGGGAGCGGCGGCCATGAGCACGGCCACCGTGGAGACCGCCGCCGTCCGCACCCGCGCCGCCCACCCACGAAGACTCTCCGTGATCACCATTGCGCATAACGTACACGCCTGCGCGCGGTGGGCCCGGGAGCCCCGGCGGAACCGTTGGTACGTTCGGCGCGTCCAGGGAGTCGGGGCACCGTGCCCCGGAACACGCCCTTCGGGAAGGGACGGGGTCACCCATGCGCAGTCCTCTGTTCGAGCAGGCACGCGAGAACGACCAGCCGGGCATGTCGCTCCAGAATCCGAAGATGCTCAGAGTCCGGTTCGACGGGGAGTTCATCGCCCGCCAGGGCGCGATGGTCGCCTACCAGGGCGACGTGGACTTCGCCTACAAGGGCTCGGGCGGCATGGGCCGGTTCCTCAAGAAGGCGTTCACCGGCGAGGGCGCGCCCCTGATGACGGTGAGCGGGCGGGGCGACGTGTTCCTCGCCCGCGACGCCTGGGACGTGCACCTGATCGACCTCGAAGGCGACTCCCTCACCGTCAACGGGGAGAACGTGCTGGCCTTCGAGCCCGGACTGAGCTGGGACATCCAGCGGGTGCAGGGGGCGGGCATGGCCGCCGGCGGGCTCTTCAACACCGTGTTCAGCGGGCACGGGCGCATCGCCGTCGCCTGCCACGGCTCGCCGGTGCTGCTCGACGTCGACCAGCCCACCTTCGCCGACACCGACGCCGCGGTGGCCTGGTCCACCTCGCTGACGACCGGGGTGCGGCGCACCGCCAAGGCGGGGGCGCTCATCGGGCGCGGCAGCGGCGAGGCCTTCCAGATCTCCTTCGAGGGGCGGGGCTTCGTCCTGGTGCAGGCCTCCGAAGGCGCGCCGGTGGCGCAACCGGCCTCGGGATGACCCCCGGCCGGGTGGCCGCATCCGGCCACCCGGCGCCGCCGGTCCGGGCACACGGCCCTGTCATCGCGGGTCCGGTGAGACGTCTGTTCAACGGTTGAACGGTTTTCGTCCCCGATCGTTGACCCCCGCGCGCGTGCGCACCTCCAATTGACGGGTGGACTCCGCCGACGCATGTCCCCCACACCCGTCAGGAGGCCCCGCACCATGCACGCACGCCGATCCCTCGCGGCGGCCGCAACGGCCGCCCTCCTGCTGACCACCGCCGCCGCCGGAACCGCGGCGGCCTCCCCCGCACCCGACTCCCCCGCACCCGCCTCGGCCGAGGCCCCCGGCCGGTACCTGGTCGCCGGGCCGGACACGGCCGAGGAGCGCACCGAGATCGCCGCCACCGGCGCCGCCGTGGACGAGGTGAACGAGGACAGCGTGGTCGTGACCGCCGCGCCCGGGCAGGCCGACGCGGTGGCCGGCCTCGGCCACGAGGTCACCCCGCTGCCCGGTCCCGGCCAGGACGGGCCCGGGGCGCTGGACTTCCCGCCCTCGGACTCGGACTACCACGACTACGCCGAGCTCACCGACGTCGTGGACAAGACCGTCGCCGACCACCCCGACATCGCGGCCAAGGTCAGCGTCGGCTCCTCCTACGAGGGGCGCGACCTGATGGCCGTCAAGATCACCTCCGACGTGGCCACCGACCACGACCGGCCCGAGGTGCTGTTCACCCACTCCCAGCACGCCCGTGAGCACCTGACCGTGGAGATGGCGGTCTACCTGCTGGGCATGCTCACCGACGACTACGGGACGGACCCGCGGGTGACCGAGATGGTCGACACCCGCGAGATCTGGATCCTGCCCAACCTCAACCCGGACGGCTCCGAGCACGACATCTCCGACGGGTCCTACAAGAGCTGGCGCAAGAACCGCCAGCCCAACCAGGGCTCCTGGTCGGTGGGCACCGACCTGAACCGCAACTGGGACTACAACTGGGGGTGCTGCGGCGGCTCCTCCTCGAGCCCGTCCTCGCAGACCTACCGGGGCGCCTCCCCCGAGGCGGCACCCGAGGTCCGGCAGGTGGCCGACTTCGTCCGCAGCCGCGTGGTCGGCGGCGAGCAGCAGATCACGGCCGCCATCGACTTCCACACCTACGGCGAGCTCATCCTCTGGCCCTACGGCTACACCTACGACGAGACCGGGCCCGGGATGAGCCGGGACGAGTACGACACCCATGCCGAGCTCGGCCGCCTCATGGCCGGATCGAACGGGTACACGCCGCAGCAGTCGAGCGACCTGTACATCACCGACGGGACGATCAACGACTGGCTCTGGGGCGAACAGCGGATCTTCAACTACACCTTCGAGATGTACCCCTCCAGCTACTGGGGAGGCGGGTTCTACCCCGGTGACGAGATCATCCCGCGCGAGACCTCCCGCAACCGCGAGGCGGTGCTGGACCTGCTCGGCTACGCCGACTGCCCGTACCGGGTGATCGACAAGGAAGACGAGTACTGCTGACCTGAGACCGTTCCCCTCAAGGGGGTGTTCCGCTCCTTCTTCCCCCTCGGGAGCGGAACACCCCGGTCTCATGTCCGGCTCCTCGCGGCCGTCAGCAGGAGTTGTCGGCGCTGCCGTCCCAGGTGATGTTCCGCAGAACGGTGTTGACCGCGCACGGCCTCTCGTTGAACGCGGTGTCCCGGAGGGTCAGGTTCTCGAACGTGACGTCCGAGGTGTTGGCGAACTCGCTCCGGGCCGCGATCCGGATGTCCCCCGGCCCCGCGATGGTGCCGCCTTCAGTGCCGACGGTGACGTTGTGGCAGTTCTCGATCAAGGCCGCGTTGCTTCCAGTGTCCGCGATGTCCACGCGCTCGATCACGGCGCCTCCGCTCTCGGACACGCAGAACAGACCTCTGCCGCCCCCGCGCGCGCGGACCTCGCCCACACGGATGTTGGCCGGGTAGCCGCCGTCGAGGAGACCGTTGCGGTTGGCCATCCGGAAGGCGGCGTAACCGGTGCCCGTCCCGGCCCCTTCGGCGTCGACCCGGTCGACCGAGGCGTTGACCGTGTCGTTGAGCAGGAGGCCGGAGTACCCGGTGTTCCGCGCGGTCACGGTGCCGATGTCGATGCCGTCGACGCCGTAGGTCTCCACGCCGTGGTTGTCGGTGCCGGAGACGCGGACGTCGTCGATGGAGATGTCGCGGGCCTCGCGCACCGAGTCGTCGTCGCGGCTGTCGATGCGCATCCCCAGGCCGCTGGAGAGGTGCAGGCCGACCTGGCCGAAGTGCACGTTCTGCGACGTGCGGACCCACACGCCGAAGTAGGGGGTCCCTGTCACGGACAGGTGGGGGACGGAGACGTCCCGGGCGTGCCGGATGCGCACGGCGGCGTTGTTCCCGGTCGGGGTGCCGCTCACGTCGATGGTGCCGCAGACCTCCAGGGAGGTGTGGCTGGGCAGGTCGAGGGAGGCGTCGGCGGGGATGCTGCCGGAGCCGCGGACCACGACGCCCTGCTGCTCCGTGCGGCCGGGGTCGAGGCTGTCCACGGCGGCGCGCATGGCCTCCAGCATGGCGCCGCCCTGGTAGACGACGTCGCCGCCGTTGCGGGACGTCCAGGTGTCGCCGTCGCGGACGGCCTCGGCGTGGAAGCCGCCGTCACCGCACGCGGCGGCGGGGGCGGCGGACGCCTCTCCCGCACCGGGGAGCGGGGCGGCGGCGAGGGCCGTCCCGGTGCCGATGGCCGCGGCGGCCGCGGCCAGGACGAGGGCTCCGCGCCGGGGACGGCGCAGGGCTCGGGGCCGGCGCCGTCGGTCGTGGGGGTGCTCGGTGGAACGCATGGTCGGTCCTCCTGAGAGCGGGCGGGGTGGAATCGCTCCCACCTCCGGGGGAGGACGGAAGCTAGCACGGAAAGCGCCTTCCCAAAAGGGCCGCGGCGGCGACCTCGGACGGGGCGGCGGGGACGGCGGAAGGGACGGGGCGCCCGGGGGTAGGGTTCGGGCACATGCGGGACGCCGAGGCCCCTCTGTCGCTCTTCCCCGACACGGGGGCGGACCACCTGGCCGCCCGCCTGCACGGCAGGCGCTCGGCCCTCGTCGGCGTGAACGCCACCGTGGGCGGCTCGGACGTGGTCCACGCCCTGGAGGACCTGCACCGCCTCGGCGTCCTGGTCGCGGTCCCCGCCTGCGGGGCCGCCCCCGACCCGATGCGGCTGCGGCGCAGCACCGCCCCGGTCACCTGCCGCCGCTGCCTCCGCCTCCAGGGCCCCCTACGCGTCCCCGAGGGCCAACTCCCGATCCCCGGCCTGCCCCTGTGAGGGCTCGGACCCCGGTGATGTTCCCCGACACCGGAGGGCGCAACGAACAGGCACTCTTTTCTTCCCTGCCCTACAGGCCTCAGAGCCCATGGCTCTCCAGAGCAACACCGGGGTCCGGGCGGGTGCGAACAGTGATGCCGACTCTCGCAGGGCACACGGTCAGTGTGAACTCGGAGCGAGGGGCGATCCACCATGACGGGCAAGGAAGGCAGGTGACAGTTCGTGGTCCCCGAAGACGACCGAGAAGCGGACCCGGCGCCGCCCTCAGAAGTGAATGCCTGGATCAGCGACCGAGCGCAGATCACGGGTACCAGCTTGCAGGCAGGAAACATCCATGGCGGTGTCCATGTCCATCCTCCTGCCGATTCGGCACCTCCTCGTACCTCTGCAGGAGAGGAGTCGGACGTCGTGATCCGAGTACGCAGAGGTGAGGAGGTCATCGAGTTCATCGACCCCGAGTTGGCACGGTCCTGGATGGCTGGGGAAATCGGGGGGCATCCTCGTCTCTCGGCTGAGAGGCCGACGCTCGCCCCTTCTCGTCCGGAGGGCCTGTCCTCGAGCCTGAGCGAACAGTCGGCGAAGACGGGCGCCGAGCACCCGCTTCCAGGCGCCTTGGGTGCTCCATTCGCCGGACACGGAGGGACCATCACGAGCCTCGCGTTCTCCTCAGAGGGGCGGCTGCTGGCAACTTCGAGTGAAGACGCCACGGTGCGCCTGTGGAACCCTGCGGACGGCGCCCAGGTGGGAAAGGAGTTAGCCGGTCACGAGGACGGGGTTCGAGGTGCGGCATTCTCTCCGGACCGATCGCAGATCGCGACCGCAAGCAGAGACCAATCAGTACGGGTCTGGTCCACGCGGACGTCCGAGGAGATCAGGGAGCCGCTACGCGGACACCAGGGCGCGGTCTGGGACATCGCCTTCTGTCCCCATCGGCCCTTGCTTGCGACAGCTGGGACGGACGGCACCGTCCGCGTTTGGGACCTGCTCGCTCGTACACCGGCCTTCTTAGTTCTCACCGGTCATTCGTCCGGGGTGGAGGCCGTCGCCTTCTCTGGAGACGGGCGGGTACTGGCCAGCGGCGGCTCGGATCGTACGGTTCGGCTCTGGGATCCGAGCACCGGCGCTCAGCTCCGCGCCCCGCTGACAGGACATGAAGGCCCCGTCCGTTCCATCGCGTTCTCACCGGATGGCCGACTTATTGCGACTGGCGGGTGGGAGGGGACCGTGCGCCTGTGGGACTCGGTCACCGGCGCAGCCGTGTCCCCGCCTCTGGAAGGGCACGACAACGCCGTGAGAGGCGTCACCTTCTCGCCTGACGGAGCCATACTCGCGAGTGCGAGCATGGACCGCACGATACGCCTCTGGAGCCCGGAGACCGGCACCCCCATAGGGGCACCGATGGGCCAAGACAGCGATTCGGTCCGGACGGTCGCGTTCTCGCCGGCGGGAGGTGTCCTGGCGAGTGCGACCGGGAGAGGAGTCCGCTTCTGGCAGGTTCCACCATCAGGTGGGCGCGCTGCGCACGGCATCGAGGCGCTCCTTGAAGCCCATAGGTCTGCTCCAGCACCGAGAGCCACCCGTACTTCGTCGGTGCGACGCTGACGCCAAAAAAGCCCGGGGCCTGAACGGCTCCGGGCTTCTTCGCTGGTGGATCGAGGTGGCCAGGGACGGGGTCGAACCGCCGACCTTCCGCTTTTCAGGCGGACGCTCGTACCAACTGAGCTACCTGGCCCCCGCCACTCTCGTGGCGCGCGGTCCTGACGGGATTTGAACCCGCGGCCTCCACCTTGACAGGGTGGCGAGCACTCCTAACTGCTCCACAGGACCTTGTATCCAGTTGTCGCGGCCGCCTCAGCGGCCGCTCTCCGTGTCTCTTATTGTGCCAGACCTTCAGCACTGCTTCGACCGGAGCCGTACCCCCAACCGGATTCGAACCGGCGTTACCGCCTTGAAAGGGCGGCGTCCTAGGCCACTAGACGATGGGGGCCTCGACGACGAACGAGGTCGCCAACCGCCCGCGTCGCCTGTCGTCGGGGACGCGTCAAGCATAGGGGAGATTCACCCCCAGTGCCAAAGCGTTTCATCCGCCCCGCCCTCCGGGGCCCTTCTAGATCGTCGCCCCAGGCGAACCCGGGTCGCGGCCGGGCGTGCCGCCCGACGGCGTCGGGGCCTCGGGGGAACCGGCAGGAGGAGAGCTCGGAGCCGGGGAACTCGGGGCCGGAGACGGCGGGGCCAGCGCGCGGTCGGGCTCCTCCTCGATGTGCCGTTCGATCTGGGCCGACGTCAGCCCAAGGCCGCCCAGTGTGATGTCGTCCCAGGCCTGCAGGCGCTTGGTCTCGGTGTCGATGTAGAGCACCGAGGCCTCATAGGGCTTAGGGCGGTCGACGCCGCCTTCGAGGCCGCGCAGTCCGGCGCCGCCCGTCGACCCCTGGACGAGGTAGCGGGTGCCCGCCTCGGTCAGCTCGGTCCAGCGCCGGTGGCCGTGCCCGGACAGCACCAGCGGAACCAGGCCGTCGAACGCTTCCGCCTGGGCGGGATCGTGCAGCACCGCCACGTCCACGGGCGGGTCCTCCCCTGCCGCCTGCGCGGCCTGGGCCTCGCCGATGTCCCGCAGCTCGTCGCCGTCGGGGTTGTCGGCGGTCTTGTCGGGGGTGAAGCGGGGGTCGCCGGCCCCGTAGAAGACGATGCCGCCCGCCTCCTGCGCCTCTTCGTCCAGGACCACCGCGTTGGGCTGGGCCTCGACCGCGCGCTGGGTGCCCATCGAGTCGTGGTTGCCGCGCACCCACACGTAGGGGACCTCGAGGTCGGCGATCTCGCCGGCGAACGCGTCCTCGGCGGCGCTGCCCCGGTCGGTCAGGTCGCCCGAGTCCACGACGAGGTCGACCTGGAACTGGTCCTGGATCGAGGAGATGACGTTCCAGGCCGCCGGGTTGAGGTGGATGTCGGAGACGTGGAGCACCCGGACGGTGGACTCGTCCCCTTCGTAGACCGGCAGGGTGGAGGTCACCTCGTACAGCCGCGACACGTTCCCGACCAGTGAGGCGAGCTGCTCGCGGTACTGGTCGAACCGGCTCACCACGGCCTCGGCGCTGCCCACGACCTGGGGCGCGCCGGCCAGCAGGCCCGAGTAGCGCGGCTCGGCGACGGCCGAGGGGTTGAACGTCGCCGCGGCGGACCCCCCGGCGGCGACGAAGGCGGCGAGCGCGGTGGCGGCGCTCAGCCCGGCGCGGCGCCAGTCGCGGAAGACGAGCAGGCCCACGAGCGCGGCCCCCAGGGCGGCGGAGGCCGCCGACTGCGCCATGAGCCGGATCACCCCGTCCCTGACCTCGCCGCCGATGGTCCGCCCCATCCGGTCGATCGCCTCGGGGTCCTCGAACATCTCCTCCGCGGCCGCCAGGCGGATCTCGTCGATGGAGGCCTCGAAACGCAGAGGGGAGGAATGGGTGTCGAACTCCAGGGTGCCCAGCGGGGCCACGTCCACCACGGTCTCGCCGCGCCAGCTCGGTCCGACCGACAGGCTCACGTCCGCCGGGCCGATGGGGGTGAGCACCTGCCCGCCGAGCGCGAGGCCCAGCCATCCCCCGCCCAGGCCGGCCACGACCACCGCGGCGACCCGTCCGGCCTTCAACAGGCCTTGCCGCCTCGCGGCGAGGCGGTCCCCGACCGCCGCGAGGGCCGGTCTCAAGCGAGGCAACACGGTATCCATCATGCCCATGCGCCCGGCAGAGGCAACGCCCCGAGCCCGAGGCGGCCGAGACCGCGGAGGATCACGCAGAATACGGGGTGTGGTCGAACTCAGCCGCGGCCGTTTCGAGGCCCTCGTCGCCGACGCCCTGGACACCATCCCCGAAGAGCTGACCAGCCTGATCGACAACGTGGTCATCACCGTGGAGGACGAACCGCCCGAGCCCGGGCTGCTGGGGCTCTACGAGGGGGTGCCGCTGACCGAGCGCGGCGAGTTCTACTCCGGGGTGCTCCCGGACCGGATCTCCATCTACTGGCGGGAGATCTGCGCCGTGTGCGAGACCCCGGAGCAGGTGGTGGAGGAGGTGCGCATCACCGTCGTGCACGAAGTGGCCCACCACTTCGGCATCGACGACGCGCGCCTGCACGAGCTCGGGTGGGGCTGACCGCGGCGGCGGAGCGCAACGAAAGCACGACGAATTCCGGCGAACCGCTTGCGAAATCCGGCCACCATCAGGGACTGTAGGTCATCGAATAGCGACCGAGAGTGACGCAGCAGCGCACCACGAGGGAGTCGCCGGTGGGTGATCCGCGCACGGGGCGCGAGCGGTCCGACGGGCCGTCCGATTGGAAGAGCGCCTACGCCGAGGTCGTCAGAATCCCCGAGTTCCGCACCCTGTGGCTCGCCCACGCCCTGTCCATGGCGGGCGGCTACCTGCTCAGCATCTCCGTCGTCCTGCTGGTCTACCAGCAGACCTCCTCCCCGCTGGCCGCGGGCGTGACCATCGCCCTGACCTTCATCCCGCAGATCATCGCCGGGCCGCTGCTGTCCGGCCTGTCCGACCTGCTCCCGCGCCGCCGCGTGATGCTCGCGGCCGACCTGGCGCGCGCCGCCCTGGTGTTCGGCATCGGGTTGCCGGGGCTGCCGCTCTGGGCGATCTGGGCGCTGCTGTTCTGCTCCATCCTGCCGATGGTGCCCTTCGGCGCCGCGCGGGCCGCCCTGATGGCCGAGGTGCTGCAGGGGGAGCGGTACGTGGCCGCCTCGGCGATCATCAACCTCACCTCGCACGTGGGCACCCTGGCCGGGCTGATCGCCGGCGGCTGGGTGGTGGCCGCGGTGGGGCCGAACGCGGCGGTGATGGTCAACGCCCTGACCTTCCTGGTCTCGGCGCTGCTCATCCGGATGGGGGTGCGGGCGCGACCGGCGCCGGCGGCCCCCGCCGGCGGGGCGGGGCCGGTTCCGGGGCTGTGGCGGGCCACCCGGGACGGCGCGCGGCTGGTCTTCGGCGACCCGCGGCTGCGCACTCTGGCGCTGTTCGCCTGGCTCGCCGGGTTCTACATGGTCCCCTACGGGCTCGCGGGGCCCCTGGCCGACGAGGCGGGCGCGGGGCCCGGGTCGGCGGGGCTGCTCATGGCCGGGCCGTCGCTGGGGGCGCTGGCCGGCGGCTTCGTGCTGACCCGGCTGATCGGGCCGCAGACCCGGATCCGGCTGATCGGACCGCTGGCGGTGGGCGGCTCGCTGCCGCTGCTGGCCTGGTGGGCCGATCCGCCGCTGTGGCTGATGACGGCGCTCCTGGTGGTCTCCGGCGCGCTGGCCTCCTACCAGCTGGTGGCCAACGCCGCCTTCGTCCTGTGCGTGCCGGACGAGGGCCGCGGCCTGGCGTTCGGCCTCGTGGCGGCGGGGCTGCAGGCGGCCCAGGGCGTGGGGATCGCGGTCGCCAGCCTCCTGGTGGAGGTGGCCGACATGCGCACGGTCGTCACCGGCGCTGGCCTGCTCGGCGTGGCGGGGGCCCTGGCCCTGGCCGTCCCCTGGGCCCACCTGTCCAAGGAGGCGGCCACACGGATGCGCGCCCCCGAGCCCACCGCGTGACCGCCCCGGGTCCGGCCGCTCACAGGTTCGACTGCTTGCCCTGGAAGTTGCGGATGATGTGCTCCAGTACGGACGTGTCGCTCCCCTCCTCCGGCATGATGAGCCAGGCGATGATGTAGAGCACGATCCCGCTGCCGCCGAGGAGCGTGAACACCGCGAAGGCGAGGCGGACGATGTTGGCGTCGATTCCGATGTACTGGCCGATACCGCCGCAGACACCCGTCAGCATCCTGTGCTCGGCGCTCCGGCGGAGCTGCTTCTTCTCCCAGTCGTTGCTCATACCCCCACCCTGCCCGCCGACAGGCCCCCGCACATCAGGTAGTCCCCTGGGCGTCCCCTGAACCCCGCCCCTGAGCCCCGACGGGGCTCTGCCCAGGAATCCTCAGCTGTGCATCCCCGTTGCCACTCCGGTAAAGTGACGCCCGGAGTAGTGCGCCCAGCTAAGGGCCACGCACTCAGGGCCCTTAGCTCAATTGGCAGAGCAGCGGACTTTTAATCCGCGGGTTCAGGGTTCGATCCCCTGGGGGCCCACCTTTGACGGCCGGGGGCTCGCCTGCGCGTCTCAGGCGTGCGGGGGCTCTCCGGTCACCTGGTGGTCGGCGTGGTTGAGGGCCTCGAGGATGAGGCGGCGCAGGTGGCCGTCGTTGAGCGCGTACACCACGTGCCGGCTCTCCCGGCGCGATTCGACCAGCCCGGCTAGGCGGAGTTTGGCCAAGTGCTGGCTGACCGACGTGCGCGAGGCCCCGCTGGAGCGGGCGAGCGTGCCGACGTCGGCCTCCCCCTGGGCCATCGCCCAGAGCAGGTGCAGCCGGGTCGGATCAGACAGCATCCGGAACACCGACGCCGCCGCAGCGAGGCGCTCGGTGCTGGGCGGGGCGTCGTGCGACAGGCTCGCGGCCTCCGTCTCCTCCCCGATTCCCATGCCCCGATCATAGGGGCCCGGCGGTCGGCCCCGTCAGCGGCCCGGCTGGGCATGTCCGGCGCTGCGCGGCCAGCGGGGGTGAAGGTCGTCGATGAGGTACTCGTGTTCGTGGCGCCGTCCGGAACCGGCGGTCCCGCCCTGTGCTCCGCGCAGGTGCGGGTGGCCGGGCGGCAGGTCGGCATGGGCGTGCGGCAGCGAACGCGGATCGCCCGCGGGCCAGCAGAGCAGTGCCGCCACCGCCGCGGCCAGTGTGAGCACGGAGAAGGCCGCCAGAGCGGGCGCCAGGCCGAACAGGGGTACCGCCCACCCGGCCGCGGGGTAGGTGAGCAGGAACCAGGCATGGGAGAGCGAGAACCGCGCCGCGAACAGCGCGGTTCGGTCGCCCGCCGCGCAGGAGCGCCGGAGCAGCCGCGGAGCCGGGGTCAGGATGAGCGAGGTCACCGCGCCCAGGAGCGCCCAGGCGACGAGCACGGCGGGCCAGAGCACGGCCGGCGGGGCGGCCGTCGCCGCCGCCGTGGCGGCCAGGACCGGCGCCACGAGGAAGGCGGCCGCAAGCATGGCGGCGCGGTCGCCGCGCCGCTCGACGAAGCGGGAGACCGACAGGGCCGCCAGCATGGACCCCGCGCCATAGAAGGCCAGGGCGGCGGCCACCGCGCTCTCACCGCGGCCGAGGACGTCGCGGACGATGACGACGGTGTCGACCAGCACGATCGCGGTCGCCGCCGCGACCGCGGCCTCCAGTGCGAGCAGCGCCCGCAGGCGGGGGGTGGAGAGGAGGATCCGCGCCCCGCGGGTGGCGGCGCGCCACGGTGCCGACCCGGCCGGGGCCGCCGCCTTGGGCAGCGCCGAGGCCAGCACCAGCACCGCCGAGGCGCAGAACCCGGCGGCGGTTCCGACGAACAGCCCCTGGTAGGAGGTCAGGGCCAGCAGCGCCCCGGCCATCACCGGACTGAGCAGGCTCTCCAGGTCGTAGGCCAGGCGCGACAGGGCGAGCGCCCGGGTGTAGTCGCGCTCGCGGGGCAGCACGTCCGGAAGGGCCGCCTGGTACAGCGGGGTGAAGGCGGCCGACGCCGACTGCAGGACGAGGATGAGCAGGTAGACCTGCCAGACGGCGTCCACGAACGGCAGGGACAGCGCCGCCCCGGCGCGCACCAGGTCCATGGCGACCAGGAAGGCCCGGCGGGGCAGCCGTCCGGCAACGGCTCCGATGACCGGGGAGATACCGACGTAGGCGGCCATCTTGATGGTCAGCGCCGTCCCCAGGACGGTTCCCGCCGCCCCGCCCGCCAGGTCGTAGGCCAGCAGCGCCAGCGCCACCGTCGCCAGGCCGGTGCCGGTCAGGGCGACCACCTGGGCGGTGAACAGCCGCCGGTAGGTGCCATCGCGCAGTACGTGGAGCATGTTCCCACCCGCCTCGCATCGGCCGCCGGGGCACCGCACCCCCGTGCCGCACCAACATACTCCACATGTGCGCATATGCGCACTAATTGAGCAACATTGCCTCCGTGCTCCTACTACAGAAGTAGCAGTTCGACAAGCATCGGGCCGCCGCACCCCCGCATCCGGCCGCCTTCGGCCACGCCGAGCGCCCCCGGAGGTCTTCTACTAAACATGTAGTAGACATGTCGGGGCGCACCGGCTCTCCGGCGGACGCCGAAAAGGGGGACCCCATGCGAGGGCAGCGCACGAGCATCCTGGTCACAGCGGCCGGAGCGGAAGGAACGCCCGGCAAGATCCTCAACCTCCGCGACGGCGGCTACAGGGTGGTCGCGGTCGACACCGACCCCAACGCCTCCGGCCTCTATCTCGCCGACGCCGCCTACACGGTCCCTCCGGGTTCGGACCCCGCGTTCGTCCCGGAGCTGAGGCGCATCTGCACGACGGAGGACGTCAGGGCCGCCGTCCCCCTGGTCGACGAAGAGCTCGTCCCCATCTGGGAACTCGACCGCAACGGTGTACAGATCCTCCTGCCCCGAGCAGAGCTGGTGGACCTGTGCCTGGACAAGCTCGCCTTGAACCGCCGCCTCGCCGAGGCCGGACTCCCCGTGCCGCCTGCCCGCCCGGCCGACGAGGGCCCCGCCGGGCTCGCGTACCCCATCATCGTCAAACCGCGCACGGGCAGGGGAAGCAGGGGAATCCACGTCGTGCACGACCCGGAGGGGCTCGATCGCGCTCTGCAGGCCGCCCCTCGCCCTCCGGAGCGCACCCTCCTGCAGCGCTATGTCGACGGACCCGAGTTCTCGGTGTCGGTGGTGCTCTGGCGCGACGGCGAGGTCCAGGCCGTCGTCCCCAAGCAGGTGGTCCACAAGGCGGGGTCGTCGCGCTTCGCCGTCAGCAGGCGCAACGAGGGCATCACGAAAGCCTGCCACGGCATCGCCCGGGTCCTCGGCGCCGACGGCCCGTTCAACGTCCAGCTCCGCCTGGACGCATCCGGAACCCCGCAGGTCTTCGAGATCAATCCGCGCTTCTCCGGCAGCGCCACCCTGACCGCGGCCGCCGGTCTGGACGAACTGACCGGACTGGTCGGCCAGGCACTCGGACCGGCCGGCGGCGGCCGCCTCCGCGATGAGTGGTCCGAGGGGGTGGCCATGATCCGCCACGCGACAGAGACGTTCGTCCCGGAGGCCCGGTTCGCCGAAGAGCGCCGCACGGCCACGACGGGCGAACGGTGAGTCCGACACCGCCAGGCACAGGGCGCCGCCCCTGCGCCGTCCCGTCCTCGTCGCCCGGAACACCTCAGGCTGCGGAATACGCCGACCGCGTCCGGATGAGCGGCTCCGACGTCCTCTCCCGACGGTGGACGCCGGCCGGATCCGCGTCCCGCCCTCGGACGGGCGGTGGGCGACAATGTCCGTTGAAGGGCGGTGCCGCCGAGGCCGAACGGACGATGCTCGATCGGGGTGACGATGTCACGCAGAAGGCTCGGACAGCTGGAAGCCGAGGTCCTGGCCGTGCTGGCGGGCTCCGGAGACTTCATGTCCACCAGCCAGGTGTGCTCCGAACTCGACGGCGACCCCGCCTACACAACAGTCAACACGGTGCTCCACCGGCTGCACGACAAGGGAATGGTCGAACGGCGGCTTCGGGGCCGCGCCTTCGTCCACCGCCTCGCCGTCGACGAGTCGGGGCTGGCCGCGGAGCGGATGTTCGGTCACCTGCGGGTCGCCAACGATCCCTCCAGCGTCCTCAACCAGTTCGTCCACGGGCTGAGCGAGTCCGAGGCCGCCGCACTTCGCGCGATACTGGACGGCCCACCAGAGGAGGCCACATGACTTGGCCGACCTTCGCTCCGACGATCGCACTGACCGCCCTCAGCCTGGCCCTGGGCTGGCGCCCGCTACCGCTCCACCCCGCGTGGTCGGCCCGGCTTCTGCTGGTCACCATGGTGGCCACGGCACTCGCGGCGGCGAGCACCATCGTATTCACGACGGCCGTGTTCGTCGCCGGCTTCCTTCCCGTCCATGCCGTGGCCGCTGGCGCACAAGGGCGCCTCCTCCTCGACCACGGCCCCCTGCCCGCCCACCTCGGGGCCGCGGCCTCGGCGCTGCTGGCCACCGGATCGTGGGCCGCGGCACGACTGGGAATCCGCCACCGGCGCGACCTGCGCGCGGTTCGCCAGGCGCCCTCACAGGTCACCGGCCAGGACCGCCCGATGGCCATCGCGGTTCCCGGACGCGACGGCGGAGTACTGGTCTCGCGCGGACTCATGCGGCTCCTGGACCGGGAGCAGCTGCGCGTCGTCTTCCGGCACGAACGGTCCCACCTCCGGCACCGCCACCACATCTTCAGTGCCCTGGGCGCCCTGTCGGCCGCACTGTTCCCTCCCCTGGCGGTGACCCACCGCAGTCTCCTGCTGTCCCTGGAACGATGGGCCGATGAGGACGCTGTCACCGACACCGGGGACAGGGCCCTGGTCGCCCGCACACTGGCACGGGTCGCCTTGGCCGACCCCCTCCCCGGACCCGGTCCGCACCCGGCTTTCACGGGCTCGCACATCGTCCACCGCGTCCAGGCCCTCATGGGGGCACCGCCCCCGCAGAACCGGTTCGTCGGCCCCGCCCTGCTCAGCGGCACCAGCGTCGCCTCAAGCGGAATGGCCTCCAGTTCCCTGCAGCTCCACCACCTGTCCGCCCTGATGGTCCTGTGACGCAGGGAGGCCGAGCCTGAGGACCGGGCATCAGGCCGGGCTCTTGGGCGCCCTCGGAGTGCGGCCTGTCGCCCCGGGCGCCAGGGGAGAGGGGCGCGTGGTCCCGGGCCGCACGTCGGGGTCCGCCGGGGCGATCGCCCCTGGTATCGCCGGGGAGGCGGCGCGACGATCGTGGAAGAGCCGACAGGAGGACGGATGAGCACCGATTCCACCACCGACCTTCCACGCATCGTGGTCGGCGTCGACGGTTCCCCTTCGTCGCTGAAAGCGCTCGACTGGGCTCTGGGCCAGGCCCGGGCCACGGGCGCGGCCGTCGAAGCCGTCAAGGCCTGGGACGTACCGGTCAGCTACGGGATGGAGGCGCTGGTCCTTCCGTACGAGGACCTGGCCAAGGGTGCCCGGGAGACACTGACGGCGGAGGTCGAGGAGCAGGCCGCCGGCTTCCCCTGGGAGCGCCTGTCGCAGCGGGTCGTGCGCGGGCATCCCGCCGCGGTCCTGGTCGAGCTCGCCTCTGGCGCCGATCTCCTCGTCGTGGGCAGCCATGGACACGGAGCCTTCGCCAGCGCCCTGCTCGGGTCGGTCGGCCAGCAGTGCGTCCAGCACGCCCCCTGCCCGGTCGTCGTAGTCCGCTGAGGCCGTGCGGCGGACGCAGGGTCAGGGGCGGTCCGCAGGTGCGGCCTGCCAAGTCCACATCAGGGCGATGTCCACTCTGGTGAAGCGTCGGCCCGCCGGGGTGTCCGCCGCGGTGCACCTGACTCTCAGGCCGGCGGAACGGTGCAGTCGGCCGTCGGGCCGGTGGAAGCTACACCACCTGCCCGGCCGTGGCCCGCGCCTCCCCGCCGTCCCGTCCGCCGGGCCGTCCACCGGCACGTCGCCGTGCACGTGGTGCGTCCTCTCACCGGCGGCCCGGACGCCCTCCAGGAACGCCGCCACCTCGTCGATGCCGCGCAGGACCCCGCCCTTCGGGGACCGGACCTCCACATCGTCGGCGTAGACCCGGTGCACCTCCTCGTGGCGCCCCTGGTTTAAGAGCACGGCCAGACGGGCGAAGAGCTCGGTGACCTCGGCGCGGTCGGTCGTCGTCGTGTCCACAGGTCCCACTTTCGTTGGTTGCGCCAACATTGGCGCCGCCAACCATATCCGTATTCATTGGCCCTGCCAACAGTGTTACGGTGGCCGCGTGGACGAGACCCCTGAACGCCTGGCCGGCAAGCCCAGCTGGCTCATCTCCCAGCTGTCCGTACACGTCCACCGGCTCGTGGCCGACGCCTTCTCCGCGGAAGGGGCGCGCGGGTACCACTACCGGATCCTGGCCGCCCTCGACGAGTTCGGGGCGACGAGCCAGATCCGGCTCGCCCAGCGCAGCAACATGGACCGGAGCGACGTCGTGGCCGCGATCAACGAGCTGGCCGCGCACGGCTTCGTCGAGCGCTCCCCCGACCCCGACGACCGCAGGCGCAACCTGGTCTCCCTCACCGACGCCGGGACACAGCGCCTGGAGGAGCTGGAGAAGGTGATCGAGGGGGTCCAGGAAGACCTCCTCTCCCCTCTCCCCCAGGATGAGCGGGCCGCGCTGTCACGCCTGATGGGCCGGCTCCTCGCCCACCACAGGACACGCTGAACAGAGCCCCGCGGCCGCCGCGCCCCGTCAGCCCGTGCGCGGCAGCGCACCGTCCAGGAGGACCTCCGCCGCCGCCCGTGCATGGCGCCCGTAGTCCCCCTCGCCCAGCACCATCGCGCGGCTGGCGGCTCCGTCCGCGAGCGTCACGAGTTGTTCGGCGAGCGCGGCGGGCTCGCGGCACCCCAGCTCCGTCAGCAGTTCGGTCACCGACCGCACCATCAGCAGTTTCTGTTCGCGGGCGTAGGAGTGGACCGCGCTCTGCGGATCGGGGAACTCGGCGGCGGCGTCGATGAACGGACAGCCGCGCACCGGCCCCGTGTCGTCCGCGGGAAGGCTGAACAGGGCGAGGATCCGCTCTCTGGCAGGGATGCCATCGTCGGCCAGCACACCCTCCAGGGTGCGCCCCGTCGAGGCGAGGTCCTGCAGGTGGGCGAGGACCAGGTCGCTCTTGGTCCGGAAGTGCGCGTAGAGGGTGCGCTTGGAGACCGGCGCCTGCTCGGCGACCTGCTCCATGCCGGTCGCGTTGATCCCCTGGACCGCGAACAGCCGGGCGGCGGCGGCCAGGATGCGCTCGCGCCCTCCCCGCCCCTGCCGTCGGGACGCCGTCGTCACCGTGCTCATGGGGCAAGTGTACGCATCCGTTTACTTCAGGCGAAGCGGTCGACTACACTCCTCTCGAAGTAAACGGCTACGTTTACTTAAGCCTTGAGGAGAGCCCCATGAGCGAATCGGTCTTCACCGAACTGAGCGGATACGCGGAGAGGCTGATCCGCGGCCGCCACGCGACACGCGCGTTCCGCCCCGACCCCGTTCCCGAGGACACGGTGCGCGCGATCTTCGCCCTCGCCGGAAGCGCGCCGTCCAACTCCAATGCGCAGCCGTGGCGGGTCGAGGTGGTCGGCGGCGCTCGGCGCGAACGCCTGGCGAACGCCCTGCAGGCCGCCCACGCCGAGCGGCGCACGTCGGTCGACCTCCCGTACTCCGAGGACATGTACACCCCCGTCCACCAGGAACGGCGGGCGGCTTTCGGCGCCGGGCTGTACGGAGCGCTGGGCATCGGCGCCGACGACCACGCGGCACGCGCGGCCTACGACGCAAAGAGCCTGCGCTTCTACGGGGCGCCGCACGCCGCGTTCCTGTTCGTCACCGGCGACGGCGGGGCGCGACTGGCCGCCGACGTCGGCGCCTACATGCAGACGCTGCTTCTGGCCATGGCCGCCTACGGCGTCGACAGCTGCCCACAGGGCCTGCTCAGCTTCTACGCCGACACCGTCAGAGATGAACTCGAGGTCGCCGAAGGGAGACTGCTGGTGGGCGTCTCCTTCGGCTACGCCGACGAGAACGCTCCCGTGAACCGGGTCACCACCGGGCGCGCCGACCTGGAGGCGACCACCGCCTTCCACCTCTGAGCGACCGACGTTGGGAGGTGCCCTCACGCCCACCACCGACTTCCGTTCTAGGGGAGAACCGTTCGTCCGGCTGAGGAGACGGCAGGGGGCGGGTCCCTAGCGTGAGAGGGACGTTGGATTCGAACCGATTGGACTTCCCGCAATGCCGGTCCTCGACGCCGCCCTGCCGACCGACCTTCTCGCCCAGTACGGGGGCGTCGCCCTCCTCGCCCTCACCGGGCTCGCCATGCTGGCCTACGTCGTCTTCATCGTCGCCGCCTTCCTCGGCAGCCTGACCTCGCGGCTCGACTTCGGGATGAAGCTCGTGTGGGCCGTCTTCATCATCTGCGCGCCGTTCCTCGGCGCCCTCTGCTGGTTCCTGATCGGCAGGAGGAGCGCGGCCGCCATGGCGCGATGAGGCCGGGGCCGACGAGCAGGGCCTCGTCCGCCTTCTGTGGGTCCCTTGTGGTTGTCTTCTTCCATGGGTGTTGAAATGGAACGCTTCCTTCGGCTCCTGAACGCGCTGCCCGACGTGGAGCACAAGGAGTCCGCGCAGTGGACCTCCTTCAGCGTCCATGACAAGAAGTTCGGCTACCTGTGGCCGCGCACCAGGACCGTCGGCCTGAAGCAGACGCTCTCCGAACAGCTCGCCCTCGTCGCCGAACGGCCCGACGTGTTCGAGGTCCAGTTCACCGCCGGCGGATACGGCTGGGTCGTCGTCCACCTCGACAAGATCGACCTGGACGAGCTGAGCGAACTCGTCCTGGAGGCGTGGCGGCTCTCGGCGCCTGAGCACCTGCTGGAGGACCTTCCTACTCCGGAGAGCCTCGTGGAGCACTGACCTGCTCGGCTCGCCCGGTGGGATCCGTCGGCCACCGATGCGTCCCATGGGCCCCTGATACCCGGCGGGGCAGGGCCGGGTACCAGGGGTGCGTTCGGAACAGGTCGGTCACGGGAGCCGGTCGCTTCGGCCGCGCCCGTGCGCCCGTGCGCCCGTTCAGACCTTCTGCGCGCCGGACGGCCGGGCCGCGGCGCGGGTGTGGTGCCGCGTGTCGGCCAGGCCGCACAGCAGGGCGAAGACCAGCGCACCGGCGCCGAGAAGAGCCGCCACCCAGATGGGCGAGGTGTACCCCAGCCCGGCGCTGATGGTCATTCCGCCGAGGAACGGGCCGAGGGCGTTTCCGATGTTGAAGGCGGAGATGTTGGAGGCCGACGCCAGGTTCGGTGCCCCCTCCGCCGTGGCCATGACCTTGGCCTGGACAGGCGGAATGACCGCCGCCACCGCTGCACCGAAGACGATGAACATGGCCACGGCCGCGATCTTGCTGTGCACCGCGAACAGCAGGACGAGCGAGGAGGCGGTGACCGCGGCGAGCACCCCGTACACCGCCGGCATCAGCGCCCGGTCGGCCAGTCGGCCCGCGATGGGCGTGCCGATGACCATGCCGACGCCGAAGAGGACGAGCACGATCGGGACCGCGCCGTCGGAGAAGCCGGTGACACCGGTGAGCATGGGGGCGATGTAGGTCACGACGGCGAGCGCCGGCGCCCACCCCAGGGCCGTGGCCCCGTAGGCCAGCCAGAGGCGGCCGCGCTTGAACACCGCCAACTCGCTTCGGAGGTTGGCGCCCTCCATCACCGGCGTGAAGGGGACGAGCCTGAGGACCCCGAGCAGGACGACCACGCCGATCGCGCCGACCGCCCAGAACGTGGAGCGCCAGCCCAGCGCCTGCCCCAGGGCCGTCCCCCCCGGGCACCCCGACGACGTTGGCGATGCTCAGCCCCATGAACATGATCGCGACCGCCCGGGCCTTGCGGTCCTCGGACACCACGTCGGCGGCGGCGACGGCGCCGATCCCCACATAGGCGCCTCCCACCAGCGCGGACAGCACCCGCCCGGCCAGCAGGACGCCGTAGCCGGGGGCGAGGGCGCTGATCACGCTCGAGGCGATGAACACGACCATGAGCCACACGAGCATGGTCTTGCGCGGCACACGCGTTCCCAGCGCGGCCAGCAGCGGCGCGCCCACGACCATGCCCAGCGCGTACCCGGAGACCAGCGATCCCGCGGTCGGGATGGAGATACCGAAGTCACGGGAGATCTCCGGAAGAAGGCCGGCGATGACGACCTCGGTGGTGCCGATGGCGAACGCGCCCAGCGCGAGAGCGAGCAGCGCCGCGGGCATTCGGGGCGCACTTCGCGAATGCGCCTTGGTCTGAACAGTGGACATGAGGCCACTATCGGGAACGCGTTGAACAGGAACAATGCCGAATACCGCAATGATCGGTAAGCCTGGCTTACCGATCAGCCGCGCCTCGCCGCGGCGACCTGTGAGCACTCCTGGACGAACGTGCGAATCCTGGCGTTCTCGTCCGCGGATCTCCACACGGGACCGTACTCGAGCGGGTCGGCGTCCTCCAGGGGGACGTAGGCCACGCCACGGGGGGAGTAGCGCTGCGCCACATCGGCCCCCACGGGCGAGATCCCCTTACCGGCCCCGACGAGCGCCAGGGTCTCCTGGAGCGTCGAGGCCTGCTCCCCGCGCTCGATGGGCCGGCCACTGGGGGTGCGCAGGGGCGTGTTGTGCTCCTGCCAGTACATGGGGACCTCGCCGACGCAGGCGAATACCTTGGTGTGGGCGAGGTCCTCCAGGCAGACGGATGCGCGCCGCGCGAGAGGATGCCCCGAAGGAACGGCGAGCATCCGCGGGACGGAGAATGCCACGGGACCGCACGTGAGGTCCTGCTCGTCGATGGGGAACTGGGTGACCAGCACGTCGACCTCGCCCGAACGCAGCGGAGCGATGATCCTGTAGATCTGCGTCTCGGTGATCCGGGCGTCCACGCCGGGGTGGTGCGCGGTGAACGAGCCGATCACGTCGAGGACGAACTCCCCCGCCGCGGCGCCGAGGAACCCCACGCGCAGGACTCCGTCGACGCCGCGGGCGGCGGCCTCCGCCCGTGCGATGCCGTCTTCGATACGCCGGAATCCGGGCTCGATATCCTCGTAGAGCCGCCGCCCCAAGGGGGTGAGCCGGACCCTGCGGCTGGTCCGCTCGAAGAGCGGCCCCCCGATTCCCCGTTCCGTCTTCTGGACTATCTGGCTGACTCTGGCCCGGGAAATGAAGAGGCGCTCGGCGGTCCGCCCGAAGTGCAGTTCCTCGGCGAGCGTGAGAAACACTTGGATTTCAAGCCGCTCCACGTGCGTTCCCCTCCTGAACCCCTGCATCGCCTCGGCGAATGTACCTGCACCGCCCGTGCACGCCTTCACTGAGGCACCGCTGCCGAGCCGCTATGGAGCTCGGATTCAACATGGCCGACGGAGTGAACGCCACAGTGAAGACTGCCACCACCTGGGCGTAGGCGACGATGTGATATCCCGAACCTGGAGAGGACGAAGAAGAAGGAGCCCCCACCCATCCGGCTTTACTGGAGAGCCACTGCAGCCCTTGCGCGATCCTTGCGCGAAGTCGACGGCGGCCCTGGACCGCGCACGCCGTGCCCCTGTGTCAGCCGGGCACGTGCGACCACCGTGGTCGGTACTCTTCCTGGGTGGTTCCGGGACGGTGGGAGGAAGAGCGGACGTTGGGCGTACGGCTGATGGCTCGGACACTGCGCGGGCTGGAGGAGGTCTCCGCGCGGGAGATCGAGGAGCGCGGGTTCGGCACCGTGGAGCGGCTGCGCCACCGCGAGGTCTGGTTCGCCTCTGAGGCGCCGGACGCCCGGCTGCTCGATCTGCGCACCGTGGACGACGTCTTCCTGCTCGCCGCGACGCTGGACGGGGTCGGACACACCAAGGCCGAGCTCGAACGCTTCATCGGGCCCGCGCGCTCCGCGCCCTGGAACGACCTTATGGACCTGCGCGGACAGTGCGGCGGGCCGGCGTCGGCGACGCGCATCGATGTAGTCGCCTCCTACCTCGGCAAGCGCAACTACAACCGCTACGACATCGAGGACGCCGTCGGGCTCCAGGCGGCCGAGGTGCTCGGGCTGCCCTACCGGTCCCGGCGCGAGGGACGCCCTCCTGAGGACGGGGAGCCGTTCCCGATCCGGGTCACCCTGGAGGGCCCGGAGGCCGCCCTGGCCGTGCGGCTCACCGACCGGCCGATGCACCGCCGCGCCTACAAGCAGGAATCGGTGGCCGGAACGCTCCACCCGCCGCTCGCGGCGGCAATGGCCCGCCTGGCCGACCTCGCCCCCGGCGCCCGGGTGCTGGACCCGACCTGCGGCACCGGCACGATCCTTGTCGAGTCGCAGCTGATGACCCCCGGGCTGCGCCTCCTCGGTACGGATCGCGACCCCGCGACCCTTCCCATGGCCGCGAGCAATTCCTCCGCCGCGTGCGCTCCGGAGGAGGCGCCGATCGCCTACGCGGTCGCGGACGCCGGACGCCTCCCGCTCCCCGACGGGACGGTCGACCGGGTCGTCGGCAACCCTCCCTGGGGCCTCCAGGTGGAGCCGAACGGCTCCCTGGCCCGGCGCCCCAAGCGGTACTACGGAGAGATCCAGCGGGTGCTGAAGCCGGACGACGGCCTGGCCGTGCTGCTGCTGAACGCCCCCGACGAGCACGTCCGCATTGCGGAGTCGGTCGGTCTGCGGGTCTGCGACTCCTTCACGGTGAGCCTGTTCGGCACCCATCCCTCGGTCGTGGCGATGCGGCGCCGGTGATGTACCGGTGACGCGCCGGGCGCCCCGGCGGCCCCGATGATGCACTAAGACCCCATTGCGCCCCGGACTGTGGCGTGGTTAACATCACGGGCATCGAAGCGCTTCGACACCGTCCGGAGGAGGGGGGAGGAGGTGCCCGTGTCCATCGCCGACGTCGCCCGGCACGCCGGGGTCTCGCCGAGCACCGTCTCCTACGTCCTCAGCGGCAAGCGCTCCATCTCCGAGGACACCCGCCGCAGGGTGCTGGAGAGCGTCCGCGTCCTCGGCTACCGGCCGCACGCCGGGGCCCGCGCCCTGGCCAGCAGCCGGTCCAACGTCATCGCGCTCGTCGTGCCCCTGCGCTCCGACGTGCACGTCCCCGTCGCGATGCGGTTCGCCGTGTCGGTGGTGACCCGGGCCCGCGCGCACGACCACGACGTCCTGCTCCTCACCCAGGCCGAGGGGGCCGACGGGCTGCGCCGGGTCGCCGGGTCGTCGATGGTCGACGCGATCGTGGTGATGGACGTCGAGATCGACGACGCCCGCATCCCGGTGCTGCGCGAGCTGGGCCTGCCGGCGGTGCTCATCGGTGTGCCCGCCGACACCGCCGGCCTGGCCTGCGTCGACCTGGACTTCCAGGAGGCCGGACGGCTGTGCGCGCGGCACCTGGCGGACCTGGGCCACCGGCGCCTGGCCTTCGTCGGGGAGCCGCCGGCCGTCTACGAGCGCCGCACCGGCTTCGCCGAGCGCACCCTGGCCGGGTTCCGCGAGGCCGCGCGCGAGCGGGGCGCCGAGGTGCCGGCCGTGCTGCCCTGCGAGCCGACCCGGACCGCCGCCGAGCAGGCCGCCCGGCGGCTGCTGCGCGACCACCCCGGGGTGACCGGGCTGGTGGTGCAGAACGAGTCCGCGGCCGAACCGCTGGTCGCCGCCCTGACCGCGGCAGGCCGCACGGTCCCCGGCGACCTGTCCGTGGTGGCCATCGGCGCCGACGACGTCGCCGAGGGCACCGCTCCCCCGCTCTCCTCGGTCGGGCTGCCCGCCGAGGAGCTCGCCGAACGCGCCGTCGAGCTGGCCGTACGCGGCCTCGGCGGCGACGCCCCCGCGGGCGTCACCCTGCTCCCGCCGACCCTGGTGGACCGCTCCAGCACCGCGCCGGCCCCCCGCCGCGCCAGCGCCTGACCCCTCCCCGGCCCCGATCCCCCGTCGGCTCCGACCTCCCGTTTCCCGACCGTTCCCGCCCCCGGCCGTCCCGGCCGCCCTGCGCACCCCCGGACGAACGGCACCCGCATTCCGAACGGCGTCATCGAAGCGATTCGACTCCCTGGAGGCCCCCGTGACCCGTCCCGCACCCCCGCGCCCCGTCCCCGCCCTGCTCGCCGCGGGCCTGCTCACCGCCGCGGCCGCGTGCTCCGGCGGAGGAGGGGGCGGCGACGGCGACGCCTCGACCCTGTCCTCGCTCGACTACAACATCGCCGAGCCGCAGAACACGGCCACCGAAGAGATGCTCGAGGCGTGCGCCGACGAGGCCGGCGTCACCGTCGAGCGCGAGGAGCTGCCGCGCGACCAGCTCATGCCGCGCCTGCTCCAGGGCGCGTCCCAGCAGGACCTGCCCGACCTGATGCTCATCGACAACCCCGACCTCCCCCAGGTCGCCGCCACCGGCGCGCTGGTGCCGCTTGAGGAGGCGGGCGTGACCATCGACGGCTTCTACCCCTCGGTGCTTGAGGCCGGCACCCACGACGGCACCCTGTACGGCATCGCGACGGGCGTGAACGGGCTCGCGCTGTTCTACGACACCGAGAAGCTGGACGAGGCGGGTCTGGAGCCCCCGGAGACCTGGGAGGAGCTGCGTTCCGCCGCTGGGGAACTGACCGACGGCGATACCAACGGCCTGGCCTTCTCCGCGATCGGCCACGAAGAGGGGACGTGGACCTTCGAACCGTTCTTCTGGTCCAACGGCGCTGAGCTCACCCAGGTCGACTCCCCTGAGGCCGTGGAGGCCTTGGAGCTGTGGCAGGACCTGGTGGAGGACGGGTCGGTCTCCCAATCGGCCGTCAACTGGTCCCAGGCCGATGTGAAGGACCAGTTCGTCGGCGGCAGGGCGGCGATGATGGTGAACGGCTCGTGGCAGCTCCCGGTCCTGGACGGGGAGGACGTCGAGTACGGAGTCGTCCCGCTGCCCGTGCCCGAGGCCGGGACCGATCCCGCCACGCCGATGGGCGGCGAGGTGTGGGCCGTCGCGCGCAGCGGCGGCGAGCGCGAGGCGAAGGCCGTCGAGGTGCTGCAGTGCCTGGTCGACGACGACAACATGACCGAGTGGGCCGAGCTCAACGCCTATGTGCCCGGCAAGGAGGGGCTCGCCGGAGCGCTGGCCGAGGAGGACCCCGGCATGGCGCCGTTCGTGGAGTCGGTGCCCTCCGCCCGTTCCCGGACGGCCGAGCTCGGCGCGGACTACCCGTCGGTCTCCTCAGCCCTCGCCGACGCCGTCCAGGCCGTGCTCGCGGGGGACGCGACGCCTGAGGAGGCGCTCTCCCAGGCGCAGGAGTCCGTGCCCGCCTCCTGACCCGCGCCCCGCGCTCCGACGCCACCAGGAGGCCCTCATGCAGACCCGCCGCCGGAGCGGCGCGCGCTCCCGGAGGCTCACGGGCGCCGCGTTCCTCGCGCCGCTCGTGGTGTACATCGCCGTGTTCTTCGGCTACCCGCTGGCCACCAACGCGGGGATGTCCGTCCGGGAGTACACCGCCGCGTCCTTCTACACCGGCGAGGCGCCGTTCGTGGGCCTGGCGAACTACGCCCGCCTGCTGGGCGACCCGCTCTTCGCCACGACCCTCGCCAACACCGCCCTGTTCACCGCCGGCTCGCTGGCCTTCCAGTTCGGCATCGGCCTGGCCCTGGCCGTGTTCTTCCAGCGCCGCTTCCCCCTCAACGGGCTGCTGCGCTCCCTGCTGCTGGTGCCCTGGCTGCTGCCGCTGGTGGTGTCGGGGACCGTGTGGCGCTGGATCTACGACCAGGAGTACGGGGTCCTCAACCAGGCCCTGCTCGGGCTGAGCGGCGCCGTGGAGGAGGCGACCGGCCTGGCGTTCCTGGGGTCGGGGATCGCCTGGCTCTCCAGCACCGACCTGGCCCTGGCGTCGGTGACCGCCGCCAACGTCTGGGTCGGCATCCCGTTCAACATGGTCATCCTCTACGGCGGCCTGCAGAACATCCCCCGGCAGCTCTACGAGGCGGCCGAGCTGGACGGCGCCGGCCCCTGGCAGCGCTTCCGGCACGTCACCTGGCCGTTGCTGCGGCCGGTGACCGCGGTGGTGCTGATGCTCGGCCTCGTCTACACGCTCAAGGTCTTCGACGTGATCATGGTCCTCACCCAGGGCGGGCCCGCCAACGCCTCGCACACCCTGACCACCTGGTCCTACCAGCTCTCCTTCACCGAACTGGACTTCGGGGCGGGCGCCGCCGCGGGCAACGTCCTCATCCTCATCGCCCTGGCGTTCGCCCTGGTCTACCTGCGCTCCGCCCGCACCGCCGACGAGGGGGGAGCACGATGACCCGGCCCCGGTCGCTGCGCACCACCGCCGCCGCCGTCCTCATCGTGGGCGTGCTGCTGTTCCCCCTGTACTGGATGGTGAACGCCTCCCTCCAGCCGGCGGCGGCGCTGCTGGAGACACCGCCGCGCTGGCACCCCCTGGGCGGAACGCTCGAGGGGTACCGGGAGGCGGTCGACGGGCAGGGCGGCGCGCTCCTCAACAGCACGGTCGTCGCCGTCGGCACGGTCCTGCTGACGCTCGCCGTGGCCGTCCCCGCCGCCTATGCGCTGAGCCGGTTCCCCCTCCCGGGCGGGCGGACCGTGCTCTTCGCCCTGCTGCTGGTGCAGATGATCCCGGGCATCGTCATGGCCAACTCGCTGTACGCGGTGATGAACACGGCCGGCCTGCTCGACACCTACGCGGCGATGATCCTCGCCGACTCGACGCTGGCCGTCCCGTTCGCGGTCCTCATCCTGCGCGCCTTCATGGTGACCATCCCCCGCGCGCTCACCGAGGCGGCCGAGGTCGACGGCGCAGGCCCCCTCCGGGTGCTCGTGACGGTCGTCCTCCCGGTGAGCCGGAACGCGGTGATCACCTCCGCCCTGTTCGCGTTCCTGTTCGCCTGGGCCGACTTCCTGTTCGCCGTCACCCTCAACAACGACGACGCGGTGCGCCCGGTGACCGTCGCCATCTACCGCTTCATCGGCGCGCACACCGCCGACTGGAACGGCGTCATGGCCACCGGGGTCATCGCGTCCGTCCCCGCGGCGATCCTGCTCGTCGTCGCCCAGCGCTACGTCGCCGCCGGGGTCACCGGCGGCGCCCTCAAGGACTGAGGACCGCTCACCCCGAACCGCCCAACGGAAAGGACAGCGCGTGTTCCACGAGATCGACGGGGGAATCGAATGGCGCGGCGGCCACCAGGTCGTGCGTATCGAGGCCTGGGGCGACGATGCCGTCCGCGTCCGGGCCGGCCTGCACTCCCTGATCGACGACCTTCCCGGAGCGCTGGGCCCGCGCCCGGACCACGGCGCCGAGGCGGCGGTCGAGGAGGACCGGGCCGTGCTCTCCAACGGCGCCGTCACCGTCGAGGTGAGCGGCGAGGGGATGCTGCGCTTCCTGCGCGGCGGGACCGGGGAGGAGCTGTTCGCCGAGGAACGGGCCCATTTCTGGTGGCCCGGCCCGCGCGTGTTCACCTCCACCGGGAACGGCTACTACCGCATCGAGCAGCGCTTCCGCGCCTATGAGGGCGAGCGCATCTTCGGCCTGGGCCAGCACACCCACGGCCTGTTCGACCAGAAGGGCTCCGTGGTCGACCTCGTGCAGCGCAACGCCGAGGTGTCCATCCCCTTCCTGGTGTCCTCCCGCGGGTACGGGCTGCTCTGGAACAGCCCTGCGATCGGCCGCGTCGAGCCGGCCGAGACCGGCACACGATGGGTCGCGGACAGCGCCCGGCAGATCGACTACTGGGTCACCGCGGGCCGCCCGGCCGACATCCTGTCCCGCTACGCCGACGCGACCGGACACGCACCACCGCTCCCCGAGTGGGCCTCCGGCTTCTGGCAGTGCAAGCTGCGCTACCGCACCCAGGAGGAGCTGCTGGAGGTCGCGCGCGAGTACAAGCGCCGCGGCGTCCCCCTCTCGGTGATCGTCGCGGACTTCTTCCACTGGACCCACCTGGGCGACTGGAGGTTCGACCCTGAGGAGTGGCCGGACCCCGCGGCCATGGTGCGGGAGCTGCGCGAGATGGGCACCGAGCTGATGGTGTCGGTGTGGCCGTCGGTCAGCCCGCTCAGTGAGAACTACGGGGAGATGATGCGCTCCGGCCACCTGGTCGCCACCGAGCAGGGTCCGCCGGTGCACGCCGACTGGGCGGACAAGGGCGTCGACTCCCATGTGCAGGTGTCCTTCTACGACGCCACGAACCCGGACGCGCGCCGGTACCTGTGGGACAGGGTCCGGCGGAACTACCTGGCGGCCGGCGTCCGCGTGTGGTGGCTGGACGCCTGCGAGCCGGAGATCCGGCCCGGCCACCCGGGGAACCTGCGCTTCCACGCCGGCCCGGGGAACGAGGTCGGCAACATCTACCCCGCCGAACACGCGCGGGGCTTCTACGAAGGGATGCACGCGGCGGGCGAGACCGAGGTCGTCACCCTGTGCCGCTCGGCATGGGCGGGCAGCCAGCGCTACGGCGCCGCCCTCTGGTCGGGCGACATCCCCGCGACGTTCGCCTCCCTTCAGGCGCAGATCCGCGCCGGCCTGAACACGGCGCTGTCCGGCATCCCCTGGTGGACCACCGACATCGGGGGCTTCCACGGCGGGGACCAGGACTCCCCCGAGTACCGGGAGCTCCTCGTCCGCTGGTTCCAGTACGGCGTGTTCTGCCCCCTGTTCCGCCTGCACGGCTACCGCGAACCGTTCCGGAACGAGCTGCACCCGGCCATGTCGGGCGGCCCCAATGAGATCTGGTCCTACGGCGAGGAGGTCTACGACCTCCTCCGCGACCTGGTCATGCTGCGCGAGCGGCTGCGGCCCTACGTCATGGAGCAGATGCGCACGGCTCACGAGCGGGGCCTCCCCCCGATGCGCCCGCTCTTCGTCGACCACCCGGACGACACCCGCTGCTGGGGCATCGGCGACCAGTTCATGTTCGGCCCCGACCTGCTGGTCGCCCCCGTCACCGCGTACGGCGCCCGGGAGCGGGACGTGTACCTGCCCGGCGGAACCGACTGGGCCGACCCGTGGACGGGCGAGGTCCACTCGGGCGGCCGCACCCTTCGCCTCGCCACCCCCCTGGACCGGGCCCCGGTACTGACCCGAAACGGTGCCCGGCTGCCCCTCCGTTCCCCCGTCTGAAGGAGGAAGTCCTGTGGCCCTCTCCATCCCCCGCCCGCGCGGCCTCACGGCCGCGCTGGCGGCGGCGGTGATCGCGCTCCCGCTCGGGGCCGCGCCCGCCGCCGCCGACGACCCCCCGTTCCGCGATCCCGACCTTCCCCTCCAGCAGCGTGTCGACGACCTCCTCGGGCGGCTGACCACCGATGAGAAGGTCTCGCTCCTGCACCAGTACCAACCCGCCGTCCCCAGGCTGGGGATGGAGCCGTTCCGCACCGGAAGCGAAGCGCTGCACGGGGTCGCCTGGCTCGGTGAGGCCACGGTGTTCCCGCAGGCCGTCGGGCTCGGGGCGACGTGGGACACCGGACTCGTCGAACGCGTCGGCGACGTCACCGGTACCGAGATGCGGGGCTTCCACGCCCAGGACCCCGAGGCCCACGGCCTCAACGTGTGGGCCCCGGTCGCCGACCCGCTGCGCGACCCGCGCTGGGGCCGCAACGAGGAGGGCTACTCCGAGGAGCCCCTGCTGGTCGGCGCGATGGCGGACGCCTACGCAGGCGGCCTCCGCGGCGACGACGACTTCTACCTGAAAACGGCTCCGTCGCTCAAGCACTTCGCCGGATACGGCATCGAGGAACAGCGCGACGTGACCTCGGTGACGGTGCCCCCGCGCACGCTGCACGAGTTCGTCCACCCCTCGTTCCGGCCCGCGATCGCGTCCGGGAACGCGACCGGCGTGATGGCCTCCTACAACCTCGTCAACGGGCGCCCCGCGCACCTGACCCCGCTGCTGGACGACGTGCGCTCCTGGAGCGACGAGGACCTCATGGTGGTCAGCGACGCCTACGCCCCGACCAACGTCGTCGAGAGCCAGCAGTACTACGACGACCATGCCGAGTCCCACGCCGCCATGCTCAAGGCTGGCATCGACAGCTACACCGACCAGGACGACGACTCCGGTGTCACCGTCGGGCGGTTCGAGGAGGCGCTCGACCGGGGGCTGGTCGGCGAGGAGGACCTGGACCGGGCGGTGGGGCGCATCCTCTCCGTGCGCTTCCGCCTCGGCGAGTTCGACCCGCCCGACCGGGTCCCCTACTCCGGCATCACCCCCGGCGTGATCGACGCCCCCGAGCACCGGGAGCTGGCCCGCGAGGCCGCGTCGGCCCAGATGACCCTGCTGCAGAACGACGGAGCCCTGCCGCTGGACCCCGGCGCCGACACCGACGTGGCCGTGGTCGGGCCGCTGGCCGACACCCTGTACGAGGACTGGTACAGCGGCACCATGCCCTACCGCTCCACCCCCGCCGACGCCGTCGCCGAGCGGCTCGGCGGCGCCGGGTCGGTCGGCGTCAGCGAGGGCGCGGACCGGATCGCGCTGCGCAACGGGGACGGCTACGTCACCGCCTCCTCCGACGAGGACGGCGGCGTGCTGCGGGTCGGCGGCGCGGACGGCGGGGAGCCCGGTGAGGAGCAGGCGCTCACCGTCTTCGACTGGGGCGAGGGCGTGGTCACCCTGCGCACCGACGCCAACGGCAGGGTGGTCGGCCTGGGCGGGGAGAACCTGCTCTACAACGACCAGGACCAGCCCAACGGATGGTTCGTGCAGCAGCTCTTCCGCTTCGAGGAGACCGACGGCGGCGTCGCGCTGAAGTACGCCGGCTACGACGAGTGGAACCGCAAGTACATCGCGGTCGACGGCGACGGGCGCCTGTCGGTCTCGGCCGACACGGTCGAGGACGCGGCGGTGTTCGATCGTGAGGTGCTCTCCAGCGGCACCGAGGAGGCCGTGGCGGCGGCCGAGGACGCCGACGCGGCCGTGGTGGTCCTGGGGAACATGCCGTTCATCAACGGCCGCGAGACCGACGACCGCGAGGAGATCGGACTGCCGCCCGCCCAGCAGGAGCTGCTGGAGGCGGTCACCGAGGCCAACCCGCGCACCGTCCTGGTCGTGGAGAGCAGCTACCCGATGGCGATCCCCTGGGCGGAGGAGAACGTCCCCGCGGTGCTGTGGACCTCGCACGCCGGGCAGGAGACCGGCAACGCCCTGGCGGCGGTCCTCTACGGCGACGAGGAGCCCCGGGGGCGCCTGCCCCAGACGTGGTACCGGTCCACCGGGGACCTGCCGGACATGGGCGTCTACGACGTCCGGCAGTCCGGGCACACCTACCGCCACTTCGAGGGCGAGGCGCTGTACCCCTTCGGGCACGGTCTGTCCTACACCTCCTTCGCCTACGGGAAGCCGGAGATCGACCGGAGGAAGGTCGGCCCGGACGGCACCGTGACGGTGCGGGTACCGGTCACCAACACCGGCGACCGCGACGGCGAGGAGGTCGTGCAGCTCTACTCGCGCCAGCTCCACTCGCGCACCGACCAGCCGCTCAAGCGCCTGCGCGACTACACGCGGGTGAGCGTCCCGGCGGGCGGAACGGTCACCGCCGAGCTCACCGTCGACGCGTCCGACCTGGCGTTCTGGGACGTGACACGGGGCCGGGAGGTCGTGGAGAAGGCGAAGCACGAGCTGATGGTCGGCGCTTCGGCGGACGACGTCCGGCACCGCGCGCGCATCTTCGTGGACGGAGAGCGGATCCCGGCCCGCGATCTGACCGAGCAGACCCGCGCCGCCGACTTCGACCGCTACTCGGGGATCGCCCTCGCCGACGAGACGAAGGTGGAGGGCGACACCGTGGAGGCGAAGGCCGGGGACTGGATCGCGTTCGACGGCACGTCCCTGAAGCCGAAGCCGTCGACGTTCACCGCGCGCGCTGCCTCCACGAGCGGTGGGGGCACGGTGGAGGTGCGCATCGGTGCTCCTGACGGCAGGAAGGCGGGTGAGGTGTCGATCGGTGGGACCGGCGGCATCTACTCCTATGAGGAGTTCACCGGTGACCTGAAGAAGGTCCCCGGCGGCAGGAAGGACGTCTACCTGGTCTTCACGGGCGACGTCCGGCTCAGCTCCTTCTCCCTCGAGTGAAGAGCGTGCGGGGCCCGTCCTCACGGCGCGGGCCCCGCACACCCCCGCAGCACCCGCCTGTGGCCCACTTCACACGCAAGGCGGGGATGAAGCGCTTCACCAGCACATTCCACTCCGTCCGCCACCTTCGGCGGTCACGGTCGCGTAAACCCTCAGAGAAGCTCCGTTGACGCTCTGTTGCGCCCGTGTTTCGCTGCTTATCCGCTTAAGTCGTCTCCGCTCTCGGAGGTCACGAGCATGAACACCAAAGCGGCACTCTTCGGATTCACGACGGCGGCCCTGGCCCTGGCGACCGCGGCCGCCGGCCAGGCACCGCCCCACCAGGAGACCGGACTGCACGTCCGGGACGGCCGCCTCCACGAGGCCGACGGCAGCGCGTTCGTCATGCGCGGGGTCAACCACCCCCACGTCTGGTACCCGGACGAGACGGGCTCCTTCGCCGACATCAAGGCGCTGGGCGCCAACACCGTGCGCGTGGTCCTGGGCTCCGGGCAGCGCTGGGGCCCCACCCCCGCGGACGAGGTCGCCGAGGTGGTCGACACGTGCAAGGAGAACCGGCTGATCTGCGTGCTGGAGGTGCACGACACCACCGGCTACGGCGAGGAGCCCGCCGCGGCGACGCTCGACCAGGCCGCCGACTACTGGATCGGGGTCGCCGGGGCCCTGCGCGGCCAGGAGGACCACATCCTGATCAACCTGGGCAACGAGCCCTACGGCAACGCCCCTGAGGCCAACGCCGGCTGGGCCGAGGACACCAGCGCCGCCATCGGGCGCCTGCGCGGGGCGGGGCTCGACCACGCGCTCGTGGCCGACGCCCCCAACTGGGGCCAGGACTGGCAGCGGATCATGCTCGAAGAGGCGCCGGAGGTCGAGGACCCCGACGGCAACACCGTGTTCTCGGTGCACATGTACGGCGTGTACGAGGACGGGGCGGACGTCGCCGCCTACATGGACGGCTTCGCCGCCAACGGCCTGCCCCTGATCGTCGGGGAGTTCGGCCACCGGCACAGCGACGGCGACCCCGACGAGGACGCGATCCTCGCCGAGGCCGAAGCGCGCGGCATCGGCTACCTCGGCTGGTCCTGGAGCGGCAACAGCGGCGGCGTCGAATACCTCGACATGGTCGAAGGGTTCGACGCCCAGCGCCTCACGCCGTGGGGCGAACGCATCTTCAACGGGGAGAACGGCATCGCCGAGACCGCCGAGGAGGCGTCCGTCTACGGGCGCTGACCCGGGGCCCGTCCCGTGCTCTCCCGCGGGATGAACTCCGCCGGAGCCGTGGGCGCGTCCCGCGGCTCCGCGCCGCAGACCTGGCCCTCCAGCATCCGCGCCGCCCGGCGCCCGTGGTCGGCGACGTCGCGCCCGACGGCCGTCAGCGCGGGCCGCACCGCACGGCACAGGACCGAGTCGTCCCAGGCCACCACGGACAGGTCGTCGGGGACCGCGACCCCCATCTCGCGGGCCACCCCCAGGCCGGTGACCGCCATCAGGTCGTTGTCGTAGACGACCGCGGTCGGGCGCGGCGCCTCGGCGAGCAGCCGCCGGGTGGCGCGGGCCCCGGAGTCGGCGGTGTAGTCGGCGTGCACGATGCGGGGCTCGCCCCCGGCGGCGTGCACGGCCTCGGTGAACGCGGCGGTGCGCGTCCCGGTGTGCACCAGCCCTTCGGGGCCGGCCACCCGCGCGATCCTGCGGTGGCCCAGGGCCGCCAGGTACCCCACCACCTCGGCGGTGGCCTCGGCGTCGTTGGAGTGCAGGCAGGGCAGGCCCGCGGCGCCGCCGGGGCCGCCCACGACGACCGCCGGCAGGCCGACCTCCTGGACGAGGCGCACCCGCGGGTCGTCGCGGCGCAGGTCCACGATGAGCACCCCGTCCACCCGCCGCTCGGCCGACCACCGGCGGTAGGCCTCCATCTCGGCCTCGGGGGCCTCGGTCACGCGGAGCAGCAGCTCGGTGCGCGTGTCGGCCAGCTCCGACTCGATACCCGCGATGAAGCGCATGAAGAACGACTCGACCCCGAGCATCGGCGCGGGACGGTCGATGATGAGCCCGAAGGCGCCGACCCTCCCCTCGGCGAGCGCGCGCGCCGTGTTGCTGGGGGCCCACCCCATCTGCGCCGCGGCGTCGAGGATGCGGCGCCGCGTGGGTTCGGAGACCCCCGGGCGGCCGTTGAGCGCGTAGGAGACCGCGCCGGTGGAGACACCGGTCGCCCGCGCGATATCGGCGATGGTCGGCCGCTTCATCCTGCCCCCGCTGTTCTTCGTTCGCCCCGGATGCCCTGATGGTAAGCGCGCCGCCGCGTGCCCGCCCGACCCCGTACAGGCGATCACTGAATCGCTTAAGAGTCAATCCTTCACGACCTGCTGCGCGTCAGCCACCCCTGTTACAGGGGGATAACGCATTTCTTTCCCTGTGTTGACGCGCCGAGGTCGGCCGTGTTCCCTTGCCATGAACTTACCCGCTTAAGTTACCGGTCAGCGACCTTCGCGCCGCCCTCCGGCGCGGAAGGGGGAACACCGTATGGCATCCCGACCACGAGCCCTCCCCGCCGCCCTCGCGGCCGTCGCCCTGGCGGCCGCCTCCTGCTCCTCCGGCTCCGACGGCGCGGGCGGCGGATACCCGCGCGCGCAGACCCTCTACACCAGCGGCACGCAATGGGGGCCGCCCTCCACCTGGAACCCTCTGGCCAAGTCGCAGTACGCCACCGGAACCGTCGGCTACGTGTACGAGCCGCTGTTCCTCTACGACCCCATGGAGGACGAGTACCGGCCCTGGCTGGCCGAGAAGGGCGAGTGGACCGGCGAGGACAGCTACAGCCTGACCGTCCGCGACGGCGTCGAGTGGTCCGACGGCGAGGCGCTCACCGCCGAGGACGTCGCGTTCACCGTCGAGCTGGGCAAGATCGACGCCGTCCCCTACAGCAACCTGTGGGACTGGCTGGGCGGGGGGGGGGGGGGGGGGGG
>NZ_ANAD01000197.1 GCF_000341245.1 Nocardiopsis halophila DSM 44494
TCGCGTTCACCGTCGAGCTGGGCAAGATCGACGCCGTCCCCTACAGCAACCTGTGGGACTGGCTGGACGGGGTGGAGGTGGTGGGCGAGCGCGAGCTCGAGTTCACCTTCTCCGAGCCGCGCCGCCAGGAATGGGCCAACTGGCTGTACAACGAGCCCGTCGTCCCCGAGCACGTGTGGTCCGAGCGCAGTGACGACGAGGTCGTCAACAGCCCCAACGAGGACCCGGTCGGCACCGGCCCCTACGCCTACGAGACGCACGGCCAGGACCGCATGGTGTGGGCCAAGCGCGACGAGTGGTGGGCCTCAGGGGAACTCGGCCTGGAGGTCCGCCCCGAGTACATCGTCGACATCGTCAACTCCACCAACGACGCCGCCCTCACCATGCTCAGCCAGGGCGAGGTCGACCTGAGCAACAACTTCCTCCCCGGCGTCGACCGCACCCTGGAGGCCTCCCCGGAGATCTCGTCCTACTACGACGAGCCGCCGTACATGCTCTCGGCCAACACCACCTGGCTGGTGCCCAACACCGAGCGCGAGCCCATGGACGACCCGGCCTTCCGGCGGGCGCTGGCGCACGCGGTCGACACCGGGGCCATCGCCGAGGGCCCCTACGGCGGCATCGTCACCCCGGCCGACCCCACCGGCCTGCTCCCGGCCTGGGAGGACTTCGTCGACCAGGACCTGGCGGAGGAGCAGGGCTTCTCCCACGACCCGGACGAGGCCCGCTCGATCCTGGAGGAGGCCGGCTACACCGAGGACGCCGACGGCATGTTCACCACGCCCGAAGGCGAGCCGATCGAGGTGGAGCTGATCGTGCCGTCCGGGTGGACGGACTGGATGGAGGCGGCCGACATCGTCGCCGAGGGGGCGGCCGAGGCCGGCATCCGGGTGTCCGTGGACTTCCCCGACGACAGCGCCCTGCAGGACGCCAGGGCCACCGGCGAGTTCGACCTGCTGTTCAACAACGAGCGGCAGATCAGCAACACCCCGTGGACCTACTACGACTACATGTTCCGCCTGCCGGTGCAGGAGCAGCAGACAACCGTCAACTTCGGCCGGTACGAGAACGAAGAGGCGTGGGAGCTGACGGAGGAGCTCGCCCGGATCGACGTCGCGGACACCGAGCGGATGCGGGAGCTGACCTCAGAGCTCCAGGAGATCCACTTCGACGAGATGCCGATCATCCCGCTCTGGTACAACGGCCTGTGGTCGCAGGTCAACGAGACCCATTGGACCAACTGGCCCTCCGACGCCTCCGGCACGCCGCACTGGTACCCCACTACGTGGCGGAACTACAACCAGCTGGGCGCCGTGCTGACGCTCACCGAGATCGAACCCGTGAGCGGCTGAGCCATGTGGCGGTATCTCGGACGGAAGACCGGTCTCTACGCGCTCACCTTCTTCGTGGCGGTGACCGTCAACTGGATGGTCCCCCGCTTCATGCCCGGCGACCCCGTGCGCACCATGCTCGGCCGGGCCTCGGTGTCCGACCCGGAGGTCCGCGCCTCCATGGAGGAGCACTACGCGCAGCTCTTCGGGCTCGACGTGCCGCTGTGGAAGCAGTACCTGGGGTTCTGGGGCGCGCTGTTCCAGGGCGACCTCGGAACCAGTGTCTGGCTGTTCCCCACACCCGTCACGGAGGTGCTCCTGGAGGCGGTCCCCTACACCCTGGCCCTGCTCCTGCCGGCGATCCTCCTGAGCTGGGTCGCGGGCAACCGCTTCGGCGCCTTCGCCGCACGCAGCCGCTGGCTGGACAACACGGCCCTGCCCCTGTCCTACCTGCTCACCGCCACGCCCTACATGTGGCTAGGGGTGCTCCTGGCGTGGGGGCTGGGCGTGGTCGCCGGGTGGTTCCCGGCCACAGGCGCCTACAGTTTCGCCCTCACGCCCGCGTTCACCTGGCAGTTCATCTCCGACGCCCTCGCGCACTGGGTGCTCCCCTTCCTGTCGCTCTTCCTCGTGGCCTTCGGCGGGTGGGCGATCGGCATGCGGAACCTGATCATCTACGAGCTCGAAGCCGACTACTCGTCCTATCTCCGGGCGCTCGGCGCACCGCGGAGGCTGGTGCGCAGGTACGCCTTCCGCAACGCGATGCTTCCGCAGATCACCGGACTGGCGCTGCAACTGGGCACGATCGTGGCCGGGGCCCTGCTCACCGAAGTCGTCTTCGCCTACCCCGGCCTGGGATCGCTCATCCTCGAGGCCCTGAACAACCGCGACTACTTCCTGCTCCAGGGCGCCTTCCTGTTCATCGTCATCGGCGTGCTGATCGCCAACCTGATCGTCGACGTGCTCTACGTCGTCGTCGACCCGCGTACCCGGACCCAGATGCAAGGGGGCGCCTGATGAGTCTCGATACAGCGGCGGTCACCGGGCAGGGCGAGGGGCCGTCGGGCCGACGGGGCCTCGACGACCTGCGGTTCGCCCTGCGCAACCCCAAACTCCTGGCCGGCGGGACGGTACTGCTCCTGCTGCTGCTGACCGCGATGGTCGGCCCCTTCTTCGTGAGCGGGGACCCCAACGCCTACGTGGGGCCGCAGTTCGCGCCCCCCTCGGGCGACCACTGGTTCGGCACGACGAGCTTCGGCCAGGACGTGTTCACCCAGTTCGTCCACGGCCTGCGCGCCACCTTCGCCGTGGGCGCGCTGGGCGGCGGGATCGCGGGGGTCCTCGGGATGCTCGTGGGCTTCGTCGGCGGCTACCGGGGCGGGCTGGTGGACGAGGTCCTCAACATGGTCACCAACATCGTCCTGGTGCTGCCCGCGATGGTGGTGCTCATCATCGCCGCCGCCTACCTGGAGGCCCGCGGGCTGATGGTGCAGGGGCTGTTCATCGGGCTGACCACCTGGCCGTGGGCGGCGCGCGCGATCCGTGCGCAGACCTTCTCCCTGGCGGGGCGGGAGTTCGTCGACCTGGCCCGGCTGAGCGGCCGCCGCTCCTGGCGCATCATCCTCCGCGAGGTCGCCCCGAACATGTACTCCTACCTGGTCATGTCGTTCATCCTGCTGTTCGGCGGAGCGGTGCTGATCGCGGCCGGCCTGGACTTCATCGGCCTGGGGCCGACCGAGGGCGTGTCGCTGGGCCTGATGATGCACCACTCGGTGACGTGGGGGTCGCTGCACCTGGGCACGTGGTGGTGGTTCATCCCTCCGGGGCTCGGCATCACCGCCGTCGTCGGGTCGCTGTACATCGCCAACGTCGGGTTGGACGAGGTCTTCAACCCGCGCCTGAGGGAGCTGTGATCCCATGACCGTGGAAGTCTCCGAACTGCGGGTGCACTACCGGACCCTGCGGGGGAGCGTGCAGGCCCTGGACGGCGCGTCGATGGAGGTCGGCGACGGCGCGATCATGGGCGTGGTCGGCGAATCCGGCTGCGGCAAGTCCACCCTGGGCAAGAGCCTGATCCGGATGGACGGCCGGATGCGCCACGTCGGGGGGTCGGTCCGCCTCGGCGGCGAGGAGCTGCCCATCGGCGACGACCGGGCGATGCAGGCCTTCCGCTACCACGAGGTCTCGCTCATCCCCCAGTACGCGATGAGCGCCCTGAACCCCACGCGGCGCATCGGCCGGATGATCGGTGAACTCCTGGAATCGCGCGGGGTCCGCTTCTCCGAGGCGAAGCGGGAGCTGACCCGGCGGCTGGAGCTGGTCGGGCTGGACGGCGACGTCCTGAAGCGCTTCCCGATCGAGCTGTCCGGCGGCATGAAGCAGCGCGTGGTGCTGGTGCTGTCCACCCTGCGCGACCCGTCGCTGCTGATCGCCGACGAGGCCACATCCGCCCTGGACGTGGCCAACCAGCGCGCAGTGGCCGAGGCGCTGGTGGGGTTCCGCGACCGCGGATTCGTCGGCGCGATGCTGTTCATCTCGCACGACCTCGCCCTGGTCGCGCAGATCGCCGACACCGTGACGGTGATGTACGCCGGGCGGTCGGCCGAGTCGGCGCCGGCGTCCGAGCTCCTCCGCCGGCCCCGGCACCCCTACACGCGGATGCTGCTCTCCGCCGTCCCCACGGTCGGCGCCACCATCGACGAGCGGCGCCAGGAGGGCATCCCCGGCAGCCCGCCCTCCCTGCTCGACCCGCCCACGGGCTGCCGCTTCAAGGACCGCTGCCCGCTGGCCTTCGACCAGTGCGAGACCCGGCCCCCGTTCGTCGAGGTCGCCCCGGGGCACCGGGTCGCCTGCTGGAAGGCCGAGTGAAAGGTTGACGCCCCGGATGCTGACACTCGAACGGGTCTCCAAGGTCTACCGCGTGGGGACCTTCGGAACCCAGCCATTGAACGCGGTGCGCGACGTCTCGCTCACGGTGCCGCCCGGCGCCGTGGTCTCCCTGATCGGGGAGAGCGGGAGCGGAAAGAGCACCATCGGGCGCATGGTCCTGCGGCTGACGTCGGTGACGTCGGGCACCATCGCCTTCGACGGCCGGAACGTGGCGGGCCTGAACGGCCACCGGGCGCGGAAGGAGTACTACCGGCACGTCCAAGGCGTCTTCCAGGACCCGTTCAGCTGTTTCAACCCGATCTTCCCGGTGGACCGCGTCTTCGAGCTGCTGCGGGGCGAGTACTTCGCCGCGACCCCTGACACGGAGTGGCGGGCGTCCATGCGCCGCAGCATCGAACGGGTCAGCCTCGACCCGGGGCAGGTCCTCGGGCGCTACCCGCACCAGCTCAGCGGAGGACAGCTGCAGCGGCTGCTGATCGCCCGCGCGCTGATGCTGGACATCCGGCTGCTGGTCGCCGACGAGATCATCAGCATGCTCGACGCCTCCACGCGCATCGACGTGCTGAACCTGCTGGGCGACCTGCGGGAGGAAGGGCTGGGGATCCTCTTCGTGACGCACGACCTGTCCTTGGGGACCTATGTCAGCGACACCACGGTCATCCTGCGCCGCGGCCGCATCGCGGAGACGGGTCCGACCGGGGAGGTCTTCGCATCGCCCCGGCATCCGTACACGCGCGGGCTGCTGGCGTCCGTCCCCCGGATGCACCGCACCTGGGCCGAGGCCGACGCCGAACTGGACGCGGAGACCGGCCCCTGCCCCGTGCACGACTCGGCCGGCTCCGAGCACCCGGCCGACCCGGTCGAGGTCGGGGCCGGCCATTTCGTCGGCTGCTTCTCGAACGACACATGCCCCGAGTGAGGTCCCGAGCGAGGATGGAGTGGCACATGGCAGTCCGTAGGGAACTGGACGAGGGATGGACCCTGCACGCCGCCTCGGACGGGACCGGGGTCCCGAACACGGGGGTTCCCGCCTCCGTTCCGGGGTGCGTGCACACGGACCTGATCGCCGCGGGCCTCCTGGAGGACCCGGCCGCCGGCGGCGCAGAGGAGGAGGGCGCCTGGATCGGGCGCACCGATTGGGCCTACACGCGCGCGCTGACCGGGGACGAGGCGGCGCTGGCGAACGCCCATGAGCGGGTGGACCTGGTGTTCGACGGGCTCGACACCGTCGCCGATGTCAGCGTCGGCGGCCGGGTGCTGGGCCGCGCGCGCAACATGCACCGCTCGTACCGGTTCGACGCCACCGGACGGGTCCGCGGCGGCGCCGGCCGTGAGCTGGCCGTCGCCTTCGCCTCCCCCTACCGCTACGCCGAGGACATGCGGGAGCGCCTGGGGCCGCGCCCCGGCGCCTATGACGAGCCGTACGCGTTCATCCGCAAGATGGCCTGCAACTTCGGTTGGGACTGGGGGCCGACGGTGGTCACCTCGGGCCTGTGGCGGCCGGTGCGGCTGCACGCCTGGAGCACCGCCCGCCTGGCCGAGGTGCGCCCGGAGGTCGCCGTCGAAGAGGAGGCCGGGGGCACCACCGGCGTGGTCCGCCTGCACGTGCGGATCGAGCGCACCGACCGGGGGCGGGACGTCCCGCTCACCCTCACCGCCCGCATCGGCGACCGTGAGGAGGCCGTGCACGTGGCGGCCGATCAGTGCGGGGCCTCGGTCGAGGTGCGCTGCCCCGATCCGCGGCCGTGGTGGCCGCGCGGGTACGGCGACCAGCCGCTGTACGGGGTCGACCTGAGGCTCACGGCCGCCCGCGGGGACCAGGAGCTGGACACCTGGCACCGGGACGTCGGCTTCCGCACCGTGGAGCTGGACACGCGCCCCGACGACGGCGGCACGCCCTTCACCCTCCGGGTCAACGGCCGCCCTGTGCTGGTGAAGGGGTTCAACTGGATCCCCGACGACTGCTTCCCCTCCCGGATCACGCCCGCGCGCTATGCCGAGCGAATCGGCCAGGCCGCCGACGCGGGGGCGAACCTGCTGCGGGTCTGGGGCGGGGGCATCTATGAGGGTGAGGACTTCTACCGGGCGTGCGATGAGCAGGGCGTGCTCGTCTGGCAGGACTTCCTGTTCGCCTGCGCGGCCTACCCCGAGGAGGAGCCCATCGCCTCTGAGGTGGAGATGGAGGCCCGGGAGGCGGTCGTCCGCCTGGCGCACCACCCCTCGCTCGCCCTGTGGTGCGGCAACAACGAGAACCTGTGGGGCCGCGTGGACTGGGGCTGGGAGGAGGAGCTGGGGGACCGGACCTGGGGAGAGGGCTACTACCGCGGAGTGCTGCCGCGCGTGGTGGCCGAGCTCGACCCGACCCGGCCCTACATCCCGGGCAGCCCGTACGCCCCCGAGGGGCGCCACCCCAATGACCCTTCGCACGGGCCGATGCACATCTGGGACGTGTGGAACGAGCGCGACTACACCGCCTACCGGGAGTACCGGCCCCGGTTCGTCTCCGAGTTCGGATTCCAGGCCCCGCCCACCCATGCGACCCTGCGCGCGGCGGTCCCCGCCGGCCCTCTGGGCCCGGAGGCGCCCGGGGTGCTCCGCCACCAGAAGGCCGAGGACGGCGCGGGGAAGCTCGCGCGCGGTCTCGCACCGCACTTCGGCTCCCCCGCCTCCGACGAGGACTGGCTCTTCCTCACCCAGGTCAACCAGGCGCGTGCGATGGCCGTGGGGGTCGGGCACTTCCGGGCGCAGTGGCCGCACTGCGCGGGGGCCGTGGTCTGGCAGCTCAACGACTGCTGGCCGGCGCTGTCGTGGTCCGCCGTGGACGGGCCGGGGCGGCGCAAGCCCGTGTGGTTCGCGCTGCGCCGCGCGTTCGCCGAGCGCGTCGCCGTCCTGGTGCCGGGCGGCGGGGACGGGCTGGCCGCGGTGCTCGGCAACGACACCGACCGCGCGTGGACGGCGCCGGTCCGCCTGGCCCGCCGCTCGCTGTCGGGCGCGGTCCTGGCCGAGGCCGAGGTGCACGCCTCGGTGGAGGCGCGCGGCACCGCCCGCCTGCCGCTCCCGGCGGAGGTCGCGGTGGCGGGGGACCCCGCGCGGGAGTGCGTCACCGCCGAGGCGGCGGGCGCCGAGCGCGCCTGGTGGTTCTTCGCCGAAGACGCCGACACCGACCTCCCCGAGCCGGTGTACGAGGTGAAGACGGAGACGGTCACGGAGGAGGTCACCGGGCGCGGCGCCGAAGAGGGCTCTGAAGAGGGCCCCGTGCTCCGGGTGACCGTGACCGCCGGGTCGCTCCTGCGCGAAGTGTGCCTGTTCCCCGACCGGCTGGCCCCTTCGGGCCAGGTCGACGGCGGGCTGGTCACACTGCTCCCGGGGGAGTCGCACACCTTCACGGTCGGTGGCGTCCCTGAGCAGGACGCGGCGGCCCTGGGCGCCCCGCCGGTGCTGCGCTGCGTCAACGAGGCCGTCCGCCGGCGGTGACCCGGCGGGCCCGGCCGGGCGCCGTCCGGCCGGGCCCGAAGGTCGGCAAGCTCCTGGGACGGCTCGCCCTGATGGCCTGTCCCGCCCGCCGGGGGCCGTCCTAGGATCTCCGGGGGACCCGTCGCCGCCGGTCAGGAGCCGCCATGGAGGAGACCGCCGCACAGGTCGAGGAGGCCGTCGGGATCGCCGTCGTCGGCGCCGGGCTGATGGGCGCCGCCACGGCCCGCGCCCTCGCCCGGCGCGGGCACGGGGTCGCCCTCTTCGAGCGCCACGGCCCCGGGCACGGCCTCGGCAGCTCGCACGGCAGCGCCCGCATCGTGCGTCGCGCCTATGCCGACGCCCGGCATGTCCGCCTCACCGGCCGGGCCATGGAGCTCTGGCGTGCGACCGAGGAGGAGTCCGGCCGGGCGCTGCTCAGGATGACGGGCGGGGTCGACCACGGGGGCGCCGACGTCGGCGCGATCACTTCCGCCCTGGACGGCGAAGGGGTCCCCTACGAGGCCCTCACCCCCGCGGAGGCCGAGCGGCGCTGGCCGGGCGCGCGCTTCGAGGGCAGGGTGCTCTTCCACCCTGAGGCGGGGACCGTCGACCCCGAAGGCGCGGTCTGGGCGTTCATCGAGCTCGCCCGGCGCGACGGATGCGCCTTCCACCCCCGCACGGCCGTCCTGGGGATCTCCCGGCGAGGAGACCACGCCGTCCTCACCACGAGCGCGGGCACGGTGCGCGCCGACCGGGTCGTCGTGGCGGCGGGGGCCTGGGCGTCCGATCTCCTGGAGGGGCCGGATCCGGTCGTGCCGCTCCCCCGGTTGACCGTGACGCAGCAGCAGGTCTTCCACTTCCCCCGCCACGCGCTGGCGGGCGACGCCCCGACGATCATCCACCACCGCGACCCGCTGACCTACAGCCTCTCGGGCGGACGCGACGGCGGCCCCGGCGACGGCCGCAAGATCGCGGAATTCCTCGACCCCCTCGGCCCTCCCGTCACTCCGGACATCCGGAGCGGGGTGGTCGATCCCCGCGCGCGCGAGCGCGTCACCGCCTACGTGCGCGAGTGGCTTCCCGGTCTGGCTCCTGAACCGTTCAACGAGGCCACGTGCCTGTACACGTCGACCCCGGACGAGGAGTTCGTCCTCGACCGGTCGGGGCCGGTCGTCGTCTGCTCCCCCTGCTCCGGCCACGGGGCGAAGTACGCACCGCTCATCGGCGAGCTGACGGCCGACCTCGCCGAAGGCGGGGATCCCGGCGACCCCTCCTTCGCACTGGACGCCCCGCGCGGGTGACCCCGGGCGCGCTCCGGGCGCCGCGGCTACGCTGCCTCCATGGCCCCCACCGATCCCCCGCCGAGCGCCGCGGCGCGCGCGCCCGGCCTCTCCGGGCCGGGAACCGCCGCGCTCATCGCCACGACCCTGCTGGCGGGCGTGGGCGTCCTCTGGACGCTCTTCACCGCGCTCCTCGTCAGCGAACCGCCCGAGTGCTTCCTGGCCTTGACCGATATGGGCCGCGCCCAGTGCGAGCAGGCCCGGGAGCAGGGCGACCACAGCATGGTCCCCTCCTACGCGCTCGCGGCGACGGCCGTGGCCGTGGCGGGCNTGGCCCGGCGGCGGCCGTGGGTGCCCTGGGCCGCCCTGGCCGTCGTGCCCGCGGGCACGCTGCTCGGGCTGATCGTGTTCACACCCGACCCCTGAGCCCGGCGCGGCGGTTCAGCACCGCTCAGCTCAGCGACTGCTCGTGTCCGCCGTGGTGCAGCGGACGCCTCGGCTCCCGCGTCTCGTCGCCCGGGACGGGTGCCTCGTCGGCGTCGGAGCGTCCGGCCCGGTAGGCGTCCCGCTCCGTGTCCGCCTCCGGCACCGGTGGCCCGGCGGGTGTCCAGGCCGCGGTGAGGCCGTAGACGACCAGCACGTCCACGGCGATCACCAGCACCGCCCAGACCGGGTAGGGCTCGACGAACGCGAGCTGGGCGACCGCGTTCAGGCCGGCGGCCAGGACGCCGACGGCCCGCGCCCACATCCGGCCACTCAGCGCGGCGGCCCCGGCCGCCATGAGCACCGCGCCCCACACCGCCAGCACGAGGCCCCACGCGGCGTAGTCGAACAGCAGGGTCCCGCCCTGCTCCACGCGGTAGAAGTCCGAGGCGAAGGACGCCACCATCCCCTGCACGAAATTGATCGCCCCGCCGAAGACCAGCATCGACGCGGCGAAGACGCGCCAGCCGTCCGTGCGCTTCCGGCTCATGCGCTTCCCCCGTTCCGGGGCCGCGGCCCCGTACCGCCGGCCCCCTCAGGCCACCGTGCACGAACGGCGGCGCGCCGTTCCACGCCCGGTCCGCCACCTGCGGGCAAATTCTCAGCCATCCCCGCGCTTCGTGGGCCGGGCGCGCACATGCATGCGCTCCCCCTGGCGCCCGAACAGGCTGAGGATCTCCACCGGCCCCTCGCCCGTGGTGCCGAACCAGTGCGGCAGGCGCGTGTCGAACTCGGCGGCCTCGCCCGGGCCCAGCACCAGGTCGTGGTCGGCCAGGACCAGGCGCAGCCGGCCCGCCATGACGTAGAACCACTCGTAGCCCTCGTGGGTCTGCGGGTCGGGGGTGTCCCGGTCGGCGGGGATGATCATCTTGTACGCCTGGATGGAGCCGGGCTGGCGGGTCAGCGGCACCACGGTCGCGCCGTACCGCTGCACCGGCTTCATCCGGATCCGGGGGTCGCCCACCTCCGGCGCCCCCACCAGCTCGTCCAGCGGCACCTGGTGCGCCTGGGAGATCGGCAGCAGCAGCTCCAGGCTGGGCCTGCGCTGCCCCGACTCCAGGCGCGAGAGGGTGCTCTTGGAGATGCCGGTCGCCGCGGCCAGCTCCGCCAGCGTCACGCCGCGCCCGGTGCGCAGCCGCTTCAGCCTCGGGCCGACCTCGTCGAGCGCCTCGTTCAGTGCCGCGTCGTCGCGTGCCCGCTCATCACCGCCCATACCCGCCATTGCAGCACCCCGTCCCGGAAACAGCAACAATGATTGCCGTTTTCATTTCCTACGGCGCATGGTGTCCACGGAGGTGGTCACGATGACCGAGATCAAGGACGCCGCCGTCGTCGGCGGCGGCGCGGCGGGGCTCAGCGCGGCGCTGGTCCTGGCGCGGGCGCTGCGCTCGGTGGCGGTGGTCGACGCGGGCGAGCCGCGCAACGCCCCGGCCGCGCACATGCACAACTACCTGGGGCGGGAGGGGATTCCACCCCAGGAGTTCCTGGCGATCGGCCGTAAGGAGGCCGAGGGGTACGGCGCCGAGGTCATCGATGCGCGCGCCGTGCGGGCCGAGCGCGCGGGGGACGGATTCCGGGTGCTCCTCGACGGCGGCGGAGCCGTGGAGGCACGGCGCCTCGTCATCGCCACCGGGCTCCGGGACGAGCTTCCGGAGCTGCCCGGGCTCCGCGAGGGCTGGGGCCGGTACGTGCTGCACTGCCCCTACTGCCACGGCTATGAGGTGCGCGACCGGCCGATCGGCGTGCTCGGCACGGGGCCGTACGCCACGATGCAGGCGCTCATGCTGAAGAAGTGGTCCTCCGACCTCGTCTACTTCACGCACGGGCAGGAGCTCGGCGCCGACGACCGCCTCCGCCTGGAGGCGCGCGGGGTCCGCCTCGTCGAGGGCAGGGTCCGCGGGCTCAAGGCCGTCGACGGCGAGCTCCAAGAGGTGGAGCTGGACGACGGAACCGCCGTTCCGCGCACCGCCGTGTTCGCCCCGCCGACGATGGTCCCCTCTGGGACGCTGCTGGACGACCTGGGATGCGCGCGCGATGAGGACGGAAGCGCCGCGACCGACCCCATGGGCCGGACGAGCGTCCCCGGCGTCTGGGCGGCGGGCGTCGTCGCCGACCCGATGGCACAGGTGATCGTCGCCGCGTCCATGGGCAGCCGCGCCGCCTTCGCCATCGACCACGACCTGATCAACGCGGAGATCGACCAGGCCGTCGCCGCGCACGGCGACCGCTGACCGGCCGGACTCCGCAGGACCGGAAACCGAAGGATTCGAGGGAGCCACCATGCAGGACACGCACGAACAGGGGCACGGCAATGGCCACGGGCACGGACACGGCCACGGGCACGGACACCCCGAGCACACCGACCCCGCCTTCTGGGAGGCCATGGCGGACCGCCTGGAGACCGAGGCCGAACTGCGCACCCCGCTCTACGGGCAGGCGGTCGACTGGCTCCACTCGGTCCTGGGCGAGGACCGGGCCTCCGCGCCGTCGGCGCGCATCGTCGACGTCGGAAGCGGCCCGGGGGTCGTCGCCTCCCTGTTCGCCGAGCGCTTCCCCCGCGCCGAGGTCGTCGCCGCGGACCAGGCCTCCGGGCTCCTGGAGCGGGTGGACGCGCGCGCGGCGCGCCTGGGCCTGGAGCACCGCCTGTCCACTCTGGCGGTGGACCTGCCCGACGACTTCGGCAAGCTGGGCACCGCCGACCTGATCTGGAGCAGCAACGCGGTCCACCACTTCGGCGACCAGCAGCAGGCGCTGGACACGCTCGCCGCGCACCTGGCGCCCGGCGGCGTGCTGGCGGTGGCCGAGCGGGGCCTGCCCGAGCGCTTCCTCCCCCGCGACATCGGCATCGGCCGCCCGGGGCTGCAGGCGCGGCTCGACGCCGCGCTGGAGGAGTCCTTCGGCCGGATGCGCGAAGGGCTCCCCGGCTCGGTGCGGACCGTGGAGGACTGGCCGGCGATGCTCGCGCGCGCGGGCCTCGTGCCGTCGGGGTCGCGCACGTTCCTCCTCGACCTGCCGGCGCCGCTCGGCCCGGTCGAGCGCGGCTACATCCGCGACCAGTTCGCCCGGGTGCGCGAGCAGGCCGGGGACGTGCTGGACGCCGACGACACCGCGGCCCTGGACGTCCTGCTCGACGACGCCTCTGAGGAGGGGATCCGTTGGCGGCCCGACGCGTTCCTGCTGTCGGCCACCACGGTCCACACCGCACGCGCGTACGCCGGGTAGCCGCTCGGGGGCCGCGGAGGGGCGGGGGGATCGCAGAGGGCCGCACGATCCACCCGCCCCCTCTCTTGAGTTCAAGTTAGCTTGAACTTCTACGATCGGCACGACCGCCCCGGAACCCCGCGGCGGGACCGCGACGCCGACCGTCGAGAGGATCCGCGATGACGCCCGACTCCCGCCGCCCGGGATGGCGCGCCTGGCTCGGCCTGGCCGTGCTGACGCTCCCGCTGCTGATGGCGGCCACCGACATGACCGTCCTGTTCATGGCGCTCCCGCGGATCGCCGCCGACCTGGCGCCGGGCAGCACGCAGATGCTCTGGATCCTCCACGTGGGGGACTTCCTGGCCGTCGGCCTGGCGCTGACCATGGGGCGCCTGGTCTCCCGGGCCGGCGCCCGCCGCCTGCTGCTCGCCGGGGTCTCGGTCTACGGACTGGCCTCGCTGGCCGCCGCGTACGCGCCCGGCCCCGAGGCGCTGATCGCCCTGCGCGCGGTCCTGGGCATGGCCGCCGCGACCTTCATGCCCGCCGTCATCGCGATGCTGCGCGCCGTGTTCCCCGACCCGCGCCGGTTCTCGGTGGCGATCGCGGTGATCATGAGCGCCTTCTCGGCCGGGATGGCGATCGGGCCGCCGCTGGCCGGCGCCGTGCTGGAGCACTTCTGGTGGGGTGCGGTCTTCCTGGCCAACGTCCCCGCCGCCGTGGTCCTGCTGCTGAGCGCCCCGCTGCTGCCGGCCCTGCGCGGGGAGGCGGCCGGGCGCGTGGACATGGTGAGCGCCCTGCTGTCCATGGGCGCCATCGTCGCCGTGATCTTCGGCCTGCAGGAGATCGCCGACGCGCAGGCCACCGGCTCGGGCGGGGCGGTGTGGCCCTACGCGGCGTCGGTGGCCGCGGGCGTCGCGCTGGGCGCGGTGTTCGTCCGCCGCCAACTGCGCGTCGCGGACCCGCTGGTGGACCTGCGGCTGTTCACCTTCCCGGCCTTCTCGGTGTCGATGGGCGCGATGCTGCTGATGCTGATGGCCTACGGCGGCTCCGACATGCTCTTCACCCAGCACCTGCAGGCGGTCCTGGGGCTCCCGCCCGGGCGGGCGGGGCTGCTGATGATCGCGCCCGCCGCCGCCTCGATCGCCGGCGGCCTGGCGGCGCCGGTCCTGATCCGGTGGGTGCGCCCCGCCTTCGTGATGGCGGGCGGACTGGCGGTGGCCGCGGCCGGCGCGGGCGGCATCGCGCTGCTCGCCGGACAGGCCGGAGCGCCGGTGCTGGTCGGCCTGGTCACGCTGATCGCCCTGGCCCTGGGCCCGCTCTTCCCGCTCTCGACCAACCTGGCGGTGGGCACCGCCCCGCCCCGGCAGGCGGGGTCCGCGGCGGCCGTGGGGGACGTCGCCGGGGGCTTCGGCCAGGCGATGAGCCTGGCGGTCCTGGGCACGATCTCCGCGGTCGTCTACCGCCGCTCGCTGGACGCCTCGACCCCCGGGGGCGTTCCGGAGGACACCCTCGACTCGGCCGGGGAGAGCATCGGCGGCGCCGTCACCGCCGCCGGGGAGCTGGGCGGAGGGACCGGCCGCGCGCTGCTGGAGGCCTCCCAGGCCGCGTTCACCACGAGCCTGCAGGCCGGATACGGCTTCGGTGCGGTGGTCATGGCGGCGACCGCCCTCCTGGTCGCCTGGAAGCTCCGGCACGTCCTGCTCGACGACGGCTCCGGCGAGGAGGCCGTCTCAGGAAAGGGCTCCGGAGAGGACGGAGCCGGAAAGGAGGCGGCCGCGGTCGGCGGAGGCGCCGGGGGGTGAGCGGCGCGGGCCGTCCGGTGGCAGTGCCCGGCGGCGGTGTCCCGCGGCGGTGTCCGGTTCCGCCCGGTACCACCTGGACTCGTCGAAGGTCGAGTTCCTAGAGGACTGACGGGCCACCCGGACGGTCAGGCGGGGGCGCCCTGCGCGGGCGCCCCCGCGCGCGCTCCACCGGTGAGCAGCGCCGCCAGCTCGCCGACGCCGGGGTCGCCCACCGCACGGTCCAGGGCCTGGCGCAGGGCCTCGTCATAGGTCGGAGCGGCCTCCGCGTGGCGGGCACGCCCCTCGTCGGTGATGACGGAGTAGACGCCCCTGCGGTCCCCGTCGCACATGTCCCGGCGGGTCAGCCCGGCGGACTCCATGCGCCCGACGAGACGGCTGATCGAGCTCTGGTTCAGGCCGATGCGTTCGGCGAGCTCCTGCATGCGCAGCTCCCCGTCGTCGGCCGAGGCGAGTTTGCAGAGCGCACGGAACTCCGACAGCCCGATCCCGTGTCCGCGCTGCAGCGCGCGCGCCAGCTCGTGCTCGACCCTTCCGCTGAGCGCGACGACCTGGTCCCACATCAGTACGGCGTCCATCGGCCCCTCCTTGCTTGACACCAGAGTACATGCAGTGCCAACTTATGCATGTACAAGCAATTCATGTACATGCATATTCGACAGGAGACCCCGATGCCCGCCGACACGACCACCGGCGCACCCGCCGGCACCGCCGTCCACGGGATCCGCAAAGTGAGCACCGACCCCGACTGGTACGCCCCCTACCGCATCTCCCAGGCGGTGCGCGCCGGAGGGTTCGTCCACGTCTCCGGCCAGGCCGGGATCGACGAACAGGGCCGCACCGTGCCCGGCGGCTTCCTGGAACAGGGCCGCCAGGCCTTCGCCAACCTCCGCCGCGTCCTGGCCGCCGCAGGCGCCGACCCGGGCGACGTGGTCAAGGTCGGCATCTTCGTCCGCGACATGCGGGCACACCTGGACGACGTGATCCGCCTCCGCGGGGAGTTCCTGTCCGAGCCCTACCCCGCCGACACCCTGCTGGAGGTCTCCTCGCTCGCTCAGCCCGACTGGCTGATCGAGGTCGAGGCCACCGCCCTCGACCGCTGACCCGGCCCCGCCCACCGGAAAGGAACCCCGCCGATGCCCGCCCTCACCACCACGAGCCCGCTGCTCCGCCCCTATGAGAAGGGGGCGCTCCGCCTGCCCAACAGAATCGCCATGGCACCGATGACCCGTGGGCGCACCGACGACCGCACCGGCACGCCCGACGCGCTCACCGCCGCCTACTACGCCCAGCGGGCGGGCGCGGGCCTCATCGTCAGCGAAGGCCTCTGGGTGGACGCGGCAGCCAAGGGCGGCCCGGGCATCCCCGGCATCGCGACCGAGGAGCAGACCGCCGCCTGGCGCGGCGTCACCTCCGCCGTCCATGCCGCCGGGGGCCGCATCTTCGCCCAGCTCTGGCATGTGGGCCGGATGACGCACCCGGTCACCCTCGGCGGCTCCCGGACGCCGCTCGCCCCCTCCGCCGTGCGGATCACGGCCGGGGACATCTTCACGTCCCAAGGGCACCTGCCCCACGTGACGCCCAGGGCGATGACGACCGGCGAGGCCGAGGAGGCGGTCGCGCGCTTCGCGGCCGCCGCGCGCAACGCCGTCGACGCCGGATTCGACGGCGTAGAGGTCCACGGCGCCAACGGCTACCTGATCCAGCAGTTCCTGGCCGAGAACACCAACCGGCGCGACGACCGCTACGGGGGCTCGGTCGCGGGCCGGACGCGCTTCGCCCGCGAGGTCGTCGGGGCGGTCGCCCGGGAGGTCGGGGCCGAGCGGGTCGGGCTGCGCATCTCCCCCGGCAACCCGGAGAACGAGATCGCGGAGGAGGACCCTGCGGCCACCTACCGTTCGCTCCTCGAAGCGCTGGACCCGATGGGCCTCGCCTACCTCCACGTGATCGAGCGCGGCTCCTACCCCGCCCTGGCCGACCTGCGCCCCCGGTGGTCGGGCACGCTGGTCGCCAACTACAACGGGAGCGCCCCCACGCGGCGCGACCAGGCGGAGCCGCTGCTGGAGTCGGGGACGGCGGACCTGTTCTCCTTCGGGCGGCTGTTCATCGCCAACCCCGACCTCCCTGAGCGGTTCGCCTCCGGAGCACCCCTGGCCGAGCCGAAGTGGGACCTGGTCTACGGCGGCGGGGCCGAGGGGTACATCGACTACCCACGGGCGTAGGACGCCGGTTCACCGCGCGTCCACCCGATCGGCGGCGGACGTTCGGACGCGCGGTGCAGGATCGCCCCGGAGAGGCCACCGGGGAGGGAACATGCGGGTGTCGGCCGCGGTCTTGGACCGCGGGGCCGTGCGGGTCGAGGAACTGCTCCTTCCGGAGCGCGCGCCCGGCGAGATCGACGTGCACATCGAGGCCGCCGCGGTGTGCGGCTCGGACCTGCACACCGTGCTCGGGAGGCGCCCGGCGCCCGAGCGCACGGTGCTCGGGCACGAGGGCGCGGGCACCGTCGCCGCCGCCGACCCGGGGACCCGCGACCTGCGGGGCACCCCGCTGCGCCCCGGCGACCGGGTGGTGTTCGCACGGTTCGGCGCCTGCGGCACATGCGACCGGTGCACGCGCGGGCTGGAGGCGGCGTGCCGCTCGGTGCTCACCTACGGGCACGAGGGCGCCGACCGGGCCCCGCACGCCACCGGGACGCTCGCCGACGGGGTGCGGCTGCTGCCGGGCGTGCCGGTGCTGCGGGTGCCGGGCTGGGCGGGCGATGCGCACGTGGTCTCGGCGGGGTGCGCGGCGGCCACCGCTGCCGCCGTGCTCTCCGCCGGCGGCGCCGCCGAGCCGGGCGACCCCGCGCTGGTGCTGGGCGCCGGGACGGTCGGCGCCTACTGCGCGGCGATGCTGCGCTCGGAAGGGCGCACGGTCTACGTGCACGACCCGGCGCCGCGGCGGAGCGCCGCGGTGCGGCGGCTGGGGGCGCGGACCGACGTCCCGGACGGGCTGGCCTTCCCCCTGGTGGTGGAGGCGTCGGGGAGCCCCGAGGCCTTCGCGGCCGCGCTCGGCGCGGCGGAGGCCGGGGGCCGCGTGGTGGCGGCGGGCGCGGTCGGCCCGGGCACGGCCGAGGTGCGCCTCGACCCGGCGGACCTGGCGGCCCGGCACCTGACGGTGGCCGGGGTGCACGGCTACGCGGCCGCGGACTTCCTGCGGGGCGTGGACTGGCTGCTGGGCCCCGGCCAGTTCCTCGACCTGGAGGCGCTGGTGTCCCCTCCGGTCCCGCTGCCGCCGCCGGGCAAGGACCTGGACGAGGCCTTCGGGCTCATGCACGCCGGGGAGCACCTACGGGTCCTGGTGGCGCCTCCGGCCGCCTGAACCGGCGCACTCGATGACCGAACCGTCCCGGGGCCGCGTGGGAATGCGCCCTACGGGGATGGTCCGGTCCTGTTCAGGCCCTGTGCAGTCCAGTGCCGCCAACCGTGTGGAGAGCTCGGTCAGGATTGAGAGGACCACGTCCTCCCCCGGGCACCGGTGGCCCAGGGCGACATCACCGCCTCCCTGGGGGATGAACACGTCGTCGTCCACCGGCGGACCGGTCGCCCTCCGGCGCAGGTCCGGAAGCCGGGCGCACCCCTTGGCGAAGAGGAGCGGGGGCTGGTCGATGATGGGCGCGCGCTGAGCGGAAATGAACCCCGCCACCCCGGCGGTTCTACGGGAAACCCCTCCCCGCCCCGGGTTCCGGGCCGCCTCGCGGCGAAATACCGGACCGAAGGTAGACCCTTTCACCGCGACGGCACCGCCGTTCTCCAGGGCGCCCCCTGCACACCGGCGAATGCCTCAGAGCGCCACGCCGCGACACTCCGCACCCCCGGCGCCGCTTATCGGTCCAATCACCTTTCGCGCGCACATCGCGAACGTTTCCAGGACACCCGAGCGGCCTCAGCCCGTTTCGGCTCCCTATACACCGACATTCCCCTCGGATTCGGCTGGAACGAATCCACGAAAGGGTGGCTGAATCGCTTGCGCCGCCCGCGGCCTCCACCACGGATCCGTTCTGGAAATCGTGGCTGATCATGCGTTTCGTCGCCATCGGCGCGCGGGGATGAGTGCAGCCGCGGACCCCCTCCAAGCCCTCAGGGGGCGGTCCGCCCCCGATGACAGGAAAGGGCCGACAGGAAAGGACGGACGAAGGACCACGCCGTCCCGGTCACCACCGAACCCGGCACCTCCAGGTATCCGGCGCTCGGCGACGGCTTGCACGACGCCATGGGCTCTCGCCTCAGGCGATTCTCTTGACGCCCCCTTGCGATTCGAAGGAGATCCCGATGCAGGACACCCGCCCGCGCTACATCCGCCCTGTTCTCACCCACCTCGGCGAATTCAAGGACGTGACGCTCGGCGGCGGCTCCCTCCCCATCTACGACGGATTCGTCCTCGGCATCTTCTACTGACCCCCTGCCCGGCCGGAGGCGGTCCGGATCCGGTCCGGGCCGCCTCCGCCCCTACCGCCACTGACGAGGAGACGCGTGCACGCACCGCCGACCTGGTTCGCCGTCCTCCCCGACACCGACGACGCCGCACCGGCGGCCCGGCTGCTGGCGACCGCCGCCGACCGCGTGGTCCCGCACGCCTCCGGCCGCCCGTGGATCGTCGGCACCTGGGGGCCCGGCGAGGCCGCGCTCGTCCTGGCCGGCCCGTCCCGCATCGCCCTGATCGGCCGCTCCACCGCGACGTCGGCCGTCCTCGAGACCGCCCTGGCCGGCGGGCTCGACCGGATCGGCGAGCGCACCCGCGCGCTCACCGGCTGCTTCCACCTGGTCGCCGCCGTCGGCGGCCGGGTGTGGGCGCGCGGGGCGGCCTCCGGGGTGCGCCGCCTGTTCCACGCCGACGTGCGCGGCGTGCGCGTGCTGGCCGACCGGATCGACGCCCTGGCCGCCTCCGGCGCGCCGGTCGACCCCGGCGTCCTCGCGCTCCGCCTGGCCGTCCCCCCGGCGGCCGAGGGCCTGGAGCAGGAGGCGCCGCTGAGAGGCGTGGACCCCGTGCCCACCGACCACGCGGCCGTGCTCGAACCCGACGGCGCGCTGCGCCTGTCCCGCTGGTGGCGGGCGCCCCGCCCCGTCCTCTCACCCGAGGAGGGGGTGCCCGCGGTGGCCGAGGCCCTGGAGGAGGCCGTGCGCGCCCGCACGCGCGCTGCGGGCACCGTCGGATGCGACCTCTCCGGCGGCTGGGACTCCTCCACCCTGTCCCTGCTCTCCGCCCGGCACGCCGAGCGCCTGGTCACCTACCGGTGGGACACCTCCGATCCTGGAAACGACGACCCGGTGTGGGCCGCCAAGGCGCGCGCGTTCCTCCCCGACGCCGTGCACCGCGTGGCCCCCGCCGACGGGCTGCCCCTGTGGTTCGCGCGCGTCGACGCCCCTTCACCGTCCCTGGACGAGCCCCTCCCCTGCATCAGGATCCGGGAACGGACCCTGCACGCCGCACGCGACCTGGCCTCGCTCGGGGCCCGCCTGCACATGAACGGGCAGGGCGGCGACGAACTCTTCGCCGGGAACGCCCTGTTCCTGCACGCGCTCGCCGCCCGGGCCCCGCTCACCGCGCTGAAGAGGGCGTGGGGCTACAGGGCCCTGGCGCGCTGGCCGATGGCCGCCACCGCGCGCGCTCTGGCGGATCGCCGCGGGTACGGGCGTTCGCTGCGCCGTGCCGCCAATGCCCTGGACGCTCCCCCGGTGACGCAGAGGACCCCCCACTTCGACTGGGTCTCCCCGACCAGGCTCCCGCCCTGGGCCACCCCGGACGCCCGCGGCGCCGTCGCCGAGCTCCTGCGCGCCGCCGCGGACGCCGCCCCTTCGGCCCGCCCACGCGCGCAGCACGCGAAACTGCAGGCGGTCCGGACCTCCGGTTGCGCGATGCGCGTGGTCGACCAGCTCTACCGGCACGCGGGCGTCGAACTGGCCACGCCTTACCTGGACGACGCCGTGGTGAACGCGGTGCTGAGCGTCGACGGCAGGCGCCTGTGCGACCCCTACCGCTACAAACCGCTGCTCGCCGAGGCGATGCGGGGCGTGCTCCCCGACGAACTCCTGACGCGGCGCACCAAGGGCGAGTTCAGCGGCGAGGCGTTCACCGGCCTGAAGTACCACCGCTCCGCGCTCCTGGCGCTGACCGAGGGCATGCACCTCGAACGGCTCGGCCTGGTGGACGCGGACGCCCTGCGCGCCGCCGTGACCGGCCCGCACACCGGCGCCGGCGGCCTCGCCGCCATCGAGGCCACGCTCGGCGTGGAGAACTGGCTGCGCCAGAGCGGGCGGCCGCGGGCCGGCGCCCGGCGGCCCGAGACGAGGATCGGAGAGGCCACGTGAGCGCACTGGAACTGCGGCCCGAGGTGGCGACCGCGCCCGCGGACGGCGGCATGGTGCTGCTCGACGAGCGCAGCGGCCGCTACTACCACCTCAACGGCAGCGGCGCCGAGATCACCCGGATGCTCCTCGACGGCGCCGACCCCGGGGAGGCGGCCCGGCGCCTGGCCGAACGGTACGCGCTCGCCCCCGAGCGCGCGGCCGCGGACGTGGACGCGCTGATCTCCGCCCTCGAGGGCGCGGGGCTGGTGGCGCCATGAGCATCCCCCTGGCCATGCCCGAACGGGGGCGGCCGCCGCTCGCCCGGCGGGGGGCCGGGCNNGCCGGGCGGGCGGCGGTCCTGGCGGCGCTGCTGCTGGCGCGCAGGCCGCCCCGGCGCATCCGCCGCCTGCTGACCCTGCTTCGGCGGCGCGCCCGTCCCGCGACCGTCGCCGAGGTCCGGCGGGCCCAGGAGACGGTGGTGGCGGTCAGCGCGGTGTGCGCCGGGGAGGGGTGCCTTCCGCGGTCGCTCGCCACGGTGCTGCTGTGCCGGCTGCACGGTGCCCAGCCGACGTGGTGCACCGGGGTGCGCACCGACCCGTTCGGCGCGCACGCCTGGGTCGAGGCCGAGGGGGTCCCCGTCGGCGAGCCCGCCCCGCCCGACCACTACATGCCGCTGATGCGCGTCTGAGGCGGAATCGGGGCGCGCGCCCCTCCGGCGCGGGGCCGGACACGGCCCGCGTAGGGTGCGCACGATGCCCCGCCGCAGCCGCCTACGTACCGCCGCAGCGGCGCTGGCCGTGTTCGCGCTCCTCCTCCCGCCGGCCGCGGAGGGGACGGCTGTGCTGCGGCCGGCCCCGGAGTCCTACACCGTCCCCGGGCTGGACGCGCCGGTGGAGATCCGCGTCGACCACTGGGGCGTGCCGCACATCTACGCCCGCGACGACGGCGACCTGTACTTCGCCCAGGGCCTCAACGCCGCACGGGACCGGCTGTTCCAGATCGACCTGTTCCGACGCAGGGGCCTGGGCCTGATGGCCGAGGCCTTCGGCCCCGCCTACGCCGAGCGCGACCGCGCCGCCCGGCTCTTCCTCTACCGGGGCCCGATGCACCGGGAGTGGGCCGCCTACGGGCCGGGCACGAGGCGCGCGGCCGAGCGGTTCACGGCCGGCGTCAACGCCTACATCGACTGGCTGGAGGAGAACCCGGCGTACCTGCCTCCGGAGTTCCAGGAGCTGGGGCACCGCCCCGCGCGCTGGAGCCCGGAGGACGTGGTGCGGATCAGGACCCACGCGCTCTCGGGGAACCTGGTCAGCGAGGTGCAGCGCGCGCGGGTCGCCTGTGCGTCGGACACCGCGACGGACCGCCTGAGGATCCGCCTCCGGCCCGAGCGCACGCCCCGGGTGCCCGAAGGCCTCGACCCCTGCGCGATTCCCCCCGGCGTCCTGGACACCTATCTGGCGGCCGTTCGGGCACCGGCCCTCGCGCCGGACCCGGAGCCGACCCCGTCGAGGAGTGCGCCGTGGGCGTCGGAGGGCAGCAACGCCTGGGCGGTCGCACCCGAGCGGACCGCGACCGGCCGCCCGCTCCTGGCCGCCGACCCGCACCGGTCCCTGACCGCCCCGTCGCTGCGGTACATCGCGCACCTTTCGGCACCGGGGACCGACATCGTGGGGGCGGGCGAGCCGTCGATGCCGGGACTGGCGCTCGGGCACAACGGGACGGCGGCGTTCGGCCTGACCTATATGTCGGCCGATCAGGAGGACCTCTACGCCTACCGGCTCCACCCCGACGACCCGCACCTCTACCGGTACGGCGGCGGCTGGGAGCGCATGGCCTCCGTGCACGAGCGCATCCCCGTCCAGGGGACCGACCCCGCCGCCGCCGAGCTGCTGTTCACCCGGCACGGCCCGGTCGTGCGGCTGGACGAGGAGGCGGGCACCGCCTACGCGGTCCGCACCACCTGGAGCATGCCCGGCACCGCGCCCTACCTGGGCGCCCTGGAGCTGATGCGCGCCCGGGACCTCGACGGCTTCCGCGCGGCCGCCGAAGGCTGGGGCGGGGGGGNCGGCGGCACCGTCGCCCGGGTCTCCGCGGGCGCCGTGCCGGTCCGCCCCGGGCACGACGGCCTGCTCCCCGTGCCCGGCGACGGGCGCTACCCGTGGGCGGGGACGGCGGACGGCTCCCTGCTGCCCTGGCGGGCCGACCCGCCGGAGGGGTTCACCGCCGCCGCGAACGAGTACACGCCCGCGCCGCGCCTGCCCGGCCCCGTCGGATACGAGTGGCCCTCGCCCTACCGGCACCGGCGCATCACCGACGTGCTCGCCCGCGACCGCCCCTTCGGCGCCGGGGACGCGATGGCCCTGCAGAACGACCGGCGCAGCCTGCCCGCCGACGCCCTGGTCCCGATGCTCCCGCCCCCGGAGGCCGCAGGCGGCACGGAGGGGGAGGACACGGGGGACAGGGAGGACACAGGGGACACCGCGGCCGCGCTCCGGCTCCTGCACCGCTGGGACCGGGTGGCCGCCGAGGACTCCGCCGGCGCCGCGCTCTTCGAGACGTGGACGTCCCGGCACCTGGCCCCGGCCCTGTACGACGCCCGCGTCCCCTCCGAGGCCCGGCACCTGGTCACGCTCACCGAGACCGAGACGCTGGTCCGCGCCCTGGAGGGCCTCGACCCCGCGGAGCGCGAGGCGCTGCTCCTCTCCTCCCTCTCCGACGCCTACGGGGAGGTCTCCTCCCTGCTCGGCGGCGATCCGTCGTTCTGGCGCTGGGGCGACCTGCAGTGGACGCTGTTCGAGCATCCCGCCGGGGACCACGTCGGACCGCTCCCCCGGGGCGGCGCGTGGGACACGGTCGACGCTTCGTTCTACCGGCCGCAGGACTTCGGCCAGGCGGCCGGAGCCTCGTTCCGGGCAGTGATCGACGTGGGCGCATGGGACCGGTCCTTCGCCGCGAGCGCCCCGGGGCAGTCGGGCGATCCGCGCTCAGAGCACTACGACGACCTCCTGCCGGCGTGGAGGAGGGGCGACTACTTTCCCCTCCTCTACACACGGGAGGCCGTCGAGGCGAACACGGCCCTGACCGTGCGACTGCTGCCGGCCCCTGAGCACGGCACGGGCCGGCCGGAGACGGTTCAGTCGGAGGGCGCCGCCCCGATCTCAGGCTCCAGATAGGAGGTGAGGAGGCGGGTGAGCTCGGCGACGATCTCCGCCCGCCCTGGACCTGCCCACCGGAAGTCTGCTCATCCCCGCCAAGGCGACGCTGCTCAACCTCCTGACGCTCGGCGTCATGTTCGGCGTCCTGGTCTGGGGCTTCCAGGACGGCGGCCTCGCGGACGCGCTGGGCTTCACCCCGCCCGGCGCCTTGGAGCCGAGCTTCCCGATCCCGATGTTCTGCATCGCCTACGGGCTGTCGATGGACTACGAGGCGTTCATGCCGGCCCGGATCAAGGAGGAGTTCGCCCGCACCGGTGACACCGCCGACGCCGGCCTCGCCCTGGCCGTCCTGGTCGACGCCCCCCTGGTACGCGCCCTGCTGCTGCCCGCGTCCATGCGCCTGCTGGGGCGCGCCGACTGGTGGGCGCCGCCCCTGCTGATGCGCCTGCACCGGCGGATCGGGGTCTCCCACTGACCTCCGGGGGCCCAGAACGCACACGGACCTCTTCGGCCAAGCCTGGTGATTCAACGGATGTGCCGCGCCTGTGGTTCACCGCACACTCGTGTTCCCCCGGTCACTCACGGGCAGCACCTCCCCCACGGCTCCCGTGGGAGGCCGGGATCGTCAACCCGCACCCCCACGATTGGGAGACGATCCGTGCGTATCGACACCACCCCGCGTCCCGGAGGCGCGCGCTGGGCGCGCGTCGCCGGGACCCTGCTGGCGGCCACCGCCCTCGCCTTCGGCGGCGGCACCGTCGCCACCTCGGCGCACGCCGCCCCGCTGCCCGCGGAGCCCACCGCGCAGGACAACCCCTACGAACGCGGCCCCGACCCGACGGAGGACTCGATCGAGGCCGTCCGGGGCCACTTCGACGTGGACGAGGACAACGTCTCCTCGCTCGTCAGCGGCTTCGGCGGCGGGACCATCTACTACCCGACCGACACCAGCGAGGGGACGTTCGGCGCCGTGGCCGTCTCGCCCGGCTACACGGCGAGCGAGTCCTCGATGTCCTGGCTCGGGCCGCGGTTGGCCTCCCAGGGCTTCGTGGTGTTCACCATCGACACCAACACCCGCTACGACCAGCCGAACAGCCGGGGGCGCCAGCTGGAGAACGCGCTGGAGTACCTGGTCGACGACAGCTCGGTCTCCGACCGGATCGACCCCGACCGCCTGGCGCTGATGGGGCACTCCATGGGCGGCGGGGGCACCCTGGCCGCGGCCGAGGACGACCCCTCGCTGCAGGCCGCCATCCCGCTGACCGGCTGGCACACCCAGAAGACGTTCGACCTGGAGGTGCCGACACTGGTCGTCGGCGCCGAGAACGACTCCGTGGCCCGCGTCGCCACGCACTCCATCCCGTTCTACGAAAACGCGCCGCGCGACCTGGACAAGGCCTACCTGGAGCTGGACGGGGCGAGCCACTTCGCGCCCAACTTCTCCAACACCACCATCGCCAAGTACAGCATCTCCTGGCTGAAGCGCTTCGTCGACGACGACCTGCGCTACGACCAGTTCCTGTGCCCCGGCCCCGGATTCGACCTGGACATCTCCGACTACCGCTCCACCTGCCCCTACAACTGAGACGGCCGTACCCGGCACGGAACGTGATCGGGCATCGGTGAATCCACCGGTCCCGCGCCCCGACCTCTGGGCGCGGGGCCGTGTGCTCTGTACTGTGCAGACGTGCTCACCGCATCCCCCGGACACCCGCCCGTGCTCCGCGGACGGGTACAGGAGACCGGCGCCCTCGCCTCGGCGGTCGGCGCCGCGTGCGAGGGCCGCGGCGCCGCGGTGCTCGTCACCGGAGCGCCCGGCCTGGGCCGCACCGCGCTGCTCGACCGCGCCCGGCGGTCGGCGCCGACGCCGGCCGTGTGCGTGCGGGTCGACGGCGTGGAGGCCGAGGCCGACATCCCCGGCGCGGGCCTGCAGCGCCTGCTGCGCCCGCTGGCCGACCGCATCGACGGACTCCGGGAGCGCCACGCCGACGCCCTGCGGGACGCGCTCGACGGCGGCGACGGCCGCGACCCGGCGACGGCGGCCGCGGTGCCGGCGCTGTTCGCCGCGGCCGCCGAGGAGCGCCCCGTGCTGTGCCTGGCCGACGACGCCCACCTGCTCGACCCGGTGTCCCGGCGGGTCCTGGCCGCCCTCGCCCGGCGGGCCGAGGGCGAGCGCCTGGCCGTCCTGCTGACCGCCCCGTCGGCGGCCGACCCGCTCCTGGCGGGCCTGCCCGAGGTCGGGCTGCGCCCCCTGGGCACCCGGGAGGCCGAGGCCGCCGCCGCCGACGCCGCCCCGGGGGCCGCCTCCCATGTGCGCGCGGCCCTCGCCCGCGCCTGCCACGGCAACCCCCGCGCCCTGCACGGCTTCCTGCGCTCCCTGGAGCCGGCCCACCTGACCGGGGCGCGGCCGCTACCGGACCCGCTGCCCCTCGACGAGCGGCTGCTCCGCGTGCACCGCGCCTTCCTGGAGGAGCTGCCCGCACGCACGCGCGACCTGCTGCTGCTCGCCGCCGCCGACCCCGAGGCCGGGATCGACGCCCTGGTCGCCGCCGCCGACGGGGAGGACACCACGGCCGCCGACCTGTCCCCGGCCGAGGAGCGGGGCGCCGTCCGCGCCGACGGCGAACGGGTGCGCTTCACCGACCCGGTCCTGGGGCAGGCCGCCTACCGGCTGGCCCCGATCGCCCGGCGGCGCCGCGCGCACGCGCGCCTGGAGGAGGTCTTCCCGCCGGAGCGCTCGCCGTCCCGCCACGCGCGCCACCGCCACCTGGCCGCGCCCGAGCCCGAGTCCTCCGGGGCCGACCGGCTGGCCGACCTCGCCGAACGCGCCCGCGCCCTGGAGGGGGACCGCGCCGCGGCCGACGTCATGGAGCGCGCCGCGCTGCTCACCCCCGACCCGCAGGAGCGGGCGTTCCGGTTCGCAGCGGCGGCGGACGCCGCCTGGACCTGCGGGCTGCCCGACCGGGCCGCCGCCCTGCTGGCGGCCGCCGGCCCCGCGGGCGCCGGCGGCGCCGCCGGGGCCCGGGTCGACCTGGTGCGCGGCCACCGCACCCTGCACGGCGGCGAGACCTTCGAGGCGGCCGACACCCTGGTCTCGGCGGCCGAGCGTCTGGCCCCGCACGACCGCGCGCTGGCCAACGACGCCCTCATGCTCGCCGCCGACGCGGCCTCCTTCGCCGGGGACCCCTTCCGCCACCACGACGTGGCGCTGCTCTGCCAGGACCTGGTGCGCGCGGAGGACTCCGACGAGGCGGCCTTCGGCAGGGCCTTCCTGGAGGGCTCCACCCTCTCCTTCCAGGGCCGCTACCCCGAGGCCGCCGAGCGGTTGCGCACGGCCGTGGTGCTGGCGCGCAGGACCGACCGGCCGCAGCTGCTCAAGCGGGCGGCCGTGGCAGCGCTGCGGCTGGGCGACGCACGCCTGGTGCGGGACCTGGCATCGCGCTCGGCCGAGACGGCGCGGCGCAGCGGCGCCCTGGCCCTGGTCCCCCAGGCGCTGCAGTTCCTCGTCTACGCCGAGTTCTGGACCGCGCGGCTGCCCTCGGCCGTCGGCAGCGGCATGGAGGGGCTGCGGCTGTCCCGGGAGACGGGCCAGCCCAACTGCGCCTCGCACCTGCTGGCCGGGCTCAGCCTGCTCGCCGCCATCCAGGGGGACGAGGCCGCCTGCCGCTCCCGCGCCGAGGCCGTGCAGGAGGGCGGTCGCCGGAACGGCCTGGGCCTGCCCGTCGCCCTGGCCGAATGGGCGCTGGCGCTGCTGGAGATGTCCCAGGGCGACGCCGTCGCGGCCTTCACCAGGCTCAAGGCGCTCGCGCACGCCGAACCCGGGCGCGGGCACCCGACCATGAGGGTGCTGACCGCGCCGCTGTTCGTCGAGGCGGCGATCCGCAACGGCGCCGAGGACCAGGCCGAGGCCGCATTGAACGGGTACGAGCGCTGGGCGGAGGGATCCGACAGCACCAGCGGGCGGGCGCTGACCGCCCGGTGCCGGGCGCTGCTCGCGCGCGCGGGCGACTCCCAGGACTACGCCACCCATTTCGAGGAGGCGCTGAAGTTCCACCGCTCCTGCCCCGACGACGAGGTGGAGCGGGCCAGGACGGCCTTCCTGTTCGGCACCGCGCTGCGCAGGGAGCGGGATCCGGGCAGGGCGTACGTGCACCTGCGGGACGCGCTGGAGTCGTTCGAGCGCATGGGGGCGCGGGTGTGGGCCGAACGGGCGCGCGCGGAGCTGCGCGCCAACGGCGCCCCCGGCGCCCGCGCCGAGGAGGCCGGCCCCTCGGCGCTCACCGCGCTCACCGAACAGCAGCGCAGCATCGCGATGCTCGTCGCCGAGGGGGCCACCAACCGGGAGATCGCCGCGCACCTGTTCCTGAGCCCGCGGACCGTCGAGTACCACCTGCGGGCCATATTCCGCCGCCTGAACATCCGCTCCCGCGTCGATCTGGCGCGGATGATGCGCTGACCTGCCGACCGCCCCGCGCGCCGCCCCCGCGGGCGCGCGGGAGGGGGCTAGCGTGGGCGCAAAGGCGGCGAATCCGCCGTCCTCCGCGGCCCGAATCCGCCGTCCGCGGCGCCCGGAGCCGATAGGGTTCCCTTGCGATCGCCGCATCCCCGTCACGCAGAACGAGAGAGGCATTGCCGTGTCCGAAACGGTTCGCTTGGTCTGCCCGGTGGGTCGCAAGCAGGCGGAGATCGGGGCCGGGGCCGTTCTCCTCGCACTGGCCGCGGTGGCCGTCGCCGTCTCCCCGGCGTCCTGGGTCAACCTGGTGCTGGGCGGGCTGCTCGCCCTCGGCGGCGCGGCGCTGATCGGCCACGGGCTGACCCTGCGCCCGCCGGTGCTGGAGGTCGAGGACGGCGAGTTCCGCTACATCCGCGGGCGCTACATCGTCCGGATCCCGTTCACCGACATCGGCTCCTACTACCTGCTGTCCGGGCGGACCCGCTCGCTGGGCCTGTGCGACCTGGCGGGGCGCCCGCGCGTGTTCCCCTCGACCGAGGGCCGACGCGCGAGCCGCCCCTACCTGCCGCTGACCGGGATGACGTCGCCGGGCAAGGTCGACGCTTTCATGAGCAGCGCCGGGATCCCGCCGCGGGACCGCTCCCTGACCGCGGGCGGCTAGAGCCGCCCCTCACGGCGCCACGGCGCCGAACCCGGGCTCGGCCTGCTCGTAGGCGCCTCCCGCGCGCAACAGGACGCCCTCCCCGCCGGGCGGGCCGATCAGCTGCATGCCGATCGGCAGCCCGTGGCCGTCGCGGCCCACCGGCAGGGACAGGGCGGGACCGCCGGTGAGGTTCGCGGGGGCGTTGAAGCGGACGTAGGCGTCGGCGACGCCCTCACGGACGCCGTCCGGCCAGGCCACCTCCGCCTGCCCGGCCTCCACCGCCGTCACCGGCACCGTGGGGGCCGCCACCAGGTCGACCTCCCCGAACAGCCGCGCCCAGGCCCGCGCCATCATCGTCCGGGCGCGCTGGGCGCGCAGGTGGTCGGCGGCGGGCACCCGCCTGCCCGCTTCGAGCAGGACGCGGACGTCCTCCCCGTAGCGCTCGGGGACCGTTTCCAGTGCCGGCTCGTGGACGGCGGAGGCCTCGGGGACCATCAGGCCCCAGTGCGCGGCCTGGATGTAGCGCGCCATCGGGGTCCGGACCTCCACGGGCCGGGCGCCCAGCTCCTCCAGGCGGCCGATCGCGCGCCGGACCGCCGTTTCCACCTCCGGGTCCACCCGCTCGAAGAAGTGGTCGCGCGGCACCCCCACGCGCAGGCCCTCCAGCCCCGCCGTGCCGTCGGCGGGGGGCGCCCCCCGCCCCCCCCCNGCCCCGGCCGCCCCTGCGGCGCCGGGGGCCAGGACGTCGAGGACCAGGGCCGCGTCCCGGACGGTGCGGGTGATGGGGCCGACGTGGTCGAGCGACCAGGACAGCGGCACCACCCCGCGCAGGGGGACCCGCCCGAAGGTCGGTTTGAGGCCGACGACGCCGTTCAGCGCGGCCGGCACCCGGACCGAGCCCCCGGTGTCGGTGCCCAGGGCGAAGGTGGCCGCCCCGGAGGCCACGGCGACGGCCGACCCTCCGCTGGACCCGCCGGCGACCCGGCCGCGGTCCCAGGCGTTGCGCGTCTGCGGGGTGGTCAGCCCGTAGGCGAACTCGTGCGTGTGGGCCTTGCCGACCAGGGCGGTCCCGGCGGCCGCCAGACGCTCGGCGACCGCGCTGTCGGCACCGGCGCGGTGCCCGTCGCGGACCCGGGAGCTCGCCGTGGTGGGCAGGCCGGCGACGTCGATCAGGTCCTTGAGCGCCACGGCCGTTCCGTGCACGGGGCTCAGCGGGCGCCCGTCCGCGGCGTCCCGCTCGGCGGCGCGCGCCGCCCGGCGGGCCCGGTCGGCGGTCACCGCGACGTAGGCGCCCAGGCCGGGCTCCACCGCGCCGATGCGGTCCAGGACCGAGTCCACCAGTTCGACCGGGGACATCCGCCGCTCCCGGACCGCCTCTGCGGCGTCGGCGAGCGTCATCTCATAGGGCTGCACCGGGCGGCTCCTCCTGCGGTTCGGTGTGCGCGGCGGTGTGCGCGGCGGGGTCGTAGGCGGCCGCCGGCGGCGTGTCGGCGAGGTCCAGCTCCCGCAGGACCGCGAGGACGCCGCGGAGGTGGTCGACGGTGGCCGCGACGGCGGCGTCGGGGGCCTCGCGGGGCCCCTCGTCCGCGGGCGGCGGGGATGCGTCCGGGGTCATGCCCGGCCTCCTTAATGCAAAGATTTTGCTTTAGGAGACCCTAGAGCCTCCGGCCGCTTAACGCAAACTTCTTAGCTTTAGGGGGTGGTGCGCACGACGAGAAGGGCCCCGCCTGAGGCGGGGCCCTTCCCTGGGTACTGCTCTAGGGGTACTGCTCTGGGTCCGACTGCGCCGGACGCGCGCGAAGCGGCCTTAGAACTCCAGGCCCTCGGCGTCCTCGCCCATCCAGCCCTCGACGACGTCGCCGTTCTCGGACAGCCACTCGCGGGCGCCCTTCTCCGGGTCGTCCTCGTTGTCCACACGGACCGCCGTCAGCAGGGAGGCCAGCTGCTCGTCGTTCAGCTCGAAGCTCTCCAGCCACTCGGCCACCTCGGGGTGGTCCTCCGAGAAGCCGTCACGGCCGGCGACCTTCAGCTCCTCGGCCTCGCCCATGGCCCCCTCGGGGTCCTCCAGGTCCTTGAGGTCGTACTGGTCGTAGGCGGCGTGCGGGTGCCACAGGGTGACGACGATCGGCTCCTCGTCCGCGATCGCGGTGTCGAGGGCCTCCAGCATGCTCGGCGTGGAGGACTCGACGAGCTTGTACTCGTCCTCCAGCTCGTAGGTCGGCATGGCCTCGTCCTTGGTGACGCTGGTCAGGCCGGCGCCGGACTCGATGCCGACGATCTCGCCGCCGAAGGTGTCGCCCTCGCCCTTGAGGTCCCCGATGGAGTTCACGTCCTCCATGTAGGAGGGCACCGTCAGCTGCAGGGAGGCGTTGGCGTTCCAGGCGCCCAGGTCCTCCAGGCTGTCGCCGTACTCCTCCCAGTAGGACTCGTGGGTGACGGGCAGCCAGACGTCCAGGTAGAGGTCGATGTCGCCCTCGGCCAGGCCCTGGAAGGTGGGCGCGACGTCGACCTCTTCGATCTCGACGTCGTAGCCCTTCTCCTCCAGCAGCGCCTTCCACACGTGGGTGACGGCGATGTCCTCGTCCCAGGCGATCATGCCGATGCTGATCTTCTCGCCGCCGCCGTCACCGCCCTCGGGGCCGGTGGCGACGCCGTCACCGCCGCCGCCACCGCACGCGCCGGCCATCAGCAGGGCGGCCGAAGCCGCGCCCACCGCCGTGAAACGGGGGAAGCGCTTGGGAGCGCGCATGTCCATCTCCTCCTTGCAGTTGGGGATGTGAGGAAGCGGGGGGCGTAAGGGGTCCCGGGTCAGAGGGCCGGGGGTCAGCGCGCGGCGGCCGCGGCCCTGCCCGCCGGCGAGAACCGGGTGATGGCCGCCGTCAGGCGGTCCAGGTAGATCGCGAGGACCACCACGGCGATGCCGCCCTCGAAGCCGACGGGGACGTTGCCCTGGGCGATGCCGCGGTAGACGTCGTTGCCCAGGCCGCCCGCGCCGACCATCCCGGCGATGACCACCATGGACAGGCTGAGCATGATGATCTGGTTGACGCCGGCCATGATCGTGGACAGCGCCAGCGGCAGCTGGATCCGGCGCAGGATCGCCCAGTCCGGAGCGCCGAAGGCCTCGCCGGCCTCCACCAGCTCCTTGTCGACCTGGCGGATGCCCAGCTCGGTCAGGCGCACGCCGGGCGGCATGGCGAACACGACGGTCGCGATGACGCCGGGGACCGTGCCGATGCTGAAGAACGCCACCGCGGGCAGCAGGTAGACGAACGCCGGCAGGGTCTGCATGAAGTCCAGGACCGGGCGGACGACGGTGCTGAAGCGGTCGCTCTTGGCCGCCAGGATGCCCAGCGGCAGGGAGACGACCACGGCCACGCCGGTGGCCACGAGGATCAGCGCCAGGCTGGCCATGGCGTTGTCCCACTTGTCCATGCTGATGATGAGCAGGAAGCCCAGCACCGTGAACAGCGCCACGCGCCAGCCGCTGACCAGGTAGGCCAGCAGGGCGAACAGCGGGAGGGTGACCAGGGACAGCTGGACGCCCAGGGTGAAGTGGGCCAGCGCGACGGCGAACAGCGCCACGCAGGTGAGGGCGGCGAGCAGCTCCTGGCGCGTGCCCCGGCCCAGGACGAAGCTGAGCACCACCAGGGCGACCAGCAGCAGCAGGGCCGGGATGAGCGGCGGGTAGACGTACTCGGCCTGGAACAGGCTCATCGCCGGGTTGAAGAGCGCCGCGGGCATCGACCCGATGACGGACGTGGCCGCGCCGCCGGCCAGTTCGGCGATGTACAGCACGGCCCAGGAGCCCACGGCGATCGCCACTGGGCGCAGGTGGCCCCGGCGCAGCAGTCCGACGCCGATCACGGCGCAGGCCAGCAGCGTGAACTGGGTCGCCGAGGTCTGGGCGAGCAGGCCGGTCAGGGCCTCGACGCAGGCGCCGATGACGGCGCCCAGCACGTCGAAGAAGGACTCCAGGTTCGTCCGGAGCCACTCGATGGCCCGGTCGAAGGTGTCGCCGACGGGAAGGCGCGGGACGGGTACGGTCAACGGGTTCATGAGCGGCCCCCCTCCATCGCGAGTCCGTCGAGCAAGGCGGCGCGGGGGATGACGCCGAGCATGCGGTCGTCGTCGCCGAGGACCGCCAGCGGCCGCGGCGAGCGCGCGGCGTCGGCGAACAGGTCGGCCACCAGGGTGGAGGGGGGAGTGGTGGCCTCCGCCGGCTTCACGTGCTCGGCGATGTCGGCGGCGCCCTCCTCGTCCGCGGCCTGCACGTCGCGCTCCTCGACGACGCCGAGCAGGCGCTCCTGCCCGTCCAGCACGAAGCAGAAGTCGCGGTGCTGCTCGCGCATGACCCGCAGGACCGCGCGCGGGGTGTCGGTCGGGGCCGCGTAGGGCGCGGCGGGGACCATCACCGACGAGGCGGTGAGCACCCGGGTGCGGTCGACGTCCTCGGTGAAGGTGGCGACGTAGTCGTTGGCGGGGTGGTCCAGGATCTCCTGGGCCGTGCCGATCTGGGCGACGCGGCCGTCGCGCAGCACGCAGATGCGGTCGCCCAGGCGCATCGCCTCGTTGAGGTCGTGGGTGATGAACACGATCGTCTTGCCGAGGCTGGCCTGCAGCTCCAACAGCTGGGTCTGCATGTCGCGGCGGATCAGCGGGTCCAGGGCGCTGAAGGCCTCGTCCATCAGGACGATCTCGGTGTCGGCGGCCAGCGCGCGGGCCAGGCCCACACGCTGCTGCATGCCGCCGGACAGCTGGCCGGGGAGCTTGTCCTCCCAGTCCTTGAGCCCGACGAGCTCCAGCGCCTCCATCGCCTTCGCGCGGCGCTCCTCCCGCGGCACACCGCGGACTTCGAGCGCATAGGCGGCGTTCTCCACGACGGGGCGGTGCGGGAACAGCGCGAAGTGCTGGAAGACCATGCTGACCTTCTCGCTGCGCACCTTGCGGAGCTCGGCCTTCTTGAGGCCGGTGATGTCGGTTCCGTCGATCTCCACCGTGCCGGCGGTCGGGGGGAGCAGACCGTTGAGCATGCGGATCAGGGTGGACTTGCCGGACCCGGACAGGCCCATGACCACGAAGATCTCGCCCGGCTCCACCTCGAAGGAGGCGTCGATGACGGCCGCGGTGACGCCGAGGTCGGCGATCTCGTCGCGGTGGCGCCCGTCGGAGAGCAGATCGACCGCGGTGGCGGCCCGCCTCCCGAACACCTTGTAGAGATTCTCTGCGCGTACTGCTGGCACGGTCTCCTCTTCGGCTCCCTCATCGGCTTCGTCGCACTCGGGACCGGGGGGGTGAGCGTGGGCGGGCCCCACTCCTTAAGTCCTGTTTATGCCGAAGCTGCAGGCTAACGAGGAAGCCTGACCGGTACACATCGAACGGTCACGCGCAGATAACACGTTTAACCGGGGTCACACCGCGCCGTCCAAGGAAGTGCCGCCTTCCCGCTCGGGCGAACCCCCCGGGATGTGATCCGCACCACACACTTATAGAACGTGAAACACGTCACATTCTCATGCAACACAGCAGGTCAGAGCAGTCACACGAGGTGACCTCCCGCCCTCCGGTCCGAGGGGAGACAGGGCTGGGACGGGGCGAAGGGTTCGCATAGAGTCGAAAGCGTGACGCACTCACGGATAGTCGCCGTACTCACGGTCGCCGCCTTCCTGGCGGCGATGTGGATCTTCGAGCTCTTCGACTCGGTCGCGGGCGGGGCGCTGGACGCGGCGTTCGGGCTGCGCTCGTGGGACACCGAGGCGCCGTGGACGATCGTGACCGCGCCCTTCATGCACGCCAACTTCGCGCACCTGATCAGCAACTCGCTGCCGTTCCTGGTGCTGGGGTCACTGGTCGCGATCAGCGGCGGGCTGAGCAGGTTCATGTGGACGACGCTCATCGTGATGGCCGTGAGCGGCATCGGGGTGTGGCTCTTCAGCCCGCCCGGGGTGCTCACCGTCGGGGCGAGCGGGCTGGTGTTCGGCTACTTCGGCTACACGGTGCTGCGCGGGATCGTGGAGCGGAAGACCATCGACATCGTGATCATGATCAGCGTCATCATCTTCTACGGGACGCTGATCTGGGGCGTCCTGCCCCAGCAGGAAGGGGTGTCCTGGCAGGCGCACCTCTTCGGCTTCGCCGGGGGGCTGCTGTCCGCCTGGCTGCTCCCCAAGCGCGAGAAGCCCCGCCCCACGACGCAGGGGTACGCCCCCTACACGCCCTACGGCCCGTACCGCTGACCGCTTGCGGTCGGGGGCTCAGAGCCGCTTCAGACCTGCGTCCGCCCGAAGTTCAGGTAGGCGCGCGAAGGCGTCGGCCCCCGCTGGTCCTGGTAGCGCGAGCCGTACCGCGCCGAGCCGTAGGGGTGCTCGGCCGGGGAGCTGAGGCGGAACATGCACAGCTGACCGATCTTCATGCCCGGGTAGAGCTTCATCGGCAGCGTGGCGACGTTCGAGAGCTCAAGGGTCACGTGCCCGGAGAACCCGGGGTCGATGAAGCCGGCGGTCGAATGCGTCAACAGCCCCAGGCGCCCGAGGGAGCTCTTGCCCTCCAGGCGGCTGGCGATGTCGTGCGGCAGGGTGACGACCTCGTAGGTGGAGGCCAGCACGAACTCCCCGGGGTGCAGGATGAACTCCGAGTCGGCCGCGACCTCCACCAGCCGCGTCAGGTCGGGCTGCTCGACGGCGGGGTCGATGTGCGGGTACTTGTGGTTCTCGAAAACCCGGAAGTACCGGTCCAGCCGGACATCGATGCTGGACGGCTGGATCAGCCCGGGGTCATAGGGGTCGATCTTCACCCGCCCGGACTCGATTTCGGACCTGATATCGCGATCGGAGAGCAGCACGCAACAGAACCTACCTGCTGCGACGACCCCCCGCTCCGCCCCACCGGCGGGCCACCGCCCCGCGCCGGTTACCGCTCCCCGCCAGAGTCCGCTATGATGAGGCCCGTTGGCAGCCACGGAACACCCACCGGGCAGCCCGACGCGGATGTAGTTCAATGGTAGAACTTCAGCTTCCCAAGCTGATAACGCGGGTTCGATTCCCGTCATCCGCTCCATTCGAAAGAAGGCCCTGACCTGCGATGACACATCGAACAGGCAGGGCTTTTCTGCTGCCGAGGGTGCACGCGCGGGTGCACCGCCTCGCCGCGGCCGCCCGCTGTGCAGACTCCATCCCGTCATTCACACCCTCAGCGGGGGTGCACGAGGGTGCACGGAAGGAAGCCGGCGCCCGAGCACCTGAAGCCACTCCCCCACCCAGCGCATAGCGCGAGCGACCCGTAATCCGCACGCACCCCCGTGAGAGCGACCCCCCCGGAGCGAAGAGGTCACCGTGCACCCCCATCGAGCTGCGATCCTCGGTCGCCGCTGACGGCGACCGCCACCTGTACACGGGCCAGACTACGCGCGTCACGATCGTCGTTGCGATCCTCGGTCGCCGCTGACGGCGACCGCCACGCGGTCGGGGTGGGCTTGGGAGTATGCCTTAGAGCGGTTGCGATCCTCGGTCGCCGCTGACGGCGACCGNNGGCGCGTCCGCGCGCACCCACCCCCAGGCCTCCCAGTTGCGATCCTCGGTCGCCGCTGACGGCGACCGNATGGCGCCCGGCCCCCTCAGCCGGACGCGGGAGGGGTTGCGATCCTCGGCCGCCGCTGAGG
>NZ_ANAD01000198.1:0-141 GCF_000341245.1 Nocardiopsis halophila DSM 44494
CCACATCACCGCCTCGGCGACCTTCTCCACCTCGTCGACGTTGCGATCCTCGGCCGCCGCTGAGGGCGACCGCCACGATACAAAAGGATGTGCATCCGCCACGGCAACGGGGTTGCGATCCTCGGCCGCCGCTGAGGGCGA
>NZ_ANAD01000198.1:147-348 GCF_000341245.1 Nocardiopsis halophila DSM 44494
GGGCAAGTCGCCGTTCACGCATGCGCTGGAGTGCGGTTGCGATCCTCGGCCGCCGCTGAGGGCGACCNCAAGCTGGGACACCGAGCCGACCGAGGACTACGTTGCGATCCTCGGCCGCCGCTGAGGGCGACCGCCACAAGCCGACCGCCCCGACGACCAAGCCCCCGACGACGTTGCGATCCTCGGCCGCCGCTGAGGGCG
>NZ_ANAD01000199.1 GCF_000341245.1 Nocardiopsis halophila DSM 44494
TGGGCTTCAGCCGCAGCACCGGCACCGGGGTGGTTGCGATCCTCGGCCGCCGCTGAGGGCGACCGCCACCTCCGGGTGACACTCGTCAACAACAGATTTTTCAGGTTGCGATCCTCGGCCGCCGCTGAGGGCGACCGCCACCTGTCGGTGCGGCTCCCGCACCCCGAATCCCTTGAGAGGTTGCGATCCTCGGCCGCCGCTGAGGGCGACCGCCACCCCGCCGCCGGGGTGGTGCCCTCCAGCAGCAGCGCGTTGCGATCCTCGGCCGCCGCTGAGGGCGACCGCCACGGCGCCTGAAATGGGGAAACACCCCGGTCCGCGACGGTAAAACCGACGCGCGAACCGGACTCTCCTCCACAAAAAGGCGCAAACCTCATTGAGAACCTCCCCGGGATTCCATGGGCACCGGAGGTTCCCAACTACAGCACCAGCGCGTCATCATGCGGCAGCGCACGAGCCCTTCCCATCGTCGCCACCGCCTTGAACGACCCGCGGTTCATCCGGTACACCCGGATACTGTCCTCTTCCTCGTCGATGATGCGCGCCAGCTGGTCGTTCAGCCGCACCAGGTCCGCCTCGCCGCACACGACCTCGAAGACCGACTTCTGCACCCGCATCCCGAACCCCTCGCACAGCTTGGCCACGCGGCGCAGCCGTTGGGCGCCCTCCGGGGTCGTGGTGGCCACGTCGTAGGTGATGAGCAGTTCCATTCACACCGTCCAAGGAACATAGCCCGGCAGCTCGTCGCGCAGGTGGCGCGCCATCAGGCGAGCCTGCACCGAAGGCATCAGCGCGTGCTGCACTCTGCGTCCCAGCACCCGGTGCGACTGGTCCTTCTGGCGGTGCTGCTGCCACTGGGTGAGCACGACCTTGCGCCCCTCCTCGGTCAGCTGCACCGCCCCGCCGGGCAGGGTCTCGAAGTGGTCGGGGTTCACCTGGCGCCGGTTGACCAGGGTCAGGGCGAGCCGGTCGGCGATGACGGCCCGGAACTCCTCCATCATGTCCAGCGCCAGCGCCGGTTTCCCGGGGCGGATGCCGTGCAGGAACCCCACGTAGGGGTCCAGCCCCACCTGTTCGCAGGCGCCGTGGACCGTGGAGCGCACCAGCCCGTAGAGGAAGGACAGCAGGGCGTTGACCGGGTCGGTCGGCGGGCGCTTGATGCGCCCGGGGAAGGTGAACCCGCTCTCCGGGCGCACCATCAGCGCGAAGGCCTCGAAGTAGGCGCGTGCCGCTGATCCTTCGGCCCCGAACAGCTCGCCGATGTCGGCCGCCTCGGCCGCCGTCTCCAGGGAGCCTTCCAGCGCGGCGGCTTTCTCCCGCAGCTCCTGCTTGTGCGTCGTGGAGTCGCGGGCGCCTCTGAGCAGGACCTGCCTGCTGTTCTGGATCTTGCCGGCAACGCAGGCCCGCGCGATCTCCAGCCGCTTGGCCTCCTCGGCGTGGGCCAGGTGCTGGCAGTGGCGCAGCAGCACGTTTCCGCGGGTGGGCCCTTCGACGCGGTAGCGGTACCTGCCGCCGCGGGTCATCCACACGATGGGGCGCCCGTCCTGGGCGCAGCGGTCCTGCAGGGGCGAGGTGACGTGCACCTCCCCCATGGCCACGATGGATTCCAGTCTCAGCAGCGGCAGCGTTGTCCGGCCCTCGGTCTCGGGCAGGACGATGCGGACCGTGTCGCCGTCCAGGTGCAGGGAGGCTCCCGGGGTCTGGACATAGAGGGTGTTGAGGAGTTCAGTCATCCCACTCGGTCTCCTCGGCGGGCCGGTAAAGGGCGGCCAGGTGGCGCTGGTAGCGGGCCTGTCCGGCCAGGACTTTGGGCATGCAGGAGGTGTTCATCGAGCAGCGCCGACAGCGGGCGTCGGCGGCCGGGGGCGGCAGGACCGAGCCGCTCATGATCGCGCGCACCTGCTCGACGGCCGAGCGAACGCGCCCGCGCAGTTCTTCGTCGACAGCGACGGTGTGGCGGCGCCGGTCGGCCATGGAGTAGACGGCCGCATCGGCGATGCGGGTGTCCATGCGCTCCTCCAGGCACATCGCCTGCGCCCCCACCTGGACATCGGCGGCCCCGCCCGGCTTGTAGGCCCCGGACTTGTACTCCACCGGAAGGACGGTGCCGTCGGGGAGGAGCTCCACCACGTCGCACACCCCGGTCATCCCCAGGCCGTGGTGCCACACGGGCAGGGCCCGCAGGGTGCGCACCCTGGGTCGGGACTCCTGTCCGGGGTCGTGGACCCGGTGGTGGGCCAGAGTGCCGCGCACGGTGGCGGCGTCGTCGGCGAAGCCGTCCTCCAGGAGGATGAGCCCGGCCTGGCGGGGGCAGTAGTCGTAGTGCTCCAGCGCGGACAGCGGCACCGGCAGCGGCTCCTGCGCCCCGCCTGCGGTGCTCATCCGGCGAGCAGCGGCGTCAGCGTGATGCCCTCGGGCAGGCCGCTCTCCTCGGCGGTGATCTTGTAGTCGCTGAAGGAGCGCACCGGCCGCTGCTGGTGCTCGTCGACCAGGCCGGCGCGCACCCGGTCGAAGAGGGTGTGGGCCGGGGCGCGGCCGAAGGCGTCGTCGTGGGTGAACACGTACAGCCCGCGCATGGCCATCTCCCCGCGGGAGGAGGCGCGGTCGTGCTCGAACATCATGGCCATGGCCCGCCAGAAGGCCTCCATGTCGTCGGCGGTGACGCCGGTGCGCTTGGCCAGAGGGGCGCTGAAGTGGCCGAAGCCCTGGTAGAGCCCGTAGGGCACGGTGTGCTTGTTGCCCATCTCGGTGGACTCGCCCTTGTCGATGTCGGCGGTGCGGGTCTGGGTGATGCGGGTGATGCCGTGCTCCTGTTGCAGCACCGGGTGCAGGGAGCGGGAGAAGGTGAGCTGGAGCGGGCCCTGGACGCGCCCGGCGGGCTTGTCGCCGGTGCTCATCACCGCGCCGAACATGCGCACGTCGAAGAAGGTCTGGCACATCCAGTCGCGGGCGCGGGGCTGGTTGCCGGCGGTCTGCTTCTTGTCGTTCTTGTCGCCCTTGAGGCCCAGTTCGGTGTAGGCGCGCTCGTGCTGGGAGTTGAGGGAGACCCCGGCTTCGACGTAGATGTCGAAGCCGGGCTGGCCCTGCTTGAACAGGGGGATGGTGTTGCGGATCTTGCGCTTGAGGGCCACGTCGGTGACCAGGCCCTGGCCGGTGTCGGGGTCGGTGCGCGGGGCGCCTGCGGCGTCCGGGTCGCCGTTGGGGTTGCCGTCGCGCACGTCGAAGAAGAAGACGAAGTCGTGCTTGCGCTCGGGGTCGAGGTGGGCGGGCGTGGTGGTCATCGCTGCTCTTCCTGGTCGGTGCCGCCGTTGGCGTGGGCGCGGCGCTGGCGCTGGTCGTGGGAGTGCTGCTGGTAGTAGCCCAGGCTGAACAGGGACTGGCCCTCCTGGTCGAGGGTGTCGGGCAGCGGGCCCTCCAGCAGGTCGTGCAGGGTGCAGATGGTGGTGAAGTAGGCGTGCTGGGCGGCCTGGTCCTTGGGCTTGCCCGAGGCGCGCAGGCGGCGCAGGTGGGCCTGGGACTTGTCCAGCAGCGGCTCCATCCGGGAGCGCGGGGTGGCCTTGGCCGCCGAGAGCCACTTGTCGGCGATGGTGCTGTTGGGGCCCTCGCCGGTCTCCGGGTCGCGCAGGGCCCGGTACTGCAGGGACTCCAGAACAGCGAAAAGGCGCCCGGCCACGTAAGCCGGGTCGGTGCGGTCCTCTTTGAGCACGGGCGGCACCTCTCCGTGGTCGGTTGCGAATGTGCGGTTGAACAGCAGGCGCAGCAGGGCGGCACGGGGGTGGTCGATGCGCCCGTCGGCGCCGATGCGCTGGTTGAGGTGGGACAGCAGGGACCGGGGCGGCACGGTGTCGTTGAGGGCGGCCAGCATGAGCTGGCGCTGGGCCCCGTCGGGTGCGGTGTCGGGCAGGTAGCGCCACCCCTCGGCGGTGTCCCGTCCACGCCCCAGGGATGCGGCCATGCGCCAGACCGGGACGGGCCGCGGGCCGTCGCTGCGCCAGTCCTGGACCTGGTGGTCGTCGAACCAGGAGGCCAGGTGGTCCAGTTCCTGGCGCAGGGCCACGTCGATCCATTCACGCACGATGACGCGGCTCTGGTTGACCGACAGGATCAGGGCGTGGAAGCGGTTGGCGTCGATGTCCTGGGCGCCGCTGGTCCGGTGCGGCTTGTCGAGTTCAGCGAAGACGTGCGCGACGTCCTGGGCCTCGGTGGCCTCGAACAGGTCCATCACCGAGACGGCGGTGGGCTCCTTGAGCCACCAGGTGATGACCGAGTCGGGCATGCGGTAGCGGTGCCGGCGGTCGGCCAGGAGCGCGTTGAGCACGGCGGCCGAGCGGGCCCCGCAGGCTTCGCACACGGGGATGTCGGAGAGCTGGATGCGGCCCCCGCGCCCTTGGGCCGAGGTGTTGATCGACACCAGCTGGGCGTCGCGTCCCCGGTTGGAGCCGGTCGGGATCAGTCCGGCCTTGACGGGTTCGGGAAGCGAGTCCAGCAGGGGGCGGTCCTTCCCGCAGGACAGGCACTGGCCCTGCCCGGCGCGGCCGCTCTTGCGGGCGGTGACGGTGGCCTGCCAGGCCTGCTGGGCGGCCGGTTGCAGGTGCGGCCAGGGCTGCCCGGACACGTCCACCGCGACCAGGTCCGAGGGTTTGGCCTTGCCGGGATCGACCGCGCGGTGGTGGCCGCCTTCGAAGCAGGCCAGTACGGCGCGGGCCGTGGCGTCGTCTTCGGCGGCCTGTGCCCACTGCCTGAGCAGGTCGATGTAGGCCTCGTTGCGGCGCCGGGCCTCTGTGCGGGCCTTCTCGGTGTCGGTCTTGGGGACGCCGAGCACGTACTCCAGGGTGTCGACCAGCAGGACGGGCGGGGGTTTGGCCCCGGAGCGGTAGACGTAGGGGGCGTTGAGCTCGATGCCCGTGGGGTGGTCGGCACCGGCGAGGTCGAGGAGCTCCGGGGACGGCCGGCCCTGGGCGTCCAGCTTCAGGCACCAGCGGATGGTGCGGGGGCGGTAGTGGGCCGGCGGCAGGTCCTCGATGTGGGGGGCGTGGTCGGCCAGGGCTTTGAGCAGCACCGCTTCATCCCCTCCCGCCGGTGCGCCCGGCCGGCGAGCCGGGCAGCTCGCCGCCGCGCTCGGGGACGTGCAGGACCCCCTCGGCCATGGCGGCGTGGAACCAGCGGTAGGCCTCGCGCTTGGCGCTGTAGTCGATGCTGTGCAGCATCACCCCCAGGTCCTCGCTCTCGGGAATGGGCGCGCGGTCGGTGGGTTTGTAGAAGGAGGCGGAGAATTCGCGGGTGCCCAGGAACGGCTGGCTGAAGCAGGCCCCGCGTTCGAGGCGGCGGCGGAACTGGTCGCGGTACTTGGCCGGGTGGGCGTCGGTGTGGTCGCGCAGCCGGATGTGGGCGTGGATCCGGTAGGCCACGTCGCGCAGGGCCTTCATGTGGCGCTGGTCGCGGTGGGCTTCGACGTCGAACCGCTCGGCCGGGTCGTCCATGGCCTTGCGCACCCAGTCGGCGGAGGTGGTCTGGTCGACCTCGTTGCGCCGCACCGAGACCCACCGGATGGGTTTGAGGACCTCGATGCGCTCGATGCGGTAGGAGAACTCGGGCTTCCAGAAGATCGCTTCGAGGACGCCTTTGGCGGCCGAGGGGGTCATGACCGGGTAGCTGAACCGCTCGGTCTTGAGCTCGGGGCGGGTGAAGCAGGCGAAGGGGCCCTCGACCTCCACCGCCAGAGGTGGGGGCCCGGGGGGTGGGCTGGTCAAAACACGTACTCCTTGGTGTCGGCGATCACGATGCCGCGCTCGTCGTCGTAGTCGCCGAGCCACTCGTACAGGTCGCCTACGACAGGGGCGAGCAATCCGGCGGCCTTGCGCTCGGCCAGGCCTCGGGGAAGCGTGGCGGTGAAGGGGCGCAGCTCGCGCAGCAGGTGGCCGGGCGGGACGCCCTGGCGCAACAGGCCGAGCATCTCGCGGACGCGTTCGGCGTCTTCGGCGTAGCGCTCGGGCACGGCCACGACCGGGATGCTCACCTCTTTGATCATCGTGAAGAGGCGGTCAGCCTCGGGGAAGTCGCCGTCGCGGCGGGCGTCCTGGATCTTCTGGCCGTCGTTTTCGACGTTGGTGTACTTGAACCGGTCCTTGTAATAGGCGTCCATGACGTCAGGGGAATCGGGCCAGGCCTTTCCAGGGCCGAAGTGCTCCCGGGTGGCCTCCAGCGCGGCCCCGTAGATGAACTCCCCGCCGCTGGAGACCTTTCCGTCGTCGCCGGTCAGGTCGAAGACGACCACCCGGCCCTGCTCCAGGCGCCCGGAACGGTTGCAGCGGCCCGCGGCCTGCTGCATCGACTCGGCCGGGGCGAAGGCGCGGAAGACCTCGGGAAAGTCCAGGTCCACCCCGGCCTCGACGAGCTGGGTGGACACGACCGCTGCCGGGGCTCCCGCCTTGTTCAGTTCGGTGATCTTCGCCAGGACGTCCTGGCGGTGGCGGGCCACCATGCGGGTGGACAAGTGCAGCACCGGCCCGTCGTCCTGCCGGTGCCTGCTGATTCCTTCGTGGAGTTCCTGGGCCTGGCTGGTGGTGTTGCACACCACCAGCACCGAGGGCGAGGCGGCCGCGCGTTCGGCCAGCTCCTCGCGGGTGGGGGCCGGGTCGGTCCACCACGAGTAGGTCACCCGTGCCAGGCGCCGGTACAGCGGCGCCGGGTCCTCGATCACATCGCGAGCGGGCACGTCTTGGAAGGGCGAGAGGTCGAAGAAGGCCGGCTGGGTGGCCGAGGCCAGCAGCACGGTGACCCCGAAGTGCTCGGTCAGCGTGCGCAGCATCGACAGGATCGGCACCAGCAGTCGGTCGGGAAGCGCCTGCACCTCGTCCAGCACCAGCACCGAACCGGCTAGGCGGTGCAGGCGCCGCATCGCCTCGGGCTTGTGGCAGAACAGGGACTCGAACAGGCGCACCGTGGTGGTCACCACGAACGCGGCGTCCCAGTTCTCCGAGGCGAGCTTGGCCCACCGGTTCCCCGGGGCTCCGTCGGCGTCCAGATCGATGCCGCTGTGGTGCTCCAGCACCACCGGCTCCTGCCCGGGGGCCTCCAGCAGGTCCCGGTACTCCTTCGCGTTCTGTTCGGTGATCGTGGTGAAGGGGACGGCCACGATCACCCGGCCCAGCCCGTGGCGGCGGGCGTGGTGCAGCCCGAAGGCGCCCGCGGCATAGGTCTTGCCCGAACCGGTGGGCGCGGGCATCCGGTAGATGCCCTGTGGTCCTTCGGCGGCGGCCACGGCCTGCTCGTAGAGCCGGGCGCGGTCGGCGTCCACCGGCGACGGCGCGCGCCCCTCCAGCCGGGCCAGGCGGGACTGCTCGTAGCGCTCGACCAGGTCTCCGGCGGCCACCGGGTGGTCGGGGCGCGCGATGGCGTCCATGTGCTCGGCGGTGTCGAGGCGGTCGGCGTCCACTACCGCGCTGAAGACCATGCGCACCAGGACGTCTGTGACCAGCGGGGCGGAGGTGATGGCGGTCTGGACCCAGGAGGGGAGGCCAGGCCCCTCTAAGATCTCGGGCACGACCTGGGAGACCCGGTCGATGGCCTCGTCGACCGACGCCTTGTGGTCGGTGCGGGCCTCTCGCAGCGCCGTCTTGAGCTCAGGGCGGCACTGCAGGCCGCCGTGGTGCCCGAACACCACGTTCGCGAGGGGCCCGAGTCCGGCCTTGAAGGCGAGGTGGGTGCCGGCGTGCTTGTGCGGGATCCCCACGCGCCCGCCCGAGGCCTCGGCCCGCAGGAGTCCGCTCTGCCAGGCGCAGCTCCCTTTGCCGACGTCGTGGACCCGCCCGAGGTATCCGGCGAGTTCACCTGCATGGAACCGGGCACCGTAGCGGCGGGCCCGCTCTTCGGTCCCGCGAAGGTGATCAGCAAGGGTGTGACGCTCACCGGCGTCGTTGGCGCTGTGGCCCCAGATCTCCATGCAACCGTCCCGAAGAAAAGCCGTCTGGCTGGAATGCTCGGAACGCTAGCCCACCCCACCGACACCCGCCGGGGTTTCTGTAAAAATCACTCACAAGCAGCCGAAATGCCGCGTACCCCCTATCGAACCGCAAACGCCTGGGGAGGCCGGGCCGCCACAGGACGGCCCGGCGCTCTCCACAAGCAGTGGATCTTCATCCCATGAAGTCCAGCCAACAAGTTGCGATCCTCGGCCGCCATCGAGGGCGACCGCCATGTCGTTCAACACCACGCTACTGGGCAGTGCGATTTTGGTGCGATCCTCGGCCGCCGCTGACGGCGACCGCCACATCCACCGCCATACCGTCGCGATCGCCATCACGAGTTGCGATCCTCGGCCGCCGCTGACGGCGACCG
>NZ_ANAD01000200.1:0-64 GCF_000341245.1 Nocardiopsis halophila DSM 44494
CGTTCTACCGGCCGCCGGGACTTGGGCCCTGCGTTGCGATCCTCGGCCGCCGCTGACGGCGACC
>NZ_ANAD01000200.1:69-206 GCF_000341245.1 Nocardiopsis halophila DSM 44494
ACTGCAGCATCAGCCGCGCGATCTGCGAGCTGGTTGCGATCCTCGGCCGCCGCTGACGGCGACCGCCACCCACAGGTCGCCGCTGCTCATGCGGCGCATGAAGCGGTTGCGATCCTCGGCCGCCGCTGACGGCGACC
>NZ_ANAD01000201.1 GCF_000341245.1 Nocardiopsis halophila DSM 44494
GCGTCTGAACAGGTAGGTCGGCCCGGGAACGGAGCGCTGACCGGCACCTGGAACCTGCCACCGGACACCAAAACCACCCATTTCCCCTTGAGAACCTCCCCGGGATTCCATGGGCACCGAGGGTTCCCAAGCGACAGACACCGCCCACCCGCGAACGCCAGCCGAAGGATAACCCGCACCACCCACACGAACCTCGGCGACGACCGAAAAGGCAGGCCCAGCCCGCCGTCCACCCTCGCGGGTGCACCGACCCCGCACAGGTGGTGCACCCTGAGGGTGCACCACTGGGAGAGCATCCCGGAGCAACCCGGAACACCCTGGACGACGACTCCCCCTTCACCTGCACATTCTCAGGATTTATGCAGGTCATCCCCCTGAACCTGGGGCATTCGATTCCCGTCATCCGCTCCATTCGAAAGAAAGCCCTGACCTGCGATGACACATCGAACAGGCAGGGCTTTTCTGCTGTCGGAGGTGAATGCGGGGAGCCGGCGCCCGAACACCTGAATCCGTTCCCCTACCCGAGGCACCGCGCTACCGCCACGGCTCCCTGGTCATCGGGCCGATCGTCGCCTGCAAGGTGCGATCCGCGATCGCCGGCGGACACAACCCCACGAAGACGCATGCGGGTCCCTCGGTCACCGCACTGCTGTGGGCCTGTGCGAACCTGGCTCCGGGTCCGTACGAGTGCGTGACCGAACCCCCGGTGCGGTCCGGGCCTCGGGTTCCAGTCTGTATGGGGGCGGCAAATGAGTTCGGCATTGGTGCTGGTCATCGTCATCTTCGGGACTCTGGCCATTCTCGCCGGCGTGGCCTTGCTGATCTTCTTCGTCCTCCGGGCGACCCGGGCCGCCCGCCCGCCTGAGGCACAGCAGCTCCGACCCGCGATCGAGCAGTGCGGGTGGGCGTTCTCCGAGCGCGACGACACGCTCATCGAGCTGTACAACCGCCAGTTCGACCGGCGGGACCGGCGTACGCCGCTGGCGGGTCCCCCCAGAGCCACGGCGGCACATGACGTCGTCTCAGGAACCCACCGGGGGCGGCGCTTCCTCGCGTCCACCTTCGACGTGACCTACCAGGGGAACCACCAACGTGAGCGGGCCATCTGGGTCGCGGCCCCGTCCCCTCATCCGATCCTGAACATCACGCGCGTCCCGCGGCTCCAGAACTCCGCCAACCAGGCCATCGGCCGTGGCGGGACATCGATCGGGCTCCCGGAGTTCGACGGCCAGTTCGAGGTGACGACCGAAGACGACGACTTCGCGCGCGCCGTACTGCAACCGGATGTCGTCAACCTCCTGCTGGCCGATCCGCGCGCTCCCCGCGGAATCCACTTCCGCGGGGAGTTCCTTGACGCGATCGACTCGATCAACGACCACCGGGACCCCCGGGAGCTGCTGCCCGCCCTCGACCTTCGGTGCGACATCCTGGACCGCATCCCGAATTGGAGGTAGGGCGCCGTACCACCGGGACTCGACGGAGGCACCGGGCACGGACCCGCCGGGGTCGTATGCACCGCCAGTACTGCGACCGGACGAGGAGATGCGCGCACGTCGGCCACACGCCGGAGGGACGATGGCAATGGGCGCCGCCGGAGGTGTCCGGACCGCCGGCGGTGGGATGGTGAGCACATACCTGGAGAGCTTCAAGCGCCTTGAGAGCGAAGCGGCGCCGCTGGAGTGAGGGAGGACCATGCCCAAGCGGATCGACCATTACGACGACCCGCAGGCCCCGCCCGCCAACAGCCTCGTCCCCTCGGTCAACGTGGTCGTCGTCAACGAGAGGGACGAGGTTCTGACGATCTGCCGCACCGACAACGGCAACTGGGCCGTGCCGGGCGGCACGATCGATCTCTGAGAGTCCCTGACCGAGGCGGCGGTGCGCGAGACGCAGGAGGAGACCGGCATTACCTGCGAGATCACGGGAATCTCGGGGACCTACACCGACCCGAAGCACGTCATCCACTACACGAGCGATGACGAGGTTCGCCAGGAGTTCTCGATCGTGCTGACAGCGCTACCGGTCTCGGGGGAGGTGAAACCGAGCAGCGAGTCCCGCGAAGTCCGCTGGATCCCGAAGGCGGAGTTGGAGGGATACCGGATGGACCGGTCGATGAAGCTCCGGCTCAGCCACTACGTGGAAGGCCGGGCCAGGCCCTACATCGAGTGAGGCCCGGCCCCTCCCGACCTCGGTCGATTCACCGGCCGGGATCGAGGGGCGTGCCCCCTGCGGGCCCGACCGTCTGCCCCGCCTTGTCGGCCCGCCTCAGAACACCTCGCTCACGAGCCTCCGGTAGGCCTCCTGGCCCCGGGCGTTCATGGTCAGGTCGGGGTCGTCCACGTAATTGATCGCCGCCGTCAAGGTCGTGCTCCTGTCGGGCGCGGCGGCCGCCAGCGCCGCGTAACCCGGGACGCCGCCGTTGTGGTTGATGACGGTGCCGCTCTCCGTCTCCTGGACGAACACCCCGAGGCCGTAGTCCATCGACGGGATCCCCGTGGACCGCGGCGTGCACATCTCGACCACCAGCTCGGGCGGCAGGAGCCGGCCGCCCAACAGTGCGGACAGGAACACGGCCAGGTCCTCGGTGGTCGAGATCACGTCGCCGCCGGTGGAGAGCCAGGAGGGGTTCTGGCGGGTGATGTCGACCGTCTCCTGCACGCCGTCCTTCTCGTAACGGAAGTAGGCACGGGCGTGCGGCGCGGGGATCTCCGGCGAGTCCTCCGGCAGCACGGTGCCCGTCAGTCCGAGCGGCCCCAGGATCTGCCGCTGCATCTCCTCAGGGAACGTGCGGCCGGTGACGCTCTCGACCAGCAGCCGGGCCAGCACATAGTTGGTGTTGGAGTAGCTCCACGCGGAACCCGGCTCGAACCGCGGCGGCTTCGAGAGCGCCGGCCGCACCAGTTCCTCAGGGCGGTGGCTCGCCAGCCGGCCGCCCAGCCACTCTTCGGTCGTCGCGCCGTAGGGCGTGGTGACGCCCGGGATCAGTGTCCCCTCGGCATCGAACTCGCCCGTGAAATTGAAGACGCCGCTGGTGTGCTGCAGCAGCATCCGCACCGTGATCCGCTCGTCCAGACCGACCCCGGGCAAGTGGTCCGCTGCCTGGGCGTCCAGTCCGATCCGCCCCTCGGCCACCGTCCGCAGCACCAGGGCGGCGGCGAAGGTCTTGGTCGTGCTGCCGATCCGCGTGTACGTGTCCGTCGCCGGCGCTGCGGCCCCGCCCAGCTCGGCCCGTCCGGCGCTGCCGGCCCACTCGCCCCGCCGGTCGCGTACACGCAGCGACACCCCGAGGAAGCCGGATTCGACGATCTCCTCGATCGCCCTCTGCAGCTCCGGGCGGTCCTGCCCGGCGGTATCCGTTCCGGGGGTGTCCGCTCCGGTGGTGCCGGTCGGCGGAACGCTCCCGTGTCGGTCCTCGTGCCGACCGGAAAGGGGTGTGGTCATCGTGGCCCGCTCCTTCGAATCCGTCGTGCGCGGTCGGCACTGTGCCGTTGTGCCCGTTGTGCCGCTGTGCCTCTATGAGGAGCCTGGCCCTTGCCCTAAGGTCAACCTCAAGCGTGATCTACGCCACACAGACTCGGAGCACACTCAGCGCATGGTCTCCGCACAGAAGGAAGGCGTCGCGCCGATGCCGGACGGACTCACGATCGGCCAGGCGGCCTCCTTCGCCGAAGTGACGGTCAAGGCCGTCCGCCACTACCACCGGATCGGACTGCTCGCCGAGCCCCCGCGCGACGCCTCCGGCTACCGCCGCTACGGCGCGGCCGAGGTGCTGCGGCTGGGGCGGGGCCGCACACTGGCCGCCGCCGGGGTGCCCCTGGCCGAGATCGGCACCATGCTCGAATACGGCCCCGAGCGCTTCGCCGCGGCCCTCGACGACGTCGAGACGCGCTTGAACCGGCGGATCGAGGAGATGACCGCCCAGCGCACCAAGCTGCGCCGCCTGGCCGACGGCGACCAGGCCCTGCTCCCCGACCGCGCCGCGGTCCTGCTGGAGCAGGGGCGCGCCTCCGGGCTCACCCCGGAGGAGGTGGCCGCCACCCGGGAGGGCTTGGTCCTGGCCCGGGCGCTGGACCCCGATGCCTTCGACGACTACCTCGACGACGTGGAGGCCGCCCTGGGCGATCCGCACGTCATCGACCTGCACAAGCGTGCGGGGGAGGCCCTCGCCTGGGAGCCGAACGACCCCCGCGTCGAAGAGGTCGCCACCGACCTGGCCGAGTACGTCCTGGCCCACCCCGCGATGCTGAAGGTCGTGACCAGCTTCCAGAACGCCCGCACCTCGCCCGCGACCCGCTACCGGCTCATCAGCCGCTTCGGCAACCGGTCACCGGCCGGGGCCCGGCTGCTCGACCTCATCTCCGCAGGCGTGTTCATCCCGTGAGGGCCGCCGGTTCCGCTCCTTAGGAGCACTCGACGCAGGTTCAAGACCGCGTTCGCGTCCCCGGCCGACACCGACGGCCCAGGGGCGGCCCACGGGAACGTCCCTGTCCTTCCTTGATGATCCCGAGAGGTCGAGGACGCGATACGCGAACGCGGCGGTCTCACCGTGCCGAGAGGTCAGCGGCGCCTTCCAGGCGGGTCAGCAGCCCTTGAAGCGTTCGTCGGCGGACCAGCCGGCGTCGGCCCATTCCTCGGGCTCTGCCGGGGTGAACCCCGGGTAGGCGTCGCTCAGCTCTTCAAGCAGCCACTGGGTGAACCGCGCGGCGCCCTGGGGGCAGGTGTGGATTCCGTCCTCACTGCGGTCGGGTTCGCCGTCGCGCGCCCTCTGGTACTCGTCGCCCCACACCTCACCGGCGTCGAGAAGTCTCGCATCGCCCGAGGAATCCGCGACCTGCCCTGCGATCTCTGACGTTCGCTCCAGCTGGTCCATGTGCGGCCGGTAGAAGTCGTCGGGCTTGATCGGCGGCATGGTCACGAACACCAGGTCCGCGCCCTGGTCGGTCACCGTGGTGAGCAGCTTCCCGTACCCCTCCCGCTGCTCGTCGGCGGTCCCCCAGTCGTAGGTGGTGACCTGGTAGACGACCAGGTCGGGGTCGGCGTCGGCGACCCGCTCGGGCAGCTCCTCCCAGTTCTTCTCGGAGAAGGGCCCGACGACGTTGCCCCCGCCGTCCGAGGCCTCCGACACGAACTCGACACCGCTCGCGTCGAACGCCTCCGCCATGGGGAGCGCCTGGCCCGCGGCCACCGAGTCCCCGAGCAGGAGGACCTCGGAGAGCCCGGGACCGGCCGAGGCGTCAGCACCTTCGGACGCGCCCCCGGACGCGCCCGCGTCCTCGGATGCGGAGCTCCCTCCGGAGCAGCCGACGGACAGGAGAAGGGGCCCGACCAGGCCCGCGATGAGGATCGGTCTGTTGATCATGTCCCCGACGGTGCCTGCCGCTTGTCCCGGCCCGTCCGCCACCGTGTCCCGGTCGTGTCGCAGTCCCCCGCGCCTGCGGGCCCGGCGGCCGGCCGTTGCGCATACTTGGAGCGATGGCTGCGATTCTGCTGATCGAGGACGATCCCCTGGTCCGGCGCGGCCTCCAGCTCGCCCTCTCCCGGCACGGCCACGGGGTCGGTGCCGCGGACACCGGCGAGCGGGGCCTGCGGGAACTGGAGTCGGCCGCGTACGAGCTGGTGGTGCTCGACCTGATGCTCCCGGGCATCAGCGGTCTGGAGGTGTGCCGCCGCATCCGCGCGTCCGGCGGGGTCCCGGTGATCATGCTGACCGCCCGCGGCGACGACTTCGACATCGTCAGCGGGTTGGAGGCGGGCGCGGACGACTACGTCGTCAAACCGGCCCGGCCCACCGTGCTGGACGCGCGCATCCGCGCCGTGCTGCGCCGCAGCACCCCGTCCGACGGCCTGCGCGTGCACCGCGACCTGAGCATCGACACCTCGGCCCTGACGGTGACGCTGCACGGCGAGCCGGTGGCCCTGACGCCGACGGAGCTGCGGCTGCTGCTGACTTTGTCCCGGGCGCCCGGCCGGGTGTTCAGCAGGCAGCAGCTGCTGGAGGAGGTCTGGGAGCACGACTACCTAGGCGACTCCCGCCTGGTCGACAACTGCGTGCAGCGGCTGCGCGCCAAGATCGAGGCGCGCCCCTCCGCGCCGGAGTACGTGCAGACGGTCCGCGGGTTCGGCTACCGCTTCGGGCCGGTGTGAGCCCCGTGCTCGGACGGCTGCGGCCGCGCGGGCTGCGCCCCCGGCTGGTGGTCGCCTTCGTCCTGGTGACCGTGCTCGGGGCCGCCGCGGCGGCGTGGGCCGGCGCGGGTTCGGCCGCGACCGCCCTGGTCGACGGCGCCCAGGAGCGGATCACCGGGGAGGTCGCCGACCGGGTGGGCGCCGCCGCCCCCGAGCTGGCCTACCCCCCGGACCAGGACGCCCTCGACCGCCTGCGCCGGGATGTGGGCCCGAACACACTGGTGACCTACGAGGACATGCGCTCCGCCGACGGCACCGGCCCCCGCCTGGTCACCGACGCGCTGCGCGGGGCCGTGCGCGAGCGCGACCGGATCACCGTCCAGCGGGTCGCGGCCGACGGCCGCCCATGGCTCCTCGTCGGGGTGCCGCTCATGATCACGGCCCCGGACGGCGGGCGCACCCCGTCCGGCATCGAGGTGTACGCCGTGCGCGACCTGTCGGGCGTGCAGGACCAGGTCGACGCGCTCACCCGGGCGGCGGCCGGAGCCTCCGCACTGGCCCTGGTCCCCGCGGTGCTGCTGGCCCTGCTGGCCGCGCGCGGCGTCCTGCGCCCCGTGCGCGATCTCCGCGACACCGCGCGCCGGCTCGCCAGCGGCGACCTCGGCGCTCGGACCGCGCCACAGGGCGCCGACGAACTGGCCGAACTGACCGCCACCGTCAACGAGATGGCCGAGTCCGTCCAGACGTCGATGGCGGGGATGGAGCGGATGCGGGCCGACGCCCGCCGGTTCGCCTCGGACGTCTCCCATGAGCTCAGGACGCCCCTGAGCACGCTCACCGCGGTGGTCGAGGTCCTGGCGACCGCGTCCGACCGCATGGAGCCGGACGACCGCGAGTCGGTCGGGTTGGCGGTCACCGAGACCCGGCGCCTGGTCCGGCTCGTGGAGGATCTGATGGAGGTGTCGCGTTTCGACGCCGGTTCGGTCCGGCTCCGGGTGGAGGAGTTCGACGCGGTCGGCGCGGTACGCGACTGCCTGCGCGCGCGGGGCTGGCTCGACCGGGTCGAGCTGGAGGGGGTCGAGGGGATCACGCTGCGGGCCGACCGGCGCCGCCTGGACGTCGTGGTGGCCAACCTGGTCGGCAACGCGCTGCGGCACGGGGAGCCGCCCGTGCGGGTGCGCGTCACGGCGACACCTGATGAGGTGCGGATCGAGGTGACCGACGACGGACCGGGCCTGCCGGAGGAGGTGCGGCCGCACGTGTTCGACCGCTTCTACAAGGCCGACACGGCCCGCGCCCGCACCCCCGGCAGCGGGCTCGGCCTGGCGATCGCCGCGGAGAACGCCCGCCTGCACGGCGGCGGCATCACCGCGGAGAACGCCGGCGGCGGCGGTGCGCGGTTCGTGCTGCGGCTGCCGAGGGACCCGGGCGGGCAGGAGAAGCAGGAGGAGGGGTCGTGAGACCGGCACAGGCGGTGCGGGCGCGGTCGGCCGCGCGGGTCCCGCTCGGGCTGTGCGCGCTCGTGGCCGCGGCCCTGCTGTCCTCGGGCTGCGGGCTGCACCCCACCGGACCGACCGACGGCGGTCGGGCCCCGACCGGCGTGGCACCCGGCATGACCCTCTACTTCGTCGACGGCGACGGCGAACTCAAGGCGCAGCAGCGCGAGAGCGGCCGCCTGGGATCGGTCTCGGACGCAGTGTCCTTGCTCCTGACCGGCCCCGGGCCCACGTCCGGCCTGCGCACGGAGATCGCCCCGGTCCCCACGACACGGGTCGCCGTGACCACCGCGCCCGACGTGCTCACGGTGGTGGTGCCCCTGTCGGTCGACGAGGTGACCCCGCAGGGCATCGACCAGATCGTGTGCACCGCGCTGGGCGCCCACGTGCAGCAAGGGGGATCGACGGGGACGAAGGTCCAGGTCCGCTTCACCCTGGGCACCGCGGAGTCGGAGGAGCACCGGACCTGCCCGCTGATCGGGTGACGCGCCATGGACGGTGGACGGCGCCGCCGGTCACTCCAGTTTCGCGATGTCGACGGCGGGCGGGGCCGGGGCCGGCAGCACGACCCACAAGACGGCGAGTCCCACCATGGCCCCCGCGAACGCCCACGCCCCGCTGCGCCCGCGCGCCCACCGGGCGCGGAACCGGATCGGGTCCTCGACCAGGTACTTCGACAGGGCGGCCAGGGCGACGGCCGCGGCCGCCACGACAGCGGTCCGGGCCCACCCCTCCAGGCCGGTGCGCTCGGGCGAGAGCAGCACGATGACCGGCCAGTGCCACAGGTACAGGCTGTAGGAGACCAGGCCCAGCCAGCGCAGCGGCCGCCAGGACAGCGCGCGGGAGAGGCGCGTCCGCGGGGCCTGGACGCACAGGCCGATCAGCAGGGCCGAGGCCAGCGAGTGCGCGAAGAGCCCGCCGGTGAACAGCCACCGCGTGTCCGCGCCGTCCGCGAGCAGCCAGATGACGGCGATTGCGGCGGCCGTCGCCGCGGCGGCCGCGCCCGCCCACCGGCCGACGGCGGCCGCGAGGAGGGCGCGGGCCGGGCCCGTGGCGGCCGCGGCGCCCAGGAGCAGCGAGAACGCGCGGGTATCGGTGCCCATGTAGACGCGGGACGTCCCGTCGGCGCCGACGAGGAGGACCATCAGCACCAGCGAGGCGGCGGAGGCGGCGACGGACGCCACCGCGATCCGGCGGTCCACCGGCCGTTCCGGGTGCCCGCGCCGTCCCGGGCGCCGTGCGGATCGGGCCGCGGCCAGCAGGACCAGCGGCCACACCAGGTAGAACTGCTCCTCGACCGCGATGCTCCACAGGTGCTCGAAGACCCGTTCCGCTCCGAAGCGGTCCCAGTACCCGGCCGACTCGGCGAGCAGGTGCCAGTTGACCAGGTTCACCTGCACCCACGGGCCGTCGGAGAGCATCGTGCGCACCGTGTCCGGCGGCCCGAGGGCCCAGACCAGTACGGCGACGGAGGCGAGCATCGCCGCCAGGGCGGGGAACAGGCGGCGGATCCGCCGGCCCCAGAAGGCGGCGAGGGAGACCGATCCGCTCGCCGCGACCTCGCGCAGCAGCAGGTCGGTGATGAGGTAGCCGGAGAGGGCGAAGAACAGGTCCACGCCGAGGAAGCCCCCGGGGAGGCGGTCGGTGTGGAACAGCAGCACCCCGAGGATCGCGATCCCCCGCAGCCCGTCCAGGGCGGGAACGTACGGTGCGCGCCCGGAGGCGCCGTCGGCGGCCCGGACGGCCCGGTTCGGCTCGGCTTGCGTCATGGAGGCGAGGCTGCCGTCCCTGTGTCCGGGCCCTGTGGCCGCCGAGTCGCAGTCGTGTCGCAGTCGGCGGCCCAGCGCACGCTCACGGAGCGAAGGGCGGGCCGGGCAGGTTCTGCGACGGTGAGCGGACGTCGGTGGTGAGCGGACGGTCCGCCGGTCACGCCGGATCCCGGCGTTCGGGAATGAGAGGACACCTGAACCTGCGCGGGATCTGTAGGCCTTGGCCCGCCGCACCGAAACCCACGGACAGCCCCCCGCTGGCAGAGCCGAACCGGGCGATGCCGCTGGGAAAGAACCGCTCGTCGCGGTCAGGGGCGCATGAGGCCAAGACCGCGGAGGCCGCCGAGCGCGCGGCGTTCTCGCCATCGCCGTCGCACAGGCGTCTCAGCAAATGCCCGTCGACGGTCTAAGGGAGCCAAGCTCCCTTCTTCCCGTCGACCACGGGCAGGCCCTGCTCGTGTGCTCTACGGCGCCAGGATCGCCGACCCAAGAGGGACTGATTCTGCCTACCCTGCCTCGTCCCCTGAGCGCAGGCGGGGAAGAACGGCGAGGACGAACACGGCACCTGCCATGAGCACGAGGCCGCCGACCTGGAACGCGAACCCGTAGCCGCCCGCCAGCGCTTCGGAAGCGGACCGGCCCGCCGTGTGCGACGCCGCCACCGTGGACAGCACGGCGAGCCCCAGCGCTCCACCGACGGTGCGCGCGGTGTTGACCAGGCCCGAGACGAGCCCCGCGTCCTCAGGTGCCGCGCCCGAGGTGGCCGACGACGTCAGGGGCGTCGCCGCCAGCCCCAAGCCGAGCGCCATCAGGATCCCGGGGCCCAGGACCGTGGCGACGTATCCGCCGCCGGCCGGAATCCCCCACCCGGCCCACAGGAAGCCGGCGCCGCTGACGGCGATCCCCGCCATCGCCACGTACTTCCCGTCGAGGGCCCGCATCACCACCGGGGCGACCTTGGAGCCGAGGATGATGCTCACCGTCTGCGCGAGGAACCCCAGACCGGCTTGGAGCGGGCTGAAGTGCAGGACGTTCTGCATGTACAGCGACATGAAGTACCACATCGACACCATGGCGGCACCGCATACGAACATCGCGGCGTTCGCAGCCGATATCGGGCGCGACGCGAACAGCCGCAGCGGCACCAGCGGGGCCGCCGTCCGCGCCTCCACGAGGACGAACGCCCCCAGCATCACGAGCCCGCCGATCAGCGGTCCGAAGGCGCCCGGGGCGCCCCAGCCCTGCGTCTCGGTCTGCACCACCCCGTAGACCAGCGTCACCAGGCCGAGGGTGACCAGCAGGGCGCCCGGCACGTCGAGCCGGGGCGGCGCGCCCTCCCGGTCGTCCCGCCGCTCGGTGACCCACAGAGCGGCCGCGACGACGGCCAGCATCCCGATGGGCACGTTGATGAGCAGCACCCAGCGCCAGGACAACAGCTCGGTCAGGGCGCCGCCGATGATCCCGCCGGCCGCACCGCCTCCGGCGCCGACGGCCGTCCACGTGGCGATGGCCCGGGTCCGCGCCGCCCCCGGAGGGAAGGACGTGGTGAGGATCGTCAGCGTCGCCGGGGCGAGCACGGCGGCCCCGATCCCCTGCACCGTGCGCGCGCCGAGCAGCTGCCACGGCTCCTGGGCGAGGCCGCCGACCAGGCTCGCGACGATGAAGGTGCCGAGGCCGAGGAGGAACATCCTCTTCCGGCCGAAGACGTCGACGGCCCTGCCTCCGAGCAGCATGAGTCCGGCGAAGGCGATGGTGTAGAGGTTGACCACCCATTGCAGTCCGGTGGCGCTCAGGCCGAGGTCGCTCCGCATTGCGGGGAGCGCGACGTTGACGACCGACACGTCGAGGACGACCAGGAACTGCCCGGCACAGGCGGCGAGCACCACGGCCCACAGCCGCGGGGAGCGGCCGCCCGCCGTATCGGGGTGGGCGGGTGATGTGACCACGTGACCGGCCATTCGTCGTCCAATCGGGGTGGGCCGCACAGGGCGGCGGCGGGCGGCGGCGGGCGGCGGCGGGCGGCGCCGATCCGGACCGACGGGATTCGGGGCCGAGGGAGCCGGGGCCGACAGGGGCGGGGTCGGCGGCGCCGGGGTCAGTCGGTCGTGAGGTTCCGGTCGAGCAGCGGGACGAGGTCCTTCCAATGCCGGTCGAGGCCGGAGGGGCTGAACGCGGAGGTGTCGGCCATCGTGAAGCCGTGGACGGTGCCCGGGTACACCTCGGAAGTGCAGGTGACGCCCGCCTCGTCCATGGCCTCGTCCCAGCGCGCGATGTCCTCGGGCTTCATGCCGTCGTCGTGCTCGGCGAAGCCGAAGTAGAGCTCGGCCGCGATGTCGGAGGCGAGCCGGTGCGGGCTGTCCGGGGCGTCGGTGACCAGGGAGCCGGGGTGGAAGCCCGCTGCGGCGGCGACCTGGTCGGGCCGGGCGGCGGCCGTGCGCACGGCCAGCACGGCGCCGAAGCAGTAGCCGACGGTCCCGACCGGCCCCGGCCGGACCTCTGGCCGCGCCGCGAGGAAGTCGAGGTAGGCGCCGGCGTCGGCGAGCGCGCGCTCGACGGTGTGCTCGTGCAGCAGGGGCAGGGCCTCCCGGAAGAAGGCCTCGCGGTTCTCAGGCACCGTCAGGTCGGGGACCTCGACCACCGGGGCGGGGCCGTGGCGGTAGAAGAGGTTGGGAACGAGGACGTGGTAGCCGTGCGCGGCGAGCCGCTCGGCCATCTCGTGGATCACCGGGCGCGGCCCGATGATGTCCGGGTACAGGAGCACCCCCGGGTGCCGCTCCCCGTCGTCGGGGGACGCGACGACGGCGTCGGCGGTGCCGTCGGGCGTGGGGACCTGGACCGAACGTGTCGACATGTGCGGGTTCCTCTCTGGACGTCGTCAGGTGCGCCGCAGGCGCACGCGCCCATCCTCCGCCATGGGCCCCGCTTCCCGCTCCGAACGCACCTCCCGGACGCACGACCGACCCTAAAACCTCAAGCTCACTAGAGGTCAATGAGGGCCGGGGATCTGTCACCTCCCCTGCGTGCGCGGCAGATCCCCGTCCCGACCTCCCCGCGCCGCCCCGAAAAAGCCGCCCCCTACTCGGCCTCCGGATCCCCGAACGCCCTGCGCAGAGACGCCGCCGCGTCGTCCCCGATCGCCTCCCCGACCAGAGGGAAAAGGCACTGCTTGGCGATCTGCGGATGGTTGGCGGGGTCGGGGCACATGAAGACGGCCATGATCCTCATGATCAGGAGCGGATCGTGAAGCATTTGAGAGATCATGAGAGACCGCAGCGTCAAGACCGCCAGTTCTTTCTGGAGGTCGCTTGCGAACGGGTGCACCTCGCCGGGGAGAGGTTCCTGAAGAGCGGCCGCGGATTCCGCCGCTGCCTCCGCCGCATCGCAGATCCTTTCCACCGCCCCGGACAACTCGACCAGAAGCGAACACCAGAAGTGCCCGAGTGTCCTCCTCTGCGGATCGGTGTCATCCCCGTCCCGGACAGGCTGTTTCTCGGCGCGGTCGATGGCCGTTTTGCGCACCGGCCCGGAAAGATGATCCCCCAACCCCTTGACCTGCCCGAGAAAGCCTTGGTCGCCAGCGAGCAGGTCCACCAGGTCGGCTGTGGCCCGCTTCGCAGCCGCACGCTTCATGGTCTTGGGGCGGCCCTCAGGGGCACCGTCGGCCCTGAGCGCCCCGAACCACTCATCATCCACTGTCGCGCGGTACTCACTACGGACTTCGGGGGCCTCTCCGCGAGGCGTTGGAATCCCGGCCAGCCGTGAAGGGCGCCGCCACACCACCCACACCTGCACCGGGAGTGTTTTGCGGTTTCACATTTCTCGGGGTGCTTCATGAAGACTCCGTGCCAACGGCGGGGGCAGGGCTTGCGCAAGCCCAGGGAGTCCTCATTTGATCCCATTACCGATAGGCCAGAAAAAGGAGTCGGGTGGCACGGCCCTCTGACGCTCCGGAAAGCTCTGCATTCCTCATCGGAGACGGTTTGCCGAAGGGGGCCGGCCGCGTGCCGCTCGGATCTGCGGTTCCCCGTCCCCGTGGTCGGGGCTGGTCCCCGCACGGCGTCCGGATGCGGACACAGTCATTGCGCTCACGGCCACGCCAGGGCATCCGAGCCTTTGCCCCCGAGCACGTCGTCATGAAGGGGCAGGCGGAGGTCGGGGCCGGGTCTGTCTCGCCCCCACGAACCCGAACGCACGAAGGCCCCGACCACATGGTGGATCGGGGCCTTCACCGAGCCTGCGCGCGGAAGGCGGACGCCAGAACCGCGCCCGACGGAACCGCGCTCGTCAGAACATCGCGCCGTCCGGCTTGAACAGGGCGCCGTCGACCGGACCGGCCTCGGGCCGCCCAGTTCCGTCCTTCCCGGCGCCGGCCTCCTCGCTCGGCAGGAACGGGCTGGGCGCCCCGTGCCAGGTGATCGTCAGTGCGTCCCTCGCCCGGGTCGCGGCGACGAACAGCAGGGACCGGGTCCGCTGCATCTCCCGCTGTCGACGCTGGGGGTCCTCGTCACCCATCTGGGCCATCCGGCGCGGTGGGACCCGCCCCTCGGACACCCCGGCGATGGCGACCCGCTTGTACTCCAGCCCTTTGAACCGGTGCAGGGTGCCCACGTGCACGGCGTCCTCCAGCCGCGGCCCCTCCGGACCGATGCTCGCCGCCGTGACGCCTTCCCGGACGAGCCGCTGCTCGACCTCGGCGACCATGTCCCGGATCGGGACGGCGACCGCGATGGTCCCCCGCTCCCGGTCCTCCCCTTCCCGCTCCGCCCGCTCGCGGTCCTCCTCCTGCCAGGCCGCGACCTTCCGCGCCACGGCGTCCAGCTCCGCCTCCCAGGTGGGGTACCCGGCCAGCTCGGGCCGGGGCCCGTGCAGCACCGACCGGTAGCCGGACAGGTCCTCGGAGCTGTCGTCCAGGTTGTCCCAGGTCTCCTCCCCCAGCAGCCGCAGCGCCGACCCGAGGATCTGCCGGGTGGTGCGGTAGCTCAGGGTCAGCCGCGACGACCGCCCGCGGATGTTGATGCCCAGGCTGCTCAGCGAGACGTAGTTGTCGTAGATCCGCTGGTGGGTGTCGCCGACCAGGAAGATGTCGTTGTCGCCCTCGCGCACCAGAGTCCGCAGCAGCTTCCAGTGCGCGGGGCTGAGGTCCTGCGCCTCGTCGACCACCACGTGCCGGTAGGGGTAGCGCAGGTTGGCCCACGACTGCTCCAGGTGCTGCAGCATCTCGGCGCCCTCGCGCTCCTGCCGGGCCTCGAACTCGGCGATCTTCATCGCCTGCTCGGTCTGGATACGCGCGGCCATCTGGGCGACCTGCCGGTGCGTCCACATCCCCTTCTCGTCCAGGCGCATGGTGAAGCGCTCAACGATCTGCCAGATCCTCGCACGCTGCGCCCGACTGATCCGGCTCCCGCGCCCGGCCCGCCGCGCCCGGAAGTACTCCGAGCGCGTGTTGATCGCCTGGCCGAGGATCACCTGGCTCCACTCGGCGTGCAGGAACTCGGCGTCCCACTCGGTCTCGCCGAGCTCGTCGAGGAGCGCCTGCCACTCGGCGAGCGCCTTGGCGTCGTCGATGCGCTTGCGGCGGCCACCGCGCCCGGTCTGGGAGACGATCTGGGTGGCGAGCTTGTCGATGTTGACGACCTCCACCCGGTCGAGGACCTCCTGCCCGCCCAGTTCCAGCAGGCGCTTGCGCAGGTCGCCGGCGAGATTCTTGTTGAAGGTGGTGAACAGGACGTCCTTGCCGCGCCCCGGGGGCAGCCGGTCGACGAGGTGGGCGACCCGGTGCAGCGCGACGATCGTCTTGCCCGTCCCCGGACCGCCGCTGACCCGCGCGGGCCCGCGGTAGTCGCGCCGGACCAGCTTGCTCTGGGACGGGTGGAGGAAGACCTTCCACTTGCCGAACCCGTCCTCGATGGCCACCTGCAGGTCGGTGTCCTCACTGGTGACCCGGGTGGCGGGGCGCGCCAGCGCGGCCGAGTAGTCGGAGGTGTCCACCGGCTCGGCCGCGGCGACGGGCCGGGTGACCTCCTCCAGTACCTCTTCGTAGGAGCAGCCGTCGGCGAGCCTGAGCAGGACGTCTTCGGAGAGTGCGGGGGCGGTCTCCACCAGGTGGAGCAGGCCCTCCTCGGTGGTCACCTTCAGTGCGAGCGGGATGAGCGCCTCGGCGACGCCCAGATCGGCCAGCTGCTGGTGCGTGTAGTCGGCGAGCAGGGGGCGCGGTGCATCCTGCGGCGCCTGCGGGACTGCGCCTTGGGCCTGCGGCGCGGTAGGCCCGGCCTCGGCCCCCGGGGCGCCGGAGGGGGCCAGCTCGGCCGACTCGACGATCTCCATGAACTCGATGCCGCCGGTGACCGGGTTGACCTGGTGTTTGAGCCGGTCGAGGTTCTTGTAGACGTCCTTGTGGGGGCGGACGGTCACCAGGACGTAATCGCTGTTGCCGACGTGCAGCAGCAACGCGCGGTAGTCCTGATTGATACGGGCCGAGTACAGGCGGCCCCCTTCGGCCCCTTTCAGGATCTCCAGATTCAGGCCAGGGCTGTTCGGGTTCTCCCGGAACTTGTACTGGAAGTCGTAGATGGCCCCCTTGACCGGCCGGGGAAGCTTCCTGATCTCCTTATCGGCCTTGTCCAGCAGCCTCAGTGTGGCCTTGTCCTGCACGCTCATCCTTCCGTCCCGCCGAGACGCCGCACCAGTTCGGAGACGTCCCACTCCCGCGCGCCCCGCGCCTTCCAATCCGCCTTCTCGAAGGCGGCGTCCCGCTTGGCCTTCTCGGCCTCGCCGTCGCCGATGCCGTCGTGGCCGTACCCGCCGAGCACAACGGCGATCCGCCGGTCCGGCCAGGCCAGCTCCGCGGGCCACAGGCCGTCTCCCAGCTCGTATCCGACCTGGGGGGCCGGGACGCCCCGGGCGAACAGGGTCCGGGCCAGCGACTCCAGTCCCGGCTCCTCATCGTCGAGCAGGCCGATCACCTCGGCCCATTCGGGGTCGTCCTCCGGCGCCCCCGCACGCCCGTCCTGATGGAGGCCGGGGACACCTTGTGCCGCCGTCTCGACGGCCGTACTCCGCTCTTCCGAACCCGTCGGTTCGGGCACGGCGGTCACGGCGGACGCACCGGCTGCGGCACCGGCGGGCTCCGCCTCCCTCGCATCGGACTCGCCCCCGACCACCGGCTCGGGCCGCCGCTCCGGCGACGGCTGCTCCACGACCGTGTAGGGGACAGTCCCGGTGATCTCGGTGATGATCTGCGTCAGCTCGGGATCGGCGACCAGGGTCCGCGCGAGGCGCTCGTCGAGCCCTTCCCCGCCCGCCGCCGTGAGGGCATCCAGGTCGAAGCCGCCAAGCGCGGTGAGGGCGATCTGCGCGCCGTCCCCGCCGGACCCGCCCCCGGTGGCGTCTCCCAGGAACTGCACCAGGTTGCCCCAGTACAGCCAGGCCCTCCAGCGGCGCTTGTGCGCCTCCTCCTCAGCGACGATGGTGGCGTCGCGGTCGTCGATGACCACGAAGGCACTGATCGCGTCCCTGTTCCTCCGGTCCGCCACCAGGGTGACGGGCAGGCCCGAGGCGTCCGCACTGCGGACCAGTGCCACTCCTCCCGAAGCGGCCTGGGGGTCCGCGCTCAGCGCACCGCCGCGCAGCGCCTCCGCCAGGGCACCGCCGAGCGCCTCCGGCTTGACCGGTCCCCCGTCCGCCTCAGGCGTGCGCAGCATCCCCATCGCGGCGGCCTCCGCCCGGCCCTTCCAGCGCTCCTGGTCGGGATCGGCCAGGAACGCCAGGAGCGTCTCCACAGGGCTGGTCCACACCGTCCGGGGCAGTTCCTCGGCGGAAGCGCCCTTGCTCTGGTGGTACTGGCGCGCGCGGGTCTCCGCCGCGGAACCGTACGGCCGCCACGGCGGATCCTCGGGGACCTTGCCGGTCTCCCAGTAATCCATGTCCTCCCAGGTGAGCTGGAAGACGGGGATGCCGTACGCGCGCAACCCGGCCCGCTTGCGGGCGTCGTCGGCGAGCCGGTTGTAGGAGCGGGACGCATGGTAGCTGTAGCCGTCGAGGTAGACGGCCACCCGCTGGGCCCCCGCGTCTCGCCGCTGAAAGACGACGTCGGGCCGGGTGTCACGGATCGTGTTCTGCAGGATGACCCGCCAGCTCACGAGGGTGCCGTCGGCCCCCTCCAGGCGCAGGTCGCCGGTGAGGCGGTCGTTGACGCGCCCGCCGCCGCTGAAGGAGCGCCCGGTCCCGGGTACAGAGGCCCATGTGCGCAGGGCCGCCAGGAACCGGGACTCCAGTTCGCTCTCGACCTGGTCCCACAGCGAGATCTCGTCGGTGGCCGAGACGGACTCGGTCCGCCAGTCGTCCAGGAGCTCGCGCAGCATTTCTACGGCCAGGGCGCGGTCCGCGTAGGGGAAGTCGGGACCGGCCACGTGCGGCAGCAGGCACAGGTGGCAGGCCGCCGTGTCCTCCTGCTCCTTGCACGGGCACTCGGCCACCACCTCCAGGGCGCAGGACAGGATCTGCCGGATGCCCTCCTGGCCCGACTTGGGGTTCAGGTAGCCGCTGCCGCCGGGCAGGGTGTCGTAGACGACGAGGAACCGCCGTGTCGACCCGGTCTGCGGGTCGGGCATGGTGGCGGTGGTGGCCGCGATGTGGTCGAGCCGCCCGCCGTAGAGCCGCGCCAGCCCGGCCATCACCGCGGCCCGGAAGGTGACGGTGCGTTCGCGCACCAGGATGTTGGCGGCGGGCACGAGGATGCGCAGCGCCTCGGTCTCCAAGGTGTGCGCCAGCACCAGCGGCAGGTGCTCGACGTCGTCGCCGCGGCGCTGGCGGCACCACGGCCGGTGGTGGCTGGGCGAGGCGTCGTAGCCGCTGGTCACCACGGAGGCGCTCCGACCACGGTCGGGCCGGTCGGGGGTGGCTCCCCCGCACTCGGTGCACACGTGGAACGGGTGGTGGCGGACCAGCTCCCCGGCGAACTCGGTGTCGGCGGGGCGGTCCATCCGCAGCGCCCCCAGGTTGAAGCGCCGGATGACCGCCCGCCGGGTGAAGTCGACCCCGAAGGCGCGCTTGCTGTGCCGCCAGGCGTGCGGCGCGATGTCCTCGCGGGCGATGTCGACGGCGGTGGCCACCTCGTAGTAGCGCCGCTGCCGGTCGTCGTGGTCGTCGCGGATCTGCGCGTCCTCGCGGCGGTTCCGGGCCTCGACCCGGGTCGGCTCCAGCACGTTGTGCAGGGCGCTGCTGTCGCCGATCCGGGTCCCCTTGCACCGCAGGCAGGGGCTGGTGTCCTCCTGGGCGGTCGTGGTGCGCACGTACCCGCACTGCGGGCAGACCCGCCACCGCGCCCAGGTGCGCCGGGTCCTGGTGCCGATGTCCAGGCCGTCGACGGTGTGCCGGTAGCCCCGCGCGTAGAAGTGGTTGCCGGGCGCGAACTCGGTGAGGGCGGGCAGGGCCGAGCGCTCGTACTCGCGGACCTCGCTGTGGTAGCGGGTCTCGCCCTCCGCCTCCGAGCGCTCCGACCAGGTGATGGTCGCCTCCAGCGCGGTCGTGCCGTCGACCAGGGAGTAGTTCGGCAGAACGCCCAGCTCGACCAGGGCGGAGTGGGCGTCGGACCGCCCGATCTCGCCGATACGGCGGGGGCCCCCCCCCCCCCCGCCNGGTTGTTCTGCTCGGGGTCGGAGGCCACCAGGGCGTCGGCGGCGGCGTCGATCAACCGGAGCCGGTGGCGCAGGTCGGCCAACCGGTCCTCCCAGCGGCGCTCGGCGGCGGCCACCGCCTCCTTGATCCCGACCGCGGCGAACTCCCGGAGCTGGGCGGCCGCGTCGTCGCCGACCGGCTCACCGGCCCCGGCGAACAGCCCGAGGAACCCTTCGACGAGCCGCGGCCCCTCGGCGATGGCCGCCTCGGTGAAGGAGGCCAGCCACCCGGTCTCACCGAAGAGCGCGGAGGCGCGCCGGGGCAGCGGCAGCACCCCGGGCAGCTCCCCGCGCGCCGCCAGGTCGACCAGGTGCGCGGCGTACTGGCGGCGCAGGATCTCCACGGCCGACGGGTAGCTGCCCGGCGGCTGGATCCGCCCGGCGATCATCGCCGTGGGGTCGGCGAGGTAGTGCCGGTCACGCGCCCGCCTGCCGGCCAGGGTGAGGAGCAGGGCATTGCCGCTGCGCCGCCCGGCCCGCCCGACGCGCTGGGCGTAGTTGGCGGGCCCGTGCGGAACCGAGGCGAGGATGACGGCGGACAGGTCGCCGATGTCGATCCCCAGCTCCAGCGTGGGCGTGCAGGAGAGCACGTTCGGGTCGTTGTGGTGCCTCTGCCCCTGGAAAGCTGACTCGACGCGCTCGCGCTGGGCCCGGGTGAGCAGGCCGGTGTGCTCGGCGGTGGTGACGCGGAACGGCTCGGCGTCCAAGTACAGGTGGCGGTAGTAGTCGCCGGTGAACCGGTGGTCCTCGTCGGGGTCGAGGTGCCCCGAGCACAGGTAGCGGGGGCAGGCCAGGCCGTGCCATTCGGGGACCAGGTCGGGGTGGACGGTCTGGCGCCAGCCGCAGACCGGGCAGCGGATCCCGGCCCGGTGCACCTCGTCCTCGCAGAGCCGCCGCACGAGGATGCGTCCGGGCTGGAGCCCGTAGACCCGTGTGGTCTGGTCGCCCGCGGTGAACCGGGTGAGGACGCCTTCGTCGCGCAGCATCTCCAACAGCACGCCGAGGTAGCGGGCGGCGTCCGCGGCCTCGATGCCCAGGCAGCGCACGGTCCAGTCCTGGTACCAGGTGCGGCGCCCGCTGATCGCGTCGAACTCGCTGTTCTTCTTGGGGTCGCCCAGGATGAAGCGGGGCGCGGACAGCCCATTGGGGAAGGCGGGCATGCCGTCGGGGCGATTGCCCCAGACGGCACCGAACCGACGCGTGCCGGCCTTGTCGATCCACGCGTCGAGCCAGTGGTGGGCCAGGCCTCCCCGCATGCGCGTGCGCTCCAGCAGTCCGCGCAGGTAGCCGCGGAACACGGCGGGCTCGGGGACCCCCGTCAGCCGGTCGGTGTTGTGCAGGAGCAGGTCGCGGGCGAGCGCGGCGAGCCGGTCGGGGTCGTCGAGCCCCACCTCCACCGCCGCGGTGCGGGTGAGTTCCAGGGTGCGCCCCTGCCGGGAGCGCAGCCCGAACTCCATCACGGCCGCGAACGCCAGCCGCTCGCCGATGGTCCGCCACACCCGGTCGTCGCCGTCCCATTCCCCGGCCAGGACCGTGTCGATCCCGTCCCGGTCATGCAGGTCGGGCGGCACGACACAGGGCAGGTAGCGCGGGTCGCCCGCGGTGGTGACGGTGTCGGCGATGACGTCGTTGAGCCGGACGGGGCCTCCGTCGTCGGGCAGCTGCTCGGCCAGCAGCGCCCGCAGGGAGAAGGTGTAGGACCGGTTGGAGATGAACCCGGCGCGGTGGGCGGCGTCCTGCACCGCGTCGTTGAAGACCAGCGTCTTGGGCGACTCCCCCGGGTCGGCGAGCTGGCCGCTGGTGAACAGCTCGGTCGCGACCACCGACGCCAGCGACGCCAGCCCGGCGCCGAGGAAGCGCGTGCCCTGTTCGCTGTCGCAGGCGGGGCACCGGTCGTTCTCGGCGGCGCGGAACGCCTCCTTGGTGTGGGTCAGGTCGGTGAGGACGAAGACCCCGTCGAGCTCGCCGGTGCGCGCGGCTTCCACGTCTCCGGCGGTGACGGGGCGGACGTGGGCTCCTGAGGATTCGAGGACCGCGACCTTCGTCCCGGCTTGGGGGTCTTCCGCTTCGTCGATGGCGGCGCGGATGAGCGGGCGCACCGCCTTCTTGCCGGAGACCGCCGCCCGGTAGATGCGGTCGGGGTCGGTGTCCAGGTCGGCGGCGTGGCGCTCGGGTGAGATGGCGGCCCAGCCCGACCGGCCGCACTGGCGGCAGTAGACCGCGGGCAGGCGGCCCCGGCCGATCGCCGACGCGGTGGTCTCGGCGTCGAGCGGCGGCGCGGCCTCGCCGTGCCAGCTGAAGGCCGGCGCGGAATCGGTGACGTCCCGCAGCAGGCGGGTGATCGAGCGGACCCACAGATGGGCTTCGATGTGCAGGAACGGCCGGTCGGGGCGGTCGGGGTCGCGCGCGGTGGACAGCAGCGCGACGTAGCGGGCGAGCGCCTCGGCCACCTGCGGGCGCGAGGTGCGCAGCGCCTGGCCCCAGGCGTAGGCGCCCTCGCGGGGCAGCCGGTCCAGGACGGCGTCCAGCGGGGCGACCTCGCCGCCGAGGATCCGCAGAACGGCTGCGGTGAGGATGTGCGAGCGCAGGACGGCGCCGAGCTCGGCGGGGTCGGTGAACTCGCGCCCGGTGAAGGCGCGCTCGATCTCCCCCATCGCGTCGGGCCGGTTGCGCGGGTCCGGGATCCGCGCCACGCGCACGGGGTCGGGGATGGGCAGGCTGTACCTGATCCCGTCCGGGGACCGCGGGTCGTCGGGGTCCTGTTCCTCGGTCTCCATGCCCTGGCGCATGAACTCGTCCACGCCGATGCGGTCCTCGCCCACCACCGCCCCCGGGCCGAACTCGGTGGCGAACACGGTGGCCGCGACACGGCGGATCTCCTCGTCCCCGTCGACGGCACCGCCGCCGTTCGCCCCGAGGGCGTTCGCGCCGAGGGTGGCGCTGGTAGCGACGGGGCAGATCCGGCCCAGCGGGCGCCCGTCCTCGCTCGCGCCGGTCACCGAGGCCAGCCGGCGCAGCAGCATCGCCACGTCGGTGCCCTGGGCACCGTCGTAGGTGTGGAACTCGTCGACGACCACGTAGGACAGGTCGGCGCCTTCCCACAGCGGCACGTCCGCGTCCCGCTGGAGCAGCAGGTCGAGCATCTTGTAGTTGGTGATGAGGATGTCCGGCGGATTCCGCCGGATCTCCGAGCGCTGCGTCATCACCCGGTCGTAGCCGCTCTCCGGGGTGTCGCCCACGTAGAGCGCGGCAGTGACCTGCTCCAAGCCGGGCAGGGCGAGGTAGCCGTTGAGCCGCTTCGCCTGGTCGTTGGCCAGGGCGTTCATCGGGTAGAGGACGACCGCTTTGACGCCGGCGGCTCCGCGGGCGCGCTCGCGGCGGCAGTGGTCGAGCACGGGGATCAGGAAGGACTCGGTCTTACCCGAGCCGGTGCCGGTGGTGATGAGGGTGGGCTGCGCCGGGCCGTTGAGCGTGGACAGCCGCTCGAACGCGGCGGCCTGGTGCAGGTAAGGAGTGAACCCTGCGGGCGCCCACTCCAGATGGCGCCGCCACCCCTCGTCCGCATGCCGGAAGGGGGTGCGGATGCGCAGGTAGGGCCCGCGGAAGATGCCGCGATCGGGGTCGTTGAGGAACGTCCCGAGGGCGTCGCGGACGGGCTCGTCGGCCAGGGCGAACGTGGTCGAGAGGTACTGGGTGAGGTTGCGCCGCACCTCGGCGGCGGCCAGGGTGGGCTGCACCGGCTCCGTCACGCTCCTCGCTCGCTCACGCACCGCAAAGACCGGGGCGTGCCCGGAGCGCGCGCCGACGCCTCACCGGGGCACCCCCCTCACCCCTCCAACATTATGGGGAACGGGAGGCGCTTTGGGCCTTTTTTTACCTGTTGGCGAGGATTGTTATAAGCGGAGGAATTCACCGCACAGCGCCCTTCAGCACCCCGTACCGGACATCCTTTTCGGGACCAATGGCCCGGCCGCCACCGACCTCCGGTCCGGCCGACCCGCGCGAGCAGGGTGAATGCCGTCGAATCGGTTGCCGCTGGGACTCCTGCGGCGCAGACTTGAGGGACTTCCGCCGACCGCGCCTTGGTCACCCCCACTGGTCGTCCCCCCCACGGAGAGCACGAGGTACCGCAATGGAGAACACGATTCTGGTCCGCGTCTCCTGCGATGTCTTCGACGACGACCTCGCCGCAATGGTGGACGGATTGCGGGAGGAGCTCGACCATTTGGACGTCGACGACGTCCGCCCGCTCGTTGCGGGCCCCCCACCGCCGGGCGCACGCGGGGACTGGGCCGCGGACGCCTCCGCCCTGGCCGTAATCGCGGAGAAGACGGCGGCCGTCCTGCCGGCGATCGTCCACACCGTCCGCGCCTGGCGCCTGCGGTCCCGGCCGCGCCCCTCCATCCGCCTGGAGATCGCGGGCGACGTCCTGGAGATCGCGGAGGGCACCGACCACCAGGCCGACCGTGCCATGGACCTTTTCCTTCAGCGGCACAGCCTGCAGCGGCACGGCGGTGAGACCGCCCGCTCCGAGCCATGACCGGGGCGCGCCGGGCGCTGGTCGTCGCCCAGGACGACTACGCGAACGACGGGCTCACCGACCTCCGCTCTCCCGAAGAGGATGCCGCCGCACTGGCGCGGGTGCTCGGCGACCCGGCCATCGGAGGGTTCGAGGTGGAGGTGGTGCACAACGCCGCCTCGCACGAGGTGACGCGGCGGGTCGAGGCCTTCTTCGCCTCGGGCGGGCGCGAGGACGCCCTGCTCCTGCACTTCTCCTGTCACGGCCTGAAGAATGCCAGGGGCGAGCTGTACTTCGCCGCCTGCGACACCGATCCGAAACTGCTGCGCTCCACGGCTGTCCCCGCCCTCTTCGTCCGCGAGTGCATGCAGACCTGTCGGGCCCGCAATTCCGTCCTGTTCCTCGACTGCTGCTACGGCGGGGCGTTCATGAAGGGGATGGGGCTGCGCGCCTCGAATGACGTGCACGTGTTCGACACCTTCACCGAGGAGGCGATGAACAGCGGCCGCGGTTGGGCGGTGGTGACGGCGTCGAGCGCGATGGAGTACGCCTTCGAGGACGGCCGCCTCACCGAGGACGCCCGCCCGAAGCCTTCGGTGTTCACCAGCGCCCTGGTCGACGCCCTGACGACGGGCGAGGCCGACCGGAACGAGGACGGGCTCGTCTCGCTCGACGAGCTGTACGAGTACCTGTACGACCGCGTCCGCACCGAGAATCCGAACCAGACGCCGAGTCGCAGCATGCACGTCCAGGGCGACGTCTACCTGGCCCGCAGCACCCGCAATCACCGTGTCCTCAAGGGCCTCCCCGACGACCTGGCGGACAAGCTCCTCGACGAGGACCAGGGCGTGCGGCGCCAGGGCCTCGGCCGTCTGGAGGCCCTGGCGACCGGCTCCGACACCGAGGCGGCCGAGCGCGCCCACGCGGCGCTCAACTGGGTGGCCGAAAAGGACGCCGGGCCGCTCATGGCCGACGCACGGCGCGTGCTGGACGGCCTACGGATCAAACCGCTGCCGGAGGTACTGAAGTTCGGGCGCATCGCCCAGGGGGCGGCCCCACCGAGGCGGACGATCCAACTCCTCGGACCGCCGCTGGCACGGCGGTGCGCCCCCCATCCGCACTCGCCCGTGCTGCACGTGGACTGGCAGGCCGACACCCTGGACGGCCTGGCGGTCACCCTGGACACGACCCGCTTGGGCGCGGTCGACACCGCCCTCACCCTCTCCGGGCCGACCGGCGAGGTGGAGGTGATGGTGACGGCCGAGATCGTGCCTGCCGAGACGGCCGAACCCCCGAGGACACCGGAACCGGGACCGCATACGGACGCCGGCCCGGCGATGGGTGACGCTCCACCGGCACCTCCGGCACCGTTCCCTCCTGGACCGGGCACAGCACCGGCCACCGTGCTGGCCGGCCCACAGCCGCCCCGTGGCCAGGTGGGGCGGGACGTCATTCGGCCGGGGACACCGACCGGCGCCCCCGCTCGGCCCCACCGGCCGGGCGCCGGGCGGCGCGTGGGAGCGCGCCTGATCGACTGCACCTTGGTCGGCGTCTTCGGATGGGGGCTCGCCTTCTTCACCGTAATGATGATCAGCGCACTCACGGCGCCCGAGAACGTAGAGTCCGGCTTCGACTTCAGCCAACCGTTCGACGTCCTGATGTCCATCTGGGTGGTGTCGGTGTTCTTCGGCTGGGGACCGCTGATGTTCCTCTACGACGCCCTCCTGCTCGGGACGCAGGGCCGCACGATCGGCATGGCCGCAACTGGGGTCTGCGTGGTCGATGCCGCCGGCGGACGCCGCCTCCACCGACGCCAGATCATGATCCGCGCTTCCGTTTTCGGCCTACCGCAGTCGATTCCCGTGGTCGGGCACGTCTTCGTCCTGTTCGAGTCGCTGGCTCTGGTTTCCGATCCCAGGAAGCAGGCTCTTCACGACCGCCTCGCCAAGACGCTGGTGGTGTTCCCCGCGGACGCCCGCGACCAGCGCTCCCAGTGAACGCCGCGGAGGCGGGCCGGCCCTTTTTCCGCCACCGGTTCGGAGCCCGCCTGCACCGACGGGCGCGGCTTTCCCCCTGGTGTATCGTCGGCGCAGACCGAAAGCTCCTCACTTCTTCACATTCACCCCTTCCCCGAAACCGGTGGACGACGGAGAAAGGCGGAACGTGGACCTGTTCCTCGGTGGCGTCACGACCTATGCCGGACTGCGGGATGCACTGGTGGAGCACGGCGACTTCGGACGAACCGGGATGGGGCGCCTCCGCGACCTGCACAACGCCCTGCGGCTGGGGGCCAAGGTGCGCGAAGAGATCAGCGAGCGGCTGAACGACCACGGAATCGGGCACCTGCCGCCCGCCCTGCCGGGGAACCAGGACGCCGAGGTGCGCCTGTACCTGAAGAACACTCCGGTCGGCGAGCTGATCACGGCGGTGCTCGAACCGACGCGCCGCGGCGACGAACTCCTCGTCGGAGCGGTCTCAGGGCGTGGTGGCGACGCGGAGAGCGCGGAGAAACTGCGCCTGATCGCCCAGATCGTCGGCGGTCGTTGACCACCGCCCGGCGATCACGGGGACAGGCGCGAGGACACAGGCCCGCCGCTCTCGGGGAAGGGCGCCGTCACGTGTCCAGGTGGTCGGCGAAGATGCCGATCAGGATACGGCCTCCCAACTCCTCCCTGGGCAGGCTGAAATGCACCCGGTTGCGGTGCCGCTCGATCTTGGCGTGCCATTCGCAGGAGAACGTCTCGCCGTTGTACTGGACGTCCCGCTGGGCCATGGCCTTCGGTTTGCTCCTGGTGTTCGGGCTCTCGGGCGAGACGTCCAGACCCCACCGCCCCAGATAGGACTGCACCTGGTACGGCTGCCCCTTGCAGGCCTCAAGGGCCTCGGCGAAGTGGCCGTCGATCGCGGCGAGCACGCCGACGACCTCGTCCCTCAGGTCGCGGTAGGCGCCGTCGAAGGCCCGGAACCGGAGCGTGGGCGCGCAGACCAGGTTGGGGAAGGCCCGCTCCGCGTAGTCGAGGAACCGGTCCTCTGCCACGTCCTCGCGGGAGAAGAGCCCCTGCCAGAAGCCGGTGCGGTCCTCGGCGCGCGTGAGGAAGCAGACTTCTCCTGTGCGCTCCCCGTCCGAGACCGGGAGCCATGAGCGGTGCCGCTCCCCGAAGGAAACGCACCCGGTTCCGTGCTTTTTCGAGGCGTTGACGAGCGCGTACCCGACCGACCAGGCGCCGTCGGTGTCCGTGCCGTCGACCCGCACGGCGTCGGGGACGGTGCCGACGTCCCCGTACCGTTCGTCGTCCCAGCTCGCGCACCTGTCGAGCAGCCGTGCCAGGAGGCGGCGGGTGTCGGCGGGGACGGGCGGCGCGTCGGGGCCGAACAGGAACTCCCACAGCTCTTGGCCGTCGTCGCACTCGGTGTCGAAGACCAGGCTGCACACCGCGACCGCGGCGTCCTCCTGCAGCTCCAGCAGGGCCTCGTTGAACCGGTCGAGCAGGTCGCCGAGCTCATCTCCGCTCAGGCCCCGAAAGTCCAGGCTCGACTCGGCGACGACGTACCGGAAGGGCTCATGGACGGCGGCGGCGTCGGGCACGGGCTAACCTCCCGAGATCGTGTTCGAGCTGGTCGAAGAAACCGGCCGGCCATTCGGCCACTTCGCCGTTGGCCTTGAGGTCGATGGAGACGGCGCCGGGGCCCTCCTCACCGGGGCCGATGCCCGACGGCTCACCACCGGTGCCGCCGAAGTAGAGCATGGACACGTCCGCCCCTGCGACCGTCCCCTCCTCCGCGGCGGCCAGGCGGACCCCGTTGAGCACGTGGTCGCTGTGGGTCTCCACCAGCACTTGGACCCCCGAGCCCGCGACCCGGGCGAGGAAGCGTCCGATGCGCGACTGTCCGGCCGGGTGCAGGTGCGCTTCGGGGTTCTCCACGATCAGCATTCCGCCGGGCTCGGCCAGCAGCCCGGCGACGATGACGGGGAGGGCGTAGGAGACGCCGAACCCCATGTTCGTGGGCCGGATGGGCTCGCCGTACACCCCGGGCTCCTGGAAGCGGATGGTGCTGGCGGTCAGCCCGGTGGGCCATGCGGCGTTGATGCGCAGCGGCCGCACGATGTCGCCGGCCCAGCCCTCGACGTGGGTGCGCAGCGTCGTGACCCCGTACTGCTCGGCGGTGCGCGGGTGCTGCACCGCCTCCGGCACCTGCCGGGTCTCGTTCACCGCGAGCACCTGGGCGGTGAACTCGCCCTGGTGGCCGACGCCGATCCGGGCGACGTCGGCCGCGGAGACGCCGAGCTGGTCACGCGGCCCCAGCCGCTCGGCGCCCAGATAGGTGAAGCCGAAGCCCGTCCGTGTCAACTCGGGCAGCGGCGTCTCGTACTCGTTCTGCAGCCGGAGGAACAGGGCGCGCTCCTCCGGTACCGACAGGCGGTAGTGCCGGTACTGCGGGCCGCTGTACAGCCCGAGTTCGATCGTGGGGCCGTCCGCGTCCAAGGGCAGGAGCTCCTGCGCCTCACCCAGCGCCAGGCCGTACGGGCCGTTCAGCTGGATCGCGTTGCCGCTGTGCGGTTCGGAGATCTGCCGGGCCAGCAGGAGGGCCTGGATCACGGTGCTCTTCCCGGCTCCGTTGAGCCCGCTGAGCACGGTCAGGCGGCGGAGGTCGAACGCGGCCCGTGTAAAGCGCTTGAAGTTGGCGACCTCCAGCTTGGTGATCACAGGCCCGCCTTCGCCGCACGGCGGGCCGCGTCGAACCGGTAGCGCACCCGCTGCGCGCCTCCCGTCGCCGAGGTGATGGCGTTGAGGTAGTCGAAGTCCTCGGTCATCATCTGCCGGGCCTCGGCCGCGATCTGGTCGCGCCGGCGGTGCAGGTCGCCCTCGGAGAAGTCGGCGAGGGCGATGGACCACGTCTCGAACAGGGCCCGGTTGATCGGGTTGAGGCCTTCCTCGCCGTGCGGCCACTTGCGGAAGGCGTGGCTGCCGAACACCAGGTGGGAGTTGCGCATCGCCACCGAGAACGCCCTCTTCAGCTCCTCGACCTTGGTGTCGGGGAGCTCGGCCGGATCGTCCAGGCAGGCCGTGGCGCGTTCGAGGAACCGCTCCATCACCGGGCGCTTGATGTACTCGTCCACCCCGAAGATCCAGAAGGCGGTGAACCTGAGCGCCATCTCCCGGTCGTCCATCCGGACGTGGTTGTACAGGTCGCCGGTGGCGGCGTTGAACTCCTCGGTCGCGGCCATCTCGCGGAGGATGCGGCGGCTGCGCTCCTTGCTCATGCAGTGGCGGATCTCCTGGGCGTTGAGGGGGGTGCCCCCGGTGTTGATCCGCTTGAAGATGTCGTAGGTGATCTCGCTCGGGGTGGTGGGGTCGATGACGTGGACGACGATCTGGGCGTTGTTGATCCGCCGCTGCCAGGGGGTGGCCAGTTCGGCGAACCGCTTGCCCTCCTCCTTGGCCAGGTACTCCATGCCCTTGAGCGCGAACCCGCCGCCGTCCTCGCCCCGGACGAAGTCGTTGATGGTGGAGAGCCGCTGGAGCCCGTCGACGACCCGCAGCATCCCGTCGGCGTCCTCGGCGAAGTAGAACGCCGGGAGGGGGATCTGCAGCAGGACCGACTCCACCAGGCGGGACTTCTGGGGGGTCTTCCAGACCCGGTTGCGCTGGAACTCCGGGGCCAGCTCCAGGGAGCCGTCCTCGATCATGTCCATGGTGTTGCGCAGCGAGAACTGCTTGGTGCTGACCCGGATCTCGTCGGGGTTCCAGGGCTTGTCCGAGCTGATCTCGGCGCCTTCGGGAAGCTGTTCGGCCTCCACGCCCGTTCCCCTGTTGTCGACGTGTTCCTCGATGATCTCGGGAACGAACGTCTCGTCTTGCACCACCATGAACGGATTCCTCACTTCGCACACGCCTCACGGGCGCCGTGCCCGGCACAGCCGCCCATCCCTTATCAGGCTACGAGGCGACGCGCTGTGACCACAGGCGTGCGCGGGGCCGATGGTCCTCGATCATTGACCGGAAGCGGACACCGGGGCCGGCCTTTCGCGGGCCCAGGGCCCGCGTCGGTTTCCGGGGCGGCCATCGGCCACGCGCCCGGCCCTCCTCGCCCGGAGGGCGAGCCGGCGTCCGACCCGCACCGGTCTTCTCGGGAGGGTCGGCGTCCCGCAGGGCGGCCGTCACGCCCCCGCTCGGCGCGTCTGCTCCAGCTCGCTCGCGGCGATGCCGCCGCGGCGGCTCCGGTCCGGAGGCTCCGCGAGGGTGATCCCGGCGTCGGTGAGCATGGACAGGTCGAGCGTCCAGGAGCGGGCGGAGCGGTCCTCCCACACGGCGAACGCCTGCCGGACATGGGCGTCGGCCTGGTCGGGGGTCATGCCGGTGACGGCGCGCAGGTGGTCGAATGCCTCGACGGCCCGGCCCTTGATCTGCGCGAGCCCGAAGTGGGTGGTGCGGTGGCAGTCAGTGCACAGGCAGATCAGGCGACGGAGGGACTGGACGAGGCGGTTCTCGTCGTAGGCCCAGCGCTCGTGGGCCTCCAGCCAGCGCCTCGTGGCGCGGTCCTCGCCCCGGCCGCAGATCTCGCAGGTGTGGCCGGCGCGGCGCAGAAGCATCCGGCGGAGCCGTTCCCAGTTCTGCTGGGTGACGCAGTAGCGGACGTTGGTGAACCAGCAGGAGCTGGGCACCAGGTCGACGAAGAGGCCGGAACCGAAGGAGCGGTCCTCGCCGGGGAGGAGGTCGGGCACCTCGGGGCGGGCCGCCCATGGCTGGAGGGCGTCGATGCCGGGGCGGGGCGCGTACCAGCGCCGGGCTTGGGGATCCCAGCGGGCACCGGCCGCCTTGGCCTGGTTCTTCTCGCTGTAGGGGACGTCGAGCCAGATCCGTTCGGCCACGCTGTCTGAACCTTCCGTGGTCGCCGTGGTGCAGGGGCGTTCGCGGGAGCGCGATGGGGGTGTTCGGGGGCGGCGGGCATGCAGGGGCAGAGGCGGTCCGAAGGACCGCCTTCCGTCACCTCGGAGGGAACCTATGGTGGGTGCGGATGCGCGCGCACCGACTTGGCCGCAACCGGACGCATCCCCTGTGGCGCAGGGGTTCCGGGACGCGTAGCGGCCGCTTGGGTGGTGCGGCTCCGCTCGGCATCACCCTTCGGCCCACCCGCCGCGCGCCCCTCCGGCACGGTCCAGTCGGCGATCTCGGGGAAGTCGGGCTTATGACGGCCCGGATAAGCCCGACTTCCCCGAGATCATCATCGAGGCGTGCTCAGGCGGCGGCCGGGAGCGGCGGGACGGCCGGGGCGGCACCGCGCGGAGCCGCGCTGGAGGCGGCGGCCCAAAGGGCGATGAGCAGGGCGTCGACATCGGCGCCCTCGATGAGCCCGGCCGAGGTGGCGGCCCAGTAGGACTGGGTGGCCTCGCCGAACCAGATCACCAGGTGGCGGTACCGCGCCTGGAGGGCCGCCGCCTTGCGGTGCTCGGCGGCGAACTCGGCCGTGCGGCCACAGCGACGGACCTGGTCCTCGGAGCGGAGCGCACGACAGGGCGGGTGAGTACAGGCGGCGCAGGGGGTCCCGGAGGGCGGCGACGCGGGCCGACGGTTCGGGGACGGCTCGGGAGCGGCGGAGCCGGACGGCCCGTGGCCGGTGCCCAGGGGAGCCGGGGCGGGGGTGCCGTTGTCGCGGGGACCGTGTTCCGAGCCCGCGCCAGCCGAGCGAACGGCGCCTTCGGGGTGGGCCCCGGAGGTACGAGCCGAAGCAGGGATGGCGGTGGGGACGGGAAGAGCGATAACCTCGGCCATCGATTCCGCACCTTTCTTTCGCAAGTGGGTTGGGATCTGGGCCCGGGAGGTGTTGCCGCACCTACCCGGGCCGTTTTCATTGGGACCTGAGGCCGGCCGCCGCCGTCAGGCCGCGGACCAGGCGCTATCGGCCATGTCGTAGGCCAGGTGGAACCAGACGTGGCGGTGGGTGGGCAGCCCGTTGTCTCCCCACGAGGTGGCGAGGGCGTCGACGAGGGCCAGGCCGCGGCCGGATTCGGTATCGGGTCGGAGGCCGTCGGGCGCGGGAGCGAGGTAGCAGCGGTCGCGGATGTCCCACCGCCTGATGTCGGGGTGGCCGCCGTCGCGGCAGGTGAGCGTGAGCCCGGTCGAACAGCGGTCGACGCGCAGGGTATAGGTGCCGCCGGGTGCGCCCGAGCGGGAGTGCCGGACGGCGTTGGCGGCGAGTTCGGTGCCGAGCAGGTTGAAGACGTAGCGGTAGTCGCGCGTCTGGTCGGCGGCGCAGGTGTCCAGGAAGGTGTGGACGAGCGGGAAGAGGGCGCGGTCACCCCAGAAGGTGAAGGCGCGGCGCCGGTAGGGCACGCGGCGGGCGGGGGTGAAGTAGTGCTGCTTCTGCCAGGGCACGAGCAGCGAGAGCGGAACGGTTACGGACGGTAGCTGATCGAGGGTAGCGCGAGCGGGCATGGTGGCTCCTGAAGGCGCTGGCGGACGAGAGGACTGACGGCAAGGACCGATCACCCAGCTCACGAAACCTCGAACACACAGGAAGAACATGGTGGATCCTGGAGCACTGGATCGAACGTGAGCCACGATCGCCTGACACTCACCATGTTAAACTCAGATTCTGAGTTTACAAGCTGAATCACGAGATTCCCATAAATTTTGGTGGGCGCCCATGGACAACCAGAGCCCGAACGTTCGCCGACGACGCCTCGGACGGGTCCTGCGCGGCCTACGCGAAGACGCAGGACTCACCCTGGAGGCCGCAGCCAAGGCGGCCGGCGTGCCGCGTGCGACCTTGGGGCGGATCGAGACCGCAGACGCTCGCCGCCTCCGCCACACAGACCTGGACTCGCTCGCGGACCTCTACGAGGTCGACGAGAGCACGAGGCAGGCAATGCATGAACTGGCTCGCCAGTCAAAGGAACGCGGCTGGTGGTCCAAGTACCGTGACGTCTTCGGCGACCAGGCTCTACCGGACTGGGAGGCCGAGGCATCGATGATCCGGCGCTTCGAGGGCCTGACCGTCCCCGGGCTACTCCAGACCCCTGAGTACGCGGCCGCAGTGTTCCGAGCAGGGCGTGTGATACCTGAGGACGAGGTACAGCGCCGCGTGGAAGCGCGGATGAAGCGACGTGAGATCTTCAACCGCGTCAAGCCACCCCACATGGTGGCGGTCATCGACGAGGGGGCGCTGCGCCGCCTCATCGGCGGCCCGCAAGTGATGCATGACCAGCTCACGCACATCAGGAACATGGCGGCCCGGCATAACATCGACATCCAGGTACTTCCGTACTCAGCAGGCGCCCACCTCGCGCTGGCAGGGCCCTTCACGATCCTCGACTTCCCCGAGCCGAAGGACCAACCCATCGTCCATGTGGAGACCAACATGGACGGGCTCTATCTGGAACAGTTGGACGACATCGAGCGATATAACGTGGCCTTCAGCAACGTACAGGGCGTGGCACTGTCCACGGCCCTCTCAGACGAGTTCATCGCCGATGTCATGCAGTCACTAGAAAGCACGAGATGATGAGTGGCCTGGAGTTCCGCAAGAGCAGCTACAGCGCCCAAGGGCAGGAGTGCGTGGAGGTAGCCCACGTACCGGACTTCCACAAGAGCAGCCACAGTGGACAGGACCAGAACTGCGTCGAGGCCACTGCTCTTCCTACTGGCGCCGCGCTGCGCGACTCGAAGCATCCAGAACTCGGCCACCTCGCCTTCCCGCCCACCGAGTGGGACGCCTTCCTCACCACCGTTCGCACCTCCGACCTGTAGTCCTCGCGGCCCCCCGCCTGCGCCCCCCTGAACACTCCGACGCGACCGTGGTCGCCCACACCCTGTGGACGACCACGGGGCCACCTCTTCATCACTCCGAATCAGCCCGCATCAGCGGCGGAGCCAGCAGCTTCTCCTCCCCTCGCCGGTACAGGGCCGCCGGCCTTCCCGCGCTCGGCGCGGTGCGCTCCCCCGTCGCGACCACGAACCCCTCCGCCTTGAGCACCTTCCTTCGGAAGTTGCTGGGGTCGAGCGCCTGCCCCCACACCACCTCGTACACCCGCCGCAGGTCGCTGATGGTGAAGGGCTCGGGGCAGAACGCGGACGCGACCGTCGTGTACTCCAACTGCGTCCGCGCCCGCTCCAGGGCGTCCCGCACGATGACCGCATGGTCGAACGCCAGGTGCGCGCCGTCCGCATCGAGCGCCTTCTTCACCGGGATCCAGTGCGCCCGCCGGGCGTCGGTCCCGGCGACCGGTTCCGGAAGCTCCGGCCCGAGGGCCAGGTAGGCGACCGTGACAACCCGCCCCCGAGGATCCCGGTCAGGCGCCCCGTACGCCCCTAGCTGCTCCAGGTGAAGATCGCGCGAGTCGACCCCCGTCTCCTCCTTCAGCTCCCGCCAGGCCGCGTGTTCCAGTCCCTCGTCGGTGCCGACGTAGCCGCCGGGGAGCGCCGACCTCCCTTCATAAGGGGGCTTGCCACGCTCGATCAGAAGTACGTGCAGGCCATCGTCACGAATCGTGAAGATCGCCAGGTCGACGGTCACCCACGCGGGCGAGACCGGTCGGTCGGGTCGGTTGGAGGGTCCCATCGCCACCCCTAAAGGTCATCTTGACTTAAATACGTCGAGCGATTTATGGTCACTTTGACTCTAATCGACGAACCGGCGGGACAGCATGAGCACCACCGACGTCATCCCAGATCAGAGCCACTACTCCCCCATCTCCGAACACACTCCGGCCACCCGCCACCTGTGTGCCGGTGTCTACTCCGATCGCGCGTTCAGCGACCTGGTGATCCGGGTCCACAACGCCGCCCACCGGCGGCTCGCCCCGTCCTACGACTTCGACCTGGTCCCGGTCATGCGTCACGCATGGATTGCCCGAGCCCTTGAAGCCTCCGTTCACCTGGCCATAGTCATGGCCGTGCTCTTGCCTTGGGTCACTGGACACCCGTGGAGCGCCGTACTGGTCGGGCTCGCGCTGTCGGCCTGCCTGGCCGTGCACGTCGAAGTCCGCCGGGCGAAGAGGGCCGTGTGGGGCGCCTTCGATGATTCCTCCACACTCAAGGAGGACAGGGAGAAGGCCCGCTTCCGCATGCCCTCCTTCCGGCCCAAGATCCTCGACGATCCGCTCGGCTTCGCCCTTTGGCGGCTCATCCCTCTGCGCTACCAGAGGTACTTCAAAGCGGGCGTCCTACTGCTCGGCTTCACGGCCCTCAGTTGGGTGCTCCGGCCGGAAGAGACGGCCTTGGCAGCCGAGGTCCTCCTGGGGCTCGTCTTCGCCGTCGGAACGATCGGTGCGGTGCGCCAGTACTTGGTCAATCGGCTCCGCACCCGCGACGACCTGCGGCCCGCCCGTAAGACCCCGCGAGAGAAGATGGTGGTCGACCAGCAGGACCCCGTCTGTGTCGTCTACCGCCGCGGTGACGATGCCCTCAAGGACACCGATGGGACGCTCCCTCGACTGTCGCTGTACGGGCGGGTCTCCCCGTTCGTCGGGGCCGGGGACATCGTCAGCCTCTGGAACCCGCCCATCACCGTGCAGCTGATGCGGCGCGCCGAGAGCCCTGACGAGAGCAGGCAGGAACGGGAGTTCGAGGTACCGCCGTTCAAGGCGCACGAACTGGTCGATCATCTCCGTAGGTCAATGGCCAAACTCGACCGCGACACCGACGACGTCCGCCTTCAGTGCCAGATCCGGGACCGCGTCTACGTCTCGGAAACGGACATGACCATCGATCGCAGCCTGTTGGACGCCGACGTCGCCCGCACCGAGCTCGACCGCATCATCGACACGGTCGACCACAAGGCCCATCACTTCCTGGAGGCCAGCGCCTCTTCGGCCGGCGGAGAGCTGGTGAGCACGGTCCTACTGCGTGTGAGCCTCAAGGGCCGCACGCTGAGCCTCGACTCGGCCGCCTGCGCCCTGCCCCGCTCCCTTCCTGAGTTCCAGCGCATCAATCGCTACGCGGAGTTCGGCGCCGCTGCGATCGTTCTCGCTGCGCTCCGGGCAGTACGAACCCTGCCGGGCGAGTGCGGTCGGCTTCATCGCCTGGCGAAGCTGCCTGTCCAGCTGCTCTGGGGGCTGTGGGCCCAGCGGGACTGGTCCCTCGTCAGACTCAGAGGCGTATTGATCGGCCCCAAGACCGCCGTGCGCGAACAGTGCGCGGAGGACTTGGGCGACGTGCAGCTCGACCAGACGAGGCTCTCCGACCACATCAAGATCGTCCAGAAGCACCTCCTCAACTCCGTTCGGGATTTCCTCGTGGCCCATGAGGTCGACACAGCCGACTTCGAGGAGCGGGTCACGCAGATCATCAACGCCAGCGTCGTCAACGTCGGCGGGATGAACCAGTTCGCCAACAACGCCATCGGCTTCGGGGCTCAGGCCAACAACACCATGCAGGCCCAGCAGGCCGGACAGGTGGCTCCACAGTGACGGCCTCCTCTACCGCACTCGGCTCCCCCTAGATGAAGGACTCCGAAGATGAAGAACGACGGAAAGAACAGCGGCACGTACAACGTCGAGGGGATCGCCAACTTCGGCGGTACCAACACCATGTCGAACAACGCCATCGGGCGCGGAGCAGTGGTGAACAACGGGTCGGTTCCCATGGAAGTGCAAGCCGCCGAATCGGAGGACTCCTACGGTCAGTGCTGGGACATCGGGGTCATCACCATCCTGGCGGAGGAAGCACGTGCGGTGAACGACGTCCTCGGCCTGGACTGGGAACCCGGACGGGTCGGCGGGCTCTTCTTCGCCACCGGCGAGGTCAAGGTCGGGGACGGTTCGATGTCGGTCGTCGCCACACGGGCCAGCGCCCAGGGGCAGCGTTCGGCCATGGGTGCATGCGAGAACCTGCGCCGCCACTACGACCCGGAGGTGCTGGTGATGGTGGGCATCGGCGGCGGCATCGGGCAGGGGGACGACGCGCCCGACATCGGCGACGTCGTGACCGGCACCCGGGTAGTCTATTACGAACCACGCAAGGAGACCGCAGGCGGCACCATTCGCCGGGGCGAGGAGCGTGAGGCGCCTGCCGTGATCTGTCACGGCGTGAATACCTACTTCACGGTGAACGGTGAACCTGCCCCCATCCCCGGCCAGGCCGACGGGTTCGAGGGGCGCGAGTTCCAGGTGTTCCCGTCCCCGATCGGCTCGGGGGAAGCGGTGGTCGCCTATGAGGAGAGCGAGATCCGGAAGTACCTGACCGGCTTCAACGACAAGATCCTCGCGCTCGACATGGAGGCCGGCGGGCTGAGCCAGTACTGGCAGGAGAACTCGGTCGATCCGGTGCGCAACCCGGGGTGGGTGGTGGTCCGCGGGATCTCCGACCGCGCCGACCGGGAGAAGGGGGACGCGTACCACTCCCTCGCGGCCCGCAATGCGGCTTATGTCGCCCGCGAGCTGATCCCTTACCTGCGCTGAAGCACCTGTCCCTGTGGGGGCGGCCCGGCCGGGCCGCCCCCACAGGAGAAGAGGAGGGCGACCATGGAGCCGTTCGTATCAGGGATGGCCAGCTCGCTTGCCGCGAGCGCCTTGGTGTTCGTCGCCGTGCGCCTGGTCTCGGTGCGTGCTCGGGATTGGCTGACGGCCGTTGTCTCCCGATGGACGGGTCTGGGAATTCGGCGGGTCTACCTGCGCCAGCAGGACGCCGAAGCCGACGTTGCGCGGGACCTGCGCCGGGCTCGGTGGGTGAAGGTTCTCGCGGGCCGGGGGAACGCACTGACGCGGGAGGCGTTCGCCCCACTGCGGTCAGGTGTGGGAGACGGCCTCGAGTCCGCGCACATCCTGCTGCCGACAGCGGACTCGCACCCGGATTCGTGGCTCGACCGCCGCGCACGGGAGCTGCGGGACAGCGACCCGGGGATGGAGACCGACATCCTCGCCGAACAGGTGCACACGAACGCGGCGTATGTAGGCGCGATCGCCCGCGAGCGCAGCAGCGTGGAACTGCGGAGGTACGAGCTGCCGCACCTTTTCAGAGTCATCGCCACGGATGAGGGCGCGTACCTGACCTTCTATGAACGGGGGAGGCATGGACGGGGGTCACCGTGCATCTACGCTAAGCGGCCGGGGGTGCTCTACGACGCAGCCCTCGCGGTGTTCGGCACGGTGTGGCACGGCAGCCCCACGACGACGGGGAGCACGAGATGACCAGCCCGGTCACTCACTGGCAGCCCGAAGCTTCTCCGAGAAGTAGGCGTGTGCCTGGCGATATTCACCTACACGGTCCGCCCTGTAAAAAGGCGCTTCATACCCCTCAGGCACTGAATCATTTTCCGGCGACTCCAAATACTTCTCTAGTTGAATATATTCCTCCTTTGACTGACCGAAACCGTAGGCATTATGATTTGCGGCAATCCTCCGCCCCTTTGAATCGAACCAGATCCGCGACTCATAGTCTGCGAGTACTGGGTACCGAGATCGGTACACGGCAATCAGTTCTTCTTCGCTCATACCGAGCCAGACCGCCACAAGGGCATCAAGTTCAACCAATGCCGCTCGCCGCTCGTACTCCGTCCGCAAGGGCGTTGCATAGCTCCACTCAGAACCAACCCCTCCCAATGAAGGCAAGAATGGCCATTCTACCGCCCAGCACTCTCTACCCCAGTTGGCGTCATATAGTTCATTCCACAAAGGAGAATATGCACCAGTCAAGCAATTTAGGCGGAGAGTTCGCATAAGCAATGAAGAAACTAGCGGATGCCCAATAGAAGGACTTGGCATGTTGTGTGCTTCGGCAAATTGCAGATGCGTACGCCCAGTAATGCGAAGGAAGTAATCGAGGGGGAGCGATGCCCAAAACCCTGCAACGGCAGCCGTTTCCAGGTTCGTAGACAATGCCATAGAATGAACAGCGTGAACATGGGCAGGCCCTGGGGGAATAATAGATGCAAAAAGGGAACGCTCACCATTAAACGGGATCATCGCCCTCCACGCGACACGGAAATACTCCGTATAAGGCCTCCCACCCCATAGATCTTGTGCCCCTATATAGGCATCGTGACTATCCCCCGGTTGGTAGTTAGTGGCAGGGATCGCATTCGCTGGCAATACACGTAGGTCCCGAGGCTGGTCCGAGCTCTTAAAATACGGTGGCTCTTTTGCGATCGGAGTTGCTACGCCAAGGTGAGGACCCTGCAATATAACAGACGACAGTTGAGTAGGCCGCCCAGTACTTGCTCGAATGATGCCGATATCTTTAGCGATTGTTTCATTAAATCCCGAGCTAATACGCGGAGAAGAACGATCAAGACGGTCGCCGTACACAGCCAGCGCCTCGATTGCTCTTGCTTCAGAAGTCGTCACAGGGTAAAGAAGTGGGGTGTCTTCCACCAGAGAGCCGACCCCGCCCACTATTCTTTGCCACTCTTCTAGGACTTCAGCAGTAACGACAATCCGACGCGCAGCATGTGGCCGCGTGTCCCATTTTCCATTATATTTGATACCAGGAAGCGCTCCGCTGCCACTATGAGCAAGAGACTCCATAAGGGTTGCCGCGCTATATAGCTCACTAAAATGTTCAAAAGAAATCCTATTCCGCAGAGGACCATAGACGTGAATCCCAAATTCTTGGGTTCGACTTAGATCAGGAAATGCCCAATTGGCGGCGTTAATAAACCCTGCATGCACCCTCAAACGCTTGTATGCGGCACTTCGGAGCGTAGCTTCCTTCTTTCCCCCAAAATGCGAATCAGGGTGAATTAGACCGGCGCTCCCATGCCATCCGAGCGACCTCCATATTGTGCACATAAAGGCCCGGTAGAGATCCGGCCGAGTCCCCGCCAGCAAAGAATAGACTGCACGGCTGGCAATGAAGTCACTTACACCCGATATCTGCGAAAGCTCACCCAAGAAGTAAGTGAACGTTTGCGCCCTGCTAAGCAAGCGGAATTTTCTGTTACTTCTGTTTTTAGACGAGGCATTCTCAGAGAGTTTGAACCATGGGTCATGTTCAGCAAGGACTGAATCTTCGTCCCAGTCAGGCCTCACCCAAGGCGGGTTACCTACTAGGACATCGAATCCGCCCCGCAGAAAAACGTGCGCGAACTGCAAGTCCCAATGAAAGAATCCCTGCCTCTTCGCGATCTCCTCGACCGTCTTCAACCACGGGAACCGCTCCGGCAGGCGGTACTCATCTCCCATCCCCGTCCAACGCGGCAGCTCATCCTCATAAGCATCCAAATCCGCCAGTGACCCGAACTCGGCCACCAACGACCCTTCCGGTACCTCGGCCGTGCCCACCAGTGCCTCGGCGAACTCCAGCCAGTCGTCCAGATCCGCCAGCGGCGTCGCCTTCGGCCCGACACCGAACAGCGACCCATCCCCGCCCGGCTGGCTCACGTCCGGGGACTGGTTCAGGCGCTCGTACTCCTCATCGCTGCCGTCCAGAAGCCCGGCCCGATCCACCGGCCAGAACCACAGGGCACACCACGCATCCATCAGCGTCTTCAGCCGCCAGTACGGCGTGCCCTTCTGGGTCAGGTCTTCCAGGACCTTCTCCCTCGGCACCGCGTCCTCCGGATGGCGGAGGTCGTCGGCGCCCCACACGTCGACCCGCCGGCTGATCTCCCACTCGGAGATCTCCAGCCGCCGCACCACCAGCTCCCACAGGTGCTCCACCCTCCGAGCGAGCCCCTGCAAGCGCTGCACCTGCGACCGCTTCTGCCCTCGCGGCTTCGTCGCCGACGGCGCCTTGCGCATCGCCTTGCGCCAGTCGGCCAGCTTCTTCGTGTCCTCCGGGGCGAGGTTCCGCGCCTCCCGCTCCCCGGCGACCGCTCCCCACCCGTACGCAGGCAGCAGGAAGTGGTGGACGTACTTGTCCGGAAGCGCGTCCGACGCCAGGTGCAGATCCTCCGGCGCCTCCTTAAGCCACGCCGCCTTCTTCAACCACTCAGGCGCATACGCCCGACGCCCGCACCCCACCAGCGAGTTGCCCCGCCGCAGGTGCAGGCCGAACCACGGGGCCTGCATCCCCGGGTGCATCACGTTCAGCCACAACGACACCTCGGCCAGCTCCACCGCCGTGGTGTTCAGGTCCACCCCATAGCTGTTGTGCAAGGCGATGTACGCCTTGACCGCCTGGAGCTTCTCCTTCCAGTTCTCCGGGGTCAGCGGCTCGTACCGGTCCTGCTCCCCGGCCTGCTCCACTTCCTTCTGGCGCCGCCGCAGGTACTCCTCCGCCACCTGGTTGATGGCCTCGTTGAGGAACGCACCCGACCCCAGCGCCGGCTCACAGATGGTCCAGTCCAGCAGCTCGCGCGCGGGCGTCGTCTCGCCGTCCTGGTCCAAGCGCTCGCGCAGGGTCAGCTGCACCGTCGTCCGGGTCAGCGACTCCGGCGTGTAGTACGACGCGCTCGTCTCCCGGTCGCGCCCGGCCAGCCGGTACACGAACGCGCCCGGCCGGTACCGCACCCGCTCGTCGGTCTTCTTGCCGTCCTCGTCCCGCCGGTACACCCACACGTCGTCCGGGTAGTCCGACTCCTCCAACGCCGACGCCGGCACCAGCCACGAGCCGTCCTTCGGATCGCCGTTCTTCGCGACCTCGTACAGCTCCTCCTCGGCGACGAAGCCCGTGTACGACATCAGGCCCTCGTACACCGCGCCGAGCTGGTTGATGCCGAGCTGCGCATAGGAGATGAACCCGCCGCGCTCCTTGCGCTTCCCCTTCGCCAGCATGAGCAGCCGCAGCACCTTGTGCAGCGCCTCGTTCCGCAGCCGCGTGTCCAGGCGCGGCGAGGCCGGGTCGTCCAGGTCGAAGTCCGGGTGCGCCAGCTTCGTGTTCCCGATCAGGCGGGTGCGCGCCGGGTCGAACAGGTCGGCCCTCAGCGCCTCGAAGCGCAGGCCCTCCCCCTCCGACAGGCCCGAAAGGTCCTCGCCCGCCGCGCTCCCGCGCGGCCGGTGCCCCTCGTTGACCATCCGGAACAGCAGGTCCAGCGACTCGTACAGGTGCGTCCCCCGGCGCGACTCCTCGCCCACGAGGTCGTGCACCACCAGGTCGCCCAGCCGCGCCATGCTGTAGCCCTGCACGTAGGCCTCGTCGTCGGCGGGCACCACGCCCAGCTCGGGACGGGCCTCCGCGTACAGCAGGAACAGGATCCGGTACAGGTAGCGCAGCGACTCTCGCGCCAGCTCACCGGCGAAGTCGGTGGGCACGTCCTCCGCGCCCCGCTCCGGCTCGGGGATCCGCGACGGCGAGACCCCCTGCTCGCGCAGGCGGTCCAACACCTCGTTCGCGATGATCTCGACGGACTCGCGCAGCCCCTCGCGAAGGTCGGACGAGACCCCCACGGCGTGCTGGCGGGAGGCGTCGAGCAGCGCCGTCATCTCCTCGGCGCCGCCCTCCTCCGGCGGCAGCAGGGTCTCCGCCCCGAACAGGGACGCGATGGTGCCCAGCTCCGCGTCGTCCTTGCCGCCGCTGCGCCCCAGGGCGATGTCCAGGCTGGCCGCCAGGTACCGCCCCTCGCCCCAGGCGGCCCGGTCGGCGAGGACGACGACGCCGCCGGCGAGGATCAGCACGTACCGCAGGTCCGGGTCGGTGTTGAGCAGCCACGAGGCGAGCTTGGTGCCGGTCTCTAGGGTCTCCCGGGACCCGAGTTCCACGGGCTCCAGCAGTCGGCCCGCCTGTTCCTGGTCCAGCGCGGCGTCGACGTCGGGCGCCCAACCGCACTCGATGGCGACCATGGTGGGCTCGCTGTGGGCGACGCGCACGCGCAGGGGCTCGTCGCCGTCAGCGCTCTCCCGTTCGATCGTCCGCTCGACCGGGTCGGGCTGCACCTTGTAGCCGAGCGCGTCCAGTACCTCGCGGTGCAGCTCGTGCAGGCGCTTGCCATGCGCGACGGCCTCATCCGGGCGGGCGGCCACGCCCTCGCGGCGGTTCTCCAGGTAGTTCGCGAAGTACCACCGCTCGTCGAAGTAGCGGGTCTTCAGGGCGCGCAGGCCCGCGCGCGGCGTGACAGCCTCGGCCCGGCCCCCCTTGCCAACGCGCTCGCGCTCCTGCTTCTCGCGCTCGTCCCAGGCGCGCCACTGGCCGTCCTTGCCCTTGAGCCGCTTGGGCAGGACCTCGGCCAGGTAGTGCGCGGAGAAGTAGTCGCCGCGGTTGACCAGCGAATCGTAGCTCACGATGCCCCTTCCCAAGCGGCGTCGTCCGTTGAAGCGTCGTCCCGGCCCCGCAGGCGGTGCGGGGGCGCCGCCGCGGGGCCGGTGAAGTACGTGGAGTCAGTGCGTTCGGTGTCGTCGGGACCGGCAGAGCCGACCGGAGCGCTTCCTCCGGCGGCCTCCGCCGCCCGTTCCACGGCCCCCATCACGGGCGCGGGGCCAGGACCGCGAGGACGCGCAGCAGCGGCTCCCCGGCCGTGGTCAGGCTCTTCATCAGGCGCTGCTGCTCGTCGACAGTGCTCTCCACCTCGCCGCGCTTGCGCTGCGCGCGCCACTGGGACGAGCCTTCGAGCCCTTCCAGGCCCTCCAGGCTCTCCTGGCGCCATTTCTCCAGCTTGCGCTTGGGCTCGGCCAGGTCCGCCGCGATCTGTGCGTCGTGGGCCTCCCGGTGCGCCTCCAGGTGCTCACGGGCCGCCCGGACGGCCGGGTCCACCAGTTTGCGCAGCGGCTCCAGGTCGTCCACACCGCCGGTGTTGTTCATGTCCGGCCCCACGCCGGCGCGCTTCAGCACCTCGAACATGTCATCCACGCCCGGCTCGTGCGGCAGGCCGGTGACGGCCATCCAACGCACCACCGTCGGCTGCCCCAGCTCATTGGAGCACATGCCCTGCACCAGCACGGCCGGGGCGGCGATGTCAGCGGTGATCACCGGGGCCTGTCTGCGGTGCAGCTGCACCTGGACCTTGTCGACCAGCCACTCCACCACCGGGTGCAGGTCGCTGACGAAGCCGATCTCCGGCCAGGTCGTCTTGGTGTTGCGCGCTTCTTCACGCTTGGCGTCGGCGAGGGCGGCGTCGAAGGTGACCCGCAGCCGCTCCTTCACCTTGTGCGTACGCAGGTAAGAGGCGGGCAGCGCGTTGAGGCGGTTCGCCAGGTCCTTGGGCGGCTCGAACGCCAGCAGCACGCCGTCGTCGTCCACCGGCAGGTCAGCGCAGACGGTGTCCAGGGCGGTGCGGACGAAGGCCTCGGTGGAGTCGAACAGGCGCGGGGCCTCCACCGTTCCGGGAGGGGCGGCGCCCTCGGGGACGCCGATCCCGCCGCCGAAGAAGTCGCCCATGAAGTCGTGCTCGGCGCCCGCGAGCGACTCCTCCACCTCCTTGCCGCTGAGGAGGTCGTGGATCAGCCGGTCCTCCTCCTTCTTGGCGGAGTACAGGCCGGTGACGGCCTCGGCGCTGCCCAGGCTGCGGTGGGCCTTCTCCTCCCGCTTGAGCAGCTTCTCGGCGACCCTGGTGTCATCGATGGCGCCGTCGACCTGCGAGGTCGCCACCAGCGCCTTGAACTGCGGGCGCTGCGTCTGCCCGTAGCGGTCGATGCGGCCGTTGCGCTGCTCGATGCGGATCAGGCTCCACGGGAGGTCGTAGTGGACCAGGTGGTGGCACTGGCGGTGCAGGTTGACGCCCTCGGAGGCGACGTCGCCGGTGAAGAAGATCCGCACCTTGGAGTCGGCGAGCGAGAAGTCCTCGATGATCCTCTGCTGGTCCTGGTCGGACATGCCGCCGTGCAGGAGCGATGCCTGGTTGTCGGCGAGGCCGAGCTTCCCGGGCACCACCTTCCTCAGCCACTCCAGCGTGGGGACCGACTCGGAGAAGACCACCGCCCGGGTCGCACTGCCCTTGCCGACCCCGATCTCCTTGAGCTGGTCGACCAGCGCGGTGAGCTTCGCGGAGTCGTCGTCGCCCATCTGGCCGGTGAGCTCGGACAGCCGCACCAGCGCCTCGTGCTCGCGCGCGTTGGCGGGGTCCTTCACCTGCCCGGACTCGCGGTCGGTGAGGGTCTTGAGGCGCTTGTCCACCGTGGAGGCGAGGGCCTTGTGCGAGGAGAGGAACGCCTTGAGCAGGGTGTAAGGGAACAGCCGCCGGTCGTTGCCCACGACAGGGCCCCCGTCGAGGGCCTGGCCGCCGAACCACGTCCCGGCGAACTCGGCGAAGATGCGCTCCTCGGCCTCGGTGGCCGGGCAGTAAACCGACTCCGACGGGCCGCGCTCGGGCCACTTGTCGCCCATCTGCGCCTTCACCTCGTCGTCGACCTTGGTGCGGCGGATGTAGAGGTGGTCGATGTCGGCGGCGTCGTACTCGGTGGGGTCGGCGATCGCCGCCGGGTCGAGCAGGCTGATGAGCTGGGCGAAGGACTCGGCGTTGCCGTTGTGCGGGGTCGCGCTCGCCAGGAGGAGCGCATCGGTGCGCGCGGCCAGCAGCTTGGCCAGCTCGTTGCGCAGGTTCCCCTCGTTGATCAGGTTGTGGGACTCGTCGATGACGACCGCGTCCCAGTGCATGTTGCGCAGGTGCTGGCCGTACTTGCCCTGGTTCTTCAGGGTGTCCACGGAGATGATCGCGCGCTTGAAGTAGAGGAAGGGGTTGCGGCCTGCGGGGATTTCACGCTGGATCCGCTCCAGGCCCACCGAGTCCAGACGGACCAGCGGAATCGCGAACCGGGTCCACAGCTCCTGCTGGAACTGCTCCAGCACCTGCTGCGGCGTGACGACCAGGATGCGGTCGCCGCGGCCGCGCCGGATCAGCTCGGCCAGGATCAGCCCGATCTCCAGGGTCTTGCCGAGCCCGACCACGTCGGCCAGGAGGATGCGCGGCCGCAGGCCCTTGAGGGCGAGCTCGGCGGGTCGCTGCTGGTAGACGTGGTCGTCCAGCAGGAACTTGCCGGTCATCGCCAGACCGCGCTCCGACTGCGGGAGGGGCGTGCGGCGCAGCACCGACTCCAGGTACAGCCGGCTGCGGGCGAAGCGGGGGGACGGGTCGGTGACGAGCTCGGTCTCCTCCGGGCGCAGTTGGCGGACGGCGCCGCCCGCGCGCTCTTCGAGGCCGGTGAAGAAGACGGCGTCCTCGCCGCGGACGAACTCCGAGACGCCGACCGCCCGGACGATGTAGCCGTCCTCGGGGGCGTCCGCGGGGACGCACGTGCGCACCATCCACTCGGCGTCGCGGACCTCGATCCGCGCGCCGGGCGCGAACGGGGTCGACTCCGCTGTGGTGCCCGTGCCGTCCGCCATTCCGCTCCCTCTCGTCCTGCTCGTCCCAGCGGTGTGTCCTGGTCGTGCCCGGGGCCCACGCACGCGACACGGCGGTCGCGGAACGGCGCCCGGAGCGGGCCGACCTCAGGGTGGGGGTCCGGCGGCACCGGCGCACGATGACGAGCGCACGGCGGCCACCGCAGACCGCCTCCGGTAACAAGACTGCCAGTGGCCGTGACCGGTTGACCCGGTCACCCGGATTCACGCGTAGGCGCGGCGCAGCCGCTCGGCGGTCCTGCGGACGACCGGGAGCTCGGCGGAGAGCGACACCTGCGGAGCCGACCGTCTCGACCTGCGCGGACGTCGGGCGAGGGGGCGGTCGTCGAGGTCGTCGGCCTGCGGTGTGTAGGTGCGGCGGGCCAGGTCGACCCGTGCGGCGGCGGGTGACTGGCCGTATCCGGCCAGGCGCTCGACGAGTTCGGGACGGATCCGGTCCAGCGTGGGCCGGTCGGCCGGGTCGTGGGCGAGCATGCGGCCGATCTGGTGCTTGACGTCGTCGGGGACCCCGTCGAGGTCGGGGCTCACGGCGGGGTTGGTGAGGGCGCCGACCAGCTCCGGCATGGTGGACCCCTTGTAGGGGTAGTGGCCGGTGAGCGCGAAGAGCACGGTGGCCCCGAGCCCGTGGACGTCGGCGGCGGCCGTGACCTTGTCCGGAGTGCCCGCCTGCTCAGGGGCCATGCACACCGGGGTGCCGAGCTGGGCGTTGGTGGCGGTGTACTCGCCACCGGGGGCACCGAGGGCGACGAGGCCAAAGTCGATGACGCGCGGGCCCTCGGGGCCCATCAGCACATTGCTCGGCTTCAGGTCCCGGTGGAGCATGCCGGCGGCGTGGATCTCGGCGAGGGCGTCGGCGAGCACGAGTGCGAGGGCGATTCCGGAGGACGCGTTGAGGGTGCCGTGCCGCTGGACGTGGTCCTTGAGCGGCAGCCCCGGAACGAACTCCATGGCCAGCCAGGGATCGTCGTCGTCAGGAGAGGCGGCGTCCAGCAGGGCGGCGGTTCCGGGCCCCTGAACCATCCGCATCGCGGCGATCTCGCGGTCGAAGCGGACACGCAGGTCGTCGCGGTCGGCATGGGTTTCGAGGAGCCTCTTGACCGCCACGCGCTCGCCGTCCTCGGTGGTGCCGAGGTAGACCTGCCCCATGCCCCCGCGCCCGAGTCGTCCGTGCAGGTCGATGCCGCCGATCCGGCGCGGGTCGGCGGGGGTGAGATCTTCCACGGGGCACCTGCCAATCTGGCCGATCTGGGGGATTGGGCCGGGCATGCGCAGGGGCGGCCCCTGAACATGCGCGGAGTGGCCCGTGAATCCGACGTCCGGATGCCCAGTGTAAGGAGGAATCCTGCGGGCACGGCGGATCGGGCGCGGCGGACCGGACGCGGTGCAGCGGGCCCACGCCCACGCGCCGGACCGCGGACTCACTCCCCGATTCCCAGCTCCCTCATCAGCTTCCACACGGTGGAGGAAGGGTTTCCGTAAGGCGGATACTCCTTCGCCTTCGCGCACGCCTTCTCCAGGCCCGGGGAGAAGTGGTCGAACCGGGTCCACTTCCCCTTTCTCCAGTGCGGGACCGCTTTCTTCAGCTCCCGGCCGACGGCCTGGGCCGAGCGCCCGGACACACCGTCCTGGTGGTGGAGGAGGAGCCAGACCTCGAACGTCGGGTTCGAGACGGCGGGCCCCACTCCGCCGGCCTCGGCTTGTGCACAGAGCGGGCGAACGTCTTCGCCGTCGGCGTCGAAGACCGCCCACACCTGCGAGTACTCGGCACGCGACTTCGCCTTGACGGCGTGTTCGACGACCTTCCGCCGCTGCGGCCGCTTCGACTTCTCGGGAAGGAAGGGGTGGATCTCCTGCTTGTCGCTCTCCCGGAGCCCGGTGAAGTACGCGTGCTCGGTATCCCCTTCGCACACGACGAGAATCCGGCGCCGCTGCGTCTGATGTCCGCCCCGCCGCCGCAGGGAGGTCCGATGGGAGAACGTCGTCGGCCTATTCGCGGCCGTCCTTCGAGGGGCCATCCTTCTCCTCGGGGGGGTGGAGCGGCGCGGCCACCGGTCCCTCGGTGACCTCGGGGACTGCACCGTACCGCCCTGTGAGATAGGCGAGCGCCGGGTTCTCGCCCTCGTCGCCGAAATCGCTCAAGGAGTAGAGCTGCGTGGCCCCTTCCTTGTCCTTCTCCACGAACCAGACCTCGTCGCGCTCCAGCACCTCTCCGCCCCTGATCCAGCCCAGGAGGGCGGTGTCATGGCTGGAGAACACGAGCTGCGCCCCGCGCCGGTTGACGTCGGGGTCCTTGAACAGCTCGATGAGCTTGGCGGACAGGTGCGGGTGCAGATGCGAGTCGAGCTCGTCGACGACGAGGAGGGACCCGTGCCGGAAGGCGTCGAGGACTTCGACGCCGAGGCTCAGCAGGACCCAGGTGCCGTCGGACTGCTGGTCGACGGTCAGTGGCTGCGATCCCTCCTCACCGGTCCGGTGGTGGAAGAGCAGGGTGGCCTCGTCCTCGGCGGCCTGCCTGGGCCGGCGCCGGGCACGGCCGGCGGACGCCCGCGGATCCGGGACGTCGCTGTCCCACGGGTCCTTTCGGGACACGTCCATGTCCAGGCTCAGCTGCTCGTATTCGAGCTCGACCGACTCGATCCCGGTGTCGGCGGCGCGGATGAGTTCCTGAAGACGGGAAAGGACCCCCGGTTCGGCGATGCGGCGCATGAGCAACCGGCGGTCGCGGTCGAGTACGCGGTCCCGGCGCCCCCGCCAGTGGCGGCATCGCATGAACCAGTTGTAGACCGGACGGAAGACCTTCAGGCGCGCACGGGCGGCCACCGTGAGGAAGAGCGTGTTCACATCGGTGATCTCCTGTACCTGCCGCACCGAGTCCGGGAGGGACGGGTCGAAGGAGAAACCGTCTTCGTCCCGTTCGAACAGGATCGTCGGGTCGCCGCCGTCCGAGTAGCGGTACAGCCACTCCTCCACGACGCGCGTGTCGTCGATCGTGAAGCCGTAGGTGTACCGCGTCCGGGCGAGGAGCAGGTCGACCGCGAAGTGGGAAGGCTCTTCCTGGCTTTGGGGACTCAGCGCGAAGGGGTCACGTTCGATCCCGCTTTCCGGCTCTCCCATCTCCATGGAGAACCGGACCAGTCGGCGCATGAACCCCAGGGCGCCGAGCACGTTGCTCTTACCCGAGGCATTGGGTCCGAAAAGCCCCGCGACGGGCAGCGCCTCGGGCGCATCGGTCTCTTGTGCGTCCTCACGGTCGGCGGGGACCAGCAGCAGCTGCTGCTCCTCCCGGAGTGAGCGGTGGTTGGCGACTCGAAAACTCAGGAGCATGTGCTCGCCTTCCCCATCGGGACCCCCGACTCAACACTCACCGTGAACGCTCGCAACCTACAGTAAGACATGCCCGTTGCGACGGTTGCGCTTTCCATACGACACACTACAAAGCCCTCTATTTCCGCCTTATCGCCTATCCGTCCCATCCATCCCGAACCGTCGACGTGGCCGGGAACCGGGGAGGGGCACTGCTGCGCGCCTGGAGAGGCGCCTCCCTGGGACGGGGCGACGGACGTCCGCACAGGGCGGCGCGAATGGCCGGTACCGGTCGCGGGGAGCGATCACCGTCCCGGTTCGCGCTCCGCGTCGCCTGCGCAGCACCCGCAAGCCGTGTCACCACCTCTGCCACCAGCACGGATTCGCCCGTGAAAGGGATCGCTCGATGAGTTCCTCCAGCTCAGCCGAGAACGGGGCGCCTGAGCACGGCCCCCCTTCGCCCGCTGCTCTCGCCGAACTGGTGAGGAGCGCCCAGGCCACCGACGACGACCTCCGCAGTGCGTTCGCGGCCATCGATCGCCACGACATCCCGGACGAGGCGGCCGGCGAGCTGATCAACGCCATCGCCCGGTCGCCTCGGGCACCTGAACGGCTTGCCGAGCTGAGCCGTTCGCTGCGGGAGACACGCAGCCCGGGCCGGGCCATCCTGCTCATCAGGGCGCTCAGAAGGCACGGCGGGCTCCCTGGGATCGTGCCCGACCTGATCCGGATCTCCGAAGGCGCCGAGGCCTCCGACTGGGACCCAGAACGCCAGGCATGGGCGGTGGCCGTGAACACCCTCGCCCAGCACGCCGGCGCCACGGGCGACACTGTGCTGCTGGAACGGCTCGGCGCTCTAGCGGAGGACCCCGGCCTCACGGACGACGACGTCGCCTGGGTAAGGAAGTGCCTCGCCAAGGCGGAACCGGGAGCCGAGCACTGAGTCCGGGGTCGGCGGCCGGTCACACGACGCCGACTCGCGCCGGACCATTGGCCGGAGCGGAGGCCGCGCCCGTGCCGTCCTACGGCTTCGGCGGCATGGGCGGAACGGGAAGGTCGACAAGGCGGGCGAGGGCGGCCGTGACGGGAGCGCAGTGGCCGGGCAGGTGCCTGGACGACCAATCGGCCGCCCGCGTGAGGAAGTCGGCCAGGTCACGCTCGACACCGGTGAGCAGGTGGCGGAGCTCGGTCACGCGCAGCTCGATCACCGGACTGCCACTCTGCTCGGCGTTGACGGTGAGCCGGACCGTGTCGCCGAAGCGCTCTGCGGTCGGTGATACCGGGGGGTGGCCGAATCCGAGCAGGCCGCCGTCCTCGACGAGGCGGTGCCAGTCGCGCCACTCCTCCAGGCCATCACAGCAATCGGGCAGGAAGGTGACGCCTGTCGAGTGGTCGGTGGCCCGCAGGCCGCCGGGCGCGATGAGGTCGTCGCACGTCAGCAATCCGCGGAGGAACGAGTCGAGTGCGGCGGTCGGTTGAGGCAGCCGATCGCCGTCGGGGTCGATGTCGTTGTAGTCGGCGATGCGCATCATGGCCGCCCCGACCTCGGCCGGTGAGAGCTCACCACTGAGGGGCAGGAAGTCGAACGGCTCGATCTCGGCGATCGGCCAGAGGTCGAAGCCGTCAGGCGTGTACATCTCCAAGACGGGCTGCATCACGATCACACGGCGAAGTGTCCCGTATCCCGTGCCCGTACCGCCTCTCGGTTTCGCCGAGGACTTCGTCCCGGCCGTGGGAGCTGAACACCACCCTGCGCCGGGTTTACGGGCGCCGTTCCGCACGGGCGACAGATGAGTCCTCCCGGCGTCCTTCGAGGCAGCACGGCTAAAGCGTCAGCGGGCGGCGGTAGGAGGCGTCGACGGGGCTCCTCGATGGGTGGAGGGGGTGGGGTTCGAGGAGGAGGTACGGGCGCCTCCTGGGGCGGGTGTACCGGTGGGTCCTGCGGTACCACTCGTTGTCGCCGGCCATCCAGGTCTTCAGGGCTTCCACATGCCTGTGGACGGCCTCTCGGGTCGGGGCGTCGAGGGACGTCCGGTCGAGGGCCGACGGCAGGTCGGCCTCCGCGCTGCGGAAGTCGGCCACGCGCTCGGTGAACAGGGCGTAGGCCAGGTCGACCGCCTCCTGCACCGTGCAGTCGAGGAATCGGCGGATCGCCACCACCCCGTTGGCGGCCCCGTCCTCCTCTTCGGTCTCCTTGCGGTAGGAGTGGACGTCGTTGCGGATCCCCACCGTGTCGGCGAACGCCGCGTGCAAGGGGTGGAGAAGGGCCGATCCGAGCAGGGCCTGGAGGCCTGAGGAGTGGGGCCCCTCAGCGGAGGCGTGCAGCATCAGGGCGATGGACAGGTCCGCCCTGGACGTCGTGCGGCGCGTTTCGAGGTGGTCGACGGGATCGAGCGTCCGTACCCGGATCATGTCGTCCAGCTCCCACAGGTGGGATCGGGCGAAGGCGACGACGCCGGAGCGGAACCGTCTCCGCAGGCCCTCCGGCATGTCGGGGGAGGTCGTGCGCCACAGGTCGGCAACGGCGGCTTCGATCCGGTCGCGACGGTTGCGGGGCGGAGCAGGCACGCGAGACGCGCAGGGCACGTCTGTGAGGGGCATGAGGGCGGGCAGGCGGCTGACGAACGCGCGTGCGGCGGCGAGCTCCCCCTCGTCGTTCAGAACCGGTCCGGTGGCCGACGCGAAATGGTCGTCGACGGCCATGAGGCAGACGTTCCAGAGCGCCGCCTGGCACAGCCGCTCCTCGGTCGCGTCGGGAAGCGTCAGGGCGGTGAGGAGTGGGACATCGTCTGCGGTGAAGGTGTGCTCGGTCCAGACGGGTGCGGTCGGCGCGTCCGTGCTCGTGGAGATGAGGCCGACCCCGCGCGCCCATCGGCGGGCCCTCTTCCGTGCGGAGTCGACGTGCGGATTGATCCGGTGCGTCCACGGCAGTTCGAAGGGCGGGAGCCGGAACGGGTGGCCGAGAGAGGACGGGGGAAAGGTCGGCGGCCGGGCGGCTGAAGGGGCGGCAGGGCGGAGGGGGAGGACGGCCGCCCCCTGCCCCGTCCGCCTCGCCTGCCTCATCGATGCGCGGTACCGGCCCGACCTCTGGTGCCACTCGACGATCCCGGCCTGCCAGTCCTGCAGCCCCCTGAGGTAGTCCGCGATCGCCGCGCACTCCCTCGGGGCCAGGTCGTGGTCGGCCAGCCAGGCCGGCGCTTCGGACGCCGACATCTCCTCGAAGCGCCGCATCCTCGCGGTGCGCAGCCCGTTCACCCGCTCGGCCGCCTCCTGCGGCGGGACGCCGAGAGCGTACTCCAGCGCCGACACGGCGTTGTCCAGCGCCCCCTCGTCCTCGGTCTCCCTGCGATAGGAGTAGAGGTCGTTCACCAGGTGCGCCGCGTCCGAGAAGCATGCGCGCAGGGAGGCGAACCGCCGCGTCCTCAGCACCCGGCCGGGCGGCGCCTCAGGGCAGGTGACAGCGACCAGCTGCATCGCCCATACCGCCGCGCCCGATTCCCTCCGCCGGGAGAACAGCCGCAATGGGTGGGGAGCCGATACGCCCGGCATCCCTTGCAGGCCGGACTCGGAGACGATGAGCGCGCGCGTCGCCGCGGCGAAGCCGTCGAGCAGGTGTTCCGGGGCGGTCGCCTCCGTGCGCGGCCAGAGATCGGCGAGCCCGGCCTCAGAGGCGGAACGCGGACAGTCGGCAGGCGGTGCCTTCCCGTCGAGGAACCGCGCCAGGCGTTCGGCACGCTCCGCGGCGCAGTACCGACCGTGCCGACCGTGCAGGCCGTACCGACCTTGCCGGCCGTCCCGGAGATCGCGGCGGAATCGGTCGGCCGTGAAGAACAGCCACGTGTACCACTGGGTGAGCAATTCGAGCTCCGAAGCCGATGCGTCGGGATGCGCATAGGCACCCAGGAGGCCGGTGTCCATGGAGTCGAATTCCTCCTCCGACCACGCCGCCCCTGCCCGCCCCCTCTGACCGGCGAGCATGCCCACCCCTTTGGCCCACTCTCTTCCACAGGCGCGGGCCGCTTGGATATTGACGTTCAATCGCGCCGGATACGGGCGGTACAGATCGGGGACGACATAGGGCTGCGCCATGGGCCCGGCTCCGCTCTCTACGGGTCAGGAGACTCCCCTCTGCGGTCAACCCTGCTCGGAGCGCACATGCCGCGTCAACGCGAACGGAGAATGACGGGACGTTGTACCGGTTTTCCCGGATAGCGGACGAAACACCGTTTTCCTCCCGCCCGTTTCTCGCGCATCCGCCTGCGGATGCGCCGACCGCGCGGCTACTCTCCCGCCATGGGAAGCCGAGCGCATTACGTGATCATCGAAGACGGCCGCCACCGGAACCTCTACTCCCAGTGGGGCGCACACGAAATCGACCTGGACCTTCTCCCCGGCCCCGGAAGCGCCCTCCGGTTCGCCCGGGCGCAGCATCCCGTCGAGGCCTGGACGGACGCCGAGATGTGCGACGGGGCCGCCCTGTTCGACCTGGACACCCGCACACTGCTCTGGTTCGGCCACTGCGACGGCGACCCCGCGGTCCGCACGGCCGCCCTCATGGCTCTGCGCCGCACCTGGCCCGGCTGGACGGTGGAGTGGGCCTACAACGGCCTGATGGACGTGGTGGCCCGCCTCGGCACGGACCCCGCCGCGATCCGGGCGCCGCGCGCCATGCCCGTGGCCGACGACCTGCGCACCCCCGAGGACTTCCACGCGGCCTTCCCTCAGATGCGCCTGAGCCCCGAGGCGTACCCTCCCGGCTCCCTGCTCCCCCGGGAACTGCCGCTCGGCCCGATCGGCCTCGGGGAGGCGGACCCGGACGAGCCATGGGGTTCCGTCCTGCTCACCGTTCGGCAGGAGGGCCGCGTCAGCGCCTATGACGTGGACGGCACGCCGGCGATCATCGCGGAGAACGGGGCGGAGCGCGTGTTCGAGTACCTCGCCTCCTGGACCCCCCGCACCCGCCTGCCGCGGCCCCCCGTCGCCGGCGTCCACCTGGACGCGGACGCGCGCCGGGCCGGCGTCTGGACCTCGTACCCGGACCTGCTCGGCGAACCGGCCATGTCCGCCGCGCTCTGGCCCTCCTGGCGGTGGGACCTGTGGCAGGACCGGTCCGGCGAGCAGCTCGATCGCTGCGACGGCGCGGTGGAGGTCCCCGCCCCCGACCTCTGCGCGGGGTTCGACCGCCTCTCCGAGCGCTTCACCAAGCACCAGGACGGCGGTTCCGCGGTGGAGGGGATCTCCATGCTGCTCTCGGTGGTCGGCGGCCTGCGGGCCGCGGCCGAGGAGCAGGGGGCCCGACTCCGCGCCGATACCGGTGCCGCCATGCTGCACCGACCGATCGACCTCGAAGAGCACGAGCGGAAGGCGACCGAGACGGCGATCGAGGAGGTCCGGCCCTGAGCCGGGATTCGCCCCCGGAGTCCGGCCGGGTCCGTGGAGCCGCCCCGTTCCGCGGTTTCCCCGTCCCCGGATTCCCCGTCGGCGCGGAAATGTCGACAAATCGACGAATCGACGTGGAGACATTTCCAACGGAACCCTCAGACGACTTTATCGGTTCCGCTCTTTCCGTGGGGCGGGTGACCGAAATCGGCACCCGCGCCGCGGACGCCCGCTATGCCGGGAGCGGCACCGCGGCCTCGGCCGCGTAGAGCAGGAACGCCAGGGTCTCGCGCAGGTAGAGGCGGACCTGGGTGGCGTCGTGGTCCAGGTACCCGATGGACAGGTCCTCCCCCAGGCGCAGCTCGAAGTCGCCGCCCCGCAGCGACAGCACGAGGCCGCCGGAGAGCGACGGCGCCCACACGATTCCGCCGTCCACGAGCTCCTTCAGGTGGTCCCTCACCGGGTAGCCGTGGATGCTCGTGTCGGACACCGCCGTATAGGCGTCGGCGTCCAACAGCAGGGCATAGGGCCCGTCGACGCCCTGTTCGCGCAGCAGGCGCAGGGCCCGCCCGACGGCGTCGGGGTACTCGCGCACCGACTCCGGCAGCGGCACCGCGGCGTTGGAGGAGCCGGAGGCGATGCCGGTGAACCCTGCCGCCTCGTAGCCGTGGAAGACCGCGGTGTCCTCGGCCAGCGCCATGCTCTTCACCGCGTCCTTCACCGGCTGCCAGTCGGCGTCCTTCGCCCCGCGCTCCACGGCGTCGATCTCTTCGCGGCTCAGCACGAAAGTGATCTCCAACTCGACCAACGGCACGGACTCCCGCACACGGGCGAGGACGTCCTCGCCCGGGGGAGCCGCGGGATAGGACCGCCCAGTGCCCACCGATGCCAGGTCCGACCCGACCGGGTCGGGCACGTCGACCACCTTGCGGGCGGCCGCATGGCGCCGGAAGGTCCGGCGAGCCTCCTCCTCCAGGTCGGCCCATGCGGCGCCGGAGACCGGCGCCAACCACCGGTGGAGGTTGTCTCGCGTGCCCATTCGGGCCTCCTCTCCGTCGTCTGCGTCGTCCGGGTCAGAGCGGGTCCTGTGTGCGCGGCCCTGCGCGCTCCTCAGGGCCTCAGAGGCCTCGCAGGCCGCCGATCCCCAGGGACCCGCTGCCGGACCCGTCCCGGGGCGCGTCCGGCATGTCGTCGAGGAAGTCGAGCGTGGGGACGTGGAACAGCCCTCCGGTGAGCGCCGTGGAGAAGTCGAGGATCCGGTCGTACGTGCCCGGCGGATCCCCGATGAACATGTTCTCCAGCATCCGCTCGGTCACATCCGGCGTGGAGGAGTAGCCGATGAAGTAGGTACCGAACTCCTCCTCCCCCACCCGGCCGAACGGCATGTTGTGCCGGACGATCTTGCGCTCGGTGCCGTCCGGGTCCGTGATGGTGTTCAGCGCGACGTGCGAGTCCGCGGGCTTGGCGTCGTCGTCCATCTCGATGTCGGTGAGCTTGGTGCGGCCGATGACCGCCTCCTGCCGCTCGGTCGTCAGCGCCTGCCAGGCCGCCATGTCGTGGAGGTACTTCTGAATGATCACGTAGCTGCCGCCGGCGAAGGCCGGGTCCTCGTCGCCGATGCGCACCGAGTCCTCGGCCTCGGTGTCGGTGGGGTTCTCCGTGCCGTCGACGAACCCCAGCAGGTCGCGCTCGTCGAAGTAGCGGAACCCGTGCACCTCATCGACGATGCGCAGCGCCGGCCCCGCGGCCGCGGTGATCTGCAGGGCCAGTTCGAAGCAGACGTCCATCTGCCCCGCGCGGATGTGGAAGAGCAGGTCGCCGGGGGTGGACGGGGCGCGGTGCACCCCGCCGTCCAGCTCCCGGAACGGGTGCAGGCCCGCCGGGCGCGGCCCGGTGAAGAGCCGGTCCCACGCCGCCGACCCGATCCCGGCCACGCAGGCCAGCCCGCTGTTCAGGTTGCGGAAGCCCACGGACCGCTGCAGCGCCTCCAGCGACCCCAGCACCTCGCGCGCGCCGTCCTCGCCGCCGGGCGGGACGACCGCGGTCAGGAAGATCGCGGAGCGGGTCAGCGGCGCCAGCACCGGCTGCGGCCGGGGGCGCCCGGGGGCGCTGGGCATGGGCTCTCCTCGCGGTCGGCGGTTCCGCCCGCCGGCCGCCGGGGCCGGGAGCGGGCGCGTCCCCACCGGGTCTACCCGTGGCAGGTCAATGCGGGGTCGGCCGCGGCCCGGCTGCGGGTCAAGGCGGCGCGGTGCGACGCGGAGGCGGCACAGGGGCCGCACAGGAACGGCACGGAGACGAAGCGGCGCGGGGCCGGACCGAGCGGACCCGGGAGGCCCCGTTTCGCGCCGACGCGCCCGTGTGCCCCAGGATGTTGACCGACACGTCCCCCTCAAACGATCGGAGTTCACCCGCATGGCGCGGAAACGGGCCCTCTCTGCGGTGGCGCTGGCGGTGTCGGGCGCTCTCCTGTTGAGCGGTTGCAGCGGCGACTGGTCCGACTGGTTCGGAGGCGGCCCGCCGGAGGTCACGGAGGAGTTCCCCTACACCAAGGAAGGGCGCATCTTCCAGGACACCGGGCAGGACAACGAGATGCGCTTCTCCATCACCGGTCTGGAACGCACCGACGACTACACGGTGATGCACTACGAGATCTCCTACCCCGATGGCTTCAACGGTGCGAACCGCAACCTGAGCATGCCCCACACGCTCGTCGACACGGTCACCGGGCGGGCCTGGCGCCAGTACTTCGACGCCGACGGTCTCAAGTACGGGTCGGTCAGCCCCAACGGGGACGGCCTGTACCCGGTGCACGACGGCGTCACCAACGAGTACCGGCGCTACTTCCCCCGCCTCCCCGACGAGGTCCGGCAGGTGACGTTCGTCGGCAGCGGCCTGGGGGCGATGACCGGCATCCCCGTCCAGGACGTCGAGGAGGAGCGGGCCGACCCGGAGGACCCCAACGGGCCGGACCACCTGACCGTCGACGATCCGCCGCCCGCCGGCGAGGACCTGGTCTTCGAGAACCGCCGCCCCGGGGAGGACGCCACCGCCGAGGAGGGCGAGGTGGAGAGCTTCGTGGACTCGGAGATCGCCTCGACCACCCGTGACGGCGACACCGAGACCATCTCGCTGCACTCCGACGTCATGTTCGAGTTCGACGAGTACGAGCTGACGGCCGAGGCCGAGGACGTCGTGCGGCAGGCCGCCGCGTCGCTGGCCGCCAACGTCGACCCGGACGACCCCGCCATCACCGTGATCGGCCACACCGACGGCAAGGGCACAGACGCCTACAACCAGACCCTGTCGGAGAAGCGCGCGGAGACCGTCCGGGACCTGTTGCAGGAGGAGATCGACGGGGACTACACCTACGAGGTGGAGGGGCGCGGCAGCAAGGAGCCGATCGCCCGTGAGGGCGGTCCCGACGACGAGCAGGCGCGCGCCCGCAACCGCCGGGTGGAGTTCTCCTACACCGTCACCACCGCCGACGAGGAGGACGTCGAGGAGGAGGACCAGGCGGTCGACGGCGGCCTGGGCGTGGCCGACCGCCACGTGAACTGGCCCGCCCCGTTCAGCGACGACCCGGGCGGCGCGGCCGCGAGCACCGAGAAGGACGGCGTGACGCTGGACGTGTACCCGCTGGTGCGGGACGGCGCCTACGTGATCGGCACGGTGGAGCTGACCAACACCACCGACGAGGCCCTCACTCCGGACATGGGCGGCCTGGACCAGAAGGTCGCCGGCGGGCCCGAGCAGTTCAGCAAGGGCTCTCTGGGCGGCTTCCAGCTTCTGGAGCCCGAGACGGGGCTGGTGCGGTACGTGGCGCAGATGAACTTCGGCGACGGTGTCTACGACGGCTTCGCCGAGGAGGTGCACCGGCTCCAGCCCGGCAACACCTACCAGCTGGTCGCCGTGTTCCCGGCTCCCGGCAAGGACGTCGAGGAACTGGACCTGCGCGCCGGACCCTTCGGCGTGCTGGAGGACGTACCGGTGGAGGGCTGAGGCCTTCGCCGTTCTCTGCCGGCTCTCCGCCGACGTCGTTTTCGGGCCGGGACACCGCGGTGTCCCGGCCCGAAGACGTGAGGAGGAGTCCGGCGCGCGGGCGGCGGTCCCGACGGAGCGTGCCGGTGATCGGTAGTGGTGGTTTCACCGCGTCAGGCCGCCGACAGTGGTGATCCCAGCACTATCGATGCATACCGGTGAGCCGCTGGCCTTGCGGGCGGCCTCCCAGCGACTCCCGGACACCTCGGTAAGGCGTGTCCGGCGGATCCTTCCCGGAGACGTGCCGGGCCGGCGACGGGCTGCCGACCGCCTCCTCAGTTCCCCTGCATCCGCTGGCCCGCCTCCAGGGCGATCTGCTCCAGGTCCTGCTGTTCCAGGTCGCCGCCGGTCGCCGCGGCGGCCACGTGGACGTCGCCCGGCAGGGTGAGGAAGACGTACCGGGTGGTGTCGCCGGCGGTGGCCATGTACTCCAGCTCGCCGCCGACGGCGTCGGCGTCCTCGGAGTGGTAGGTGTCGCCGTAGACGTCCACGTCGACCTCCCAGTTGGCCTCCTCCTGCCCCGCGGAGACCTGCACCACCTGCGCCAGGTCGGTGGTGTCGACGTTGACCGCGTACACCACGGCGACCGACTCGCCCTGCCCCGACCACACGCAGCCGAGCCGCTCGCTGTCCTCGACGCCCTCGACCGCGCCGGTCTCCTCCTCCAGCTGTGCCCCGGCCGGGACGCTGCCCCCGACCAGCTCGGCGGCGCCCGCCTCGGCGCAGCTCGCGGGAAGGGCGGGGGCCTCGGCGCCCTCGGCGGCCGCCGGGTGCCTCGGCGCCCTCGGCGTCCGCCGACGGGGAGGCCGAGGGGACCACCTCGCCCAGGTCGGGCAGCTCCAGCTCGCCGACCTCGCCGCCGAAGTCGACGGACCCGCTGCAGCCCGCCAGCAGCACACCGGCGGCGGTGAGCGCGCCGGCGGCCGACGCGGCGCGGGTCAGAGGGGAGGAGGACGGGAGGGGCATGGGGGACTCTCCGGCTCGGGGCGGCTGCCGCGCGGGGATCCGGCGACATCTCGGACGACACACCGCACGGTAGCAAGAAGCGTCCGGCCCGGCGGGCCCACGCGGGTCCGGGGCCCGGTCGCACACCGGGTGCGCCCGGGGCCCGGACCGCGCCGCTCCGGCCGGTCCCACCGGGTGTGGACGGATCGCCTGCCAGGTGGCGAACACCCGGGACACGTTCCGGAGCGGGTCGGGACACGTGTTTCGAGGCGCGCGACCGCTGGGCCCCTCCCCTGTCTCGCGCGGTTGGCGACGCCCCGTTGATCACCCCACGTGAGCGGAATCCTTCGCCGGACAGGATCGATCTTCCCATGTTGGAATGTCAACATTCTTCGGTCACGGCTACCGGATCCGGCCAATTCCCAGGGATGCCGCTCATCCGAGCGCGCCCCGGCCGTCCGGAGCCGTTCCGGCGCGCCCGTCCCGTGGCGACTGAGGGTGAAGAGGCTAGAAGGGGCGCCAGCGGACCGAGGGGTCCCCGTCCCTCAGTGAAGCGACGCGCCGTTCGAACTCCGTGCGGGCCTGCGGGCGGCCCGGGGCGTGCTGGGCGACCCACGCCGCGCTCGCGGTCTCCCGCGCCCCGCGCAGCACCGCCGCCCCCTCCCACTGGGCCACGTCCCACCCGTAGACGGCGGTGAAGGCCCGGTACTCCTCGGCCGGCATTCCGTACCGGTCCCGCATCAGCCACATGACGACGAGGTCGTGCTCGCGCATGTCGTCGGCGAAGGTCTCCAGGTCCACCAGGACCGGGCCGTCCGGCCCCACGTGCACGTTGCGCAGCAGGGCGTCGCCGTGCACGGGGCCGGGCGCGAGCGGCGGGTCCAGCGCCCTGAGCCGTTCGGTGAAGGCGTCGCGCCGCTCCTCCAGGTAAGCGGCGTCGGCCGGGTCGATGTGCCCCTCGGCGGCGGCGAGCCAGCGCTCGACCCCGGAGAGCAGGTCGCGCGAGGGGAGGGCGAAGGGCGGCCGCTCCAGGGCGTGGACCCGCCGCAGCAGCCCTGCCAGGTCCGCACCGCCCGGCGGGCGCACCGGGTCGGGCAGGCGCCGCCAGAAGGAGACCGGGTGCCCGTCGACGAGCCGGGCTTCAGGCGCCCCCTCCGCAGGGCGGACGGCGGGCACGCCCTCTTCGGCGAGCCACGATGCGACCCGCACTTCGCGCCGTGCCCGTTCCAGGAGGGCGGGGTCCCGACCGACGCGCACCACGACCCCAGGGCCGTCGAGCGCGAACACCGCGTTCTCCCCCAGGGCGATCTCCCGAGCGCCTTGAGAGGGATATCCGGCCTCAGCGCACGCCCGCTCCAGCACGGCACGGGCGGCTGCACCGTCGAACACCCCGCGCTCCTTCCCCACGCTCACGTCACGCATGTCCGGCGACACTACCGGCGGGGCTCGAAGCGGACGAAGGGGAGGCGGCGCCCCGCCTCCCGGAAGTCGGCCTCACTCCCATCGACGCGGAACCCCATGAAGCCCGCCAGCGCTCTGGCCGAGCGCGCATGGCGGCGCGCATAGCGGACCATCGCCTCGGCCCCCTCTTCGGCCCTGAGAGGGCGTGCGGTCACCCGCATGCGCTTGGCGCCCACCTGGATGACGGCTTTGGGCTCCGCGAGCAGGTTCCGGTACCAGTCCGAACGGGGGCCGAACCCGGAGCACACCGTGTAGGTGCCCTGCGGGGCGTCCCGGTCCACCACTTCGACGACCGTACGGCGCACGAGCCCCGAACGGCGCCCGATGTGGCTGAGCATCAGGAAGCGCCCGCCCATGAGCCACCCGAGGTTCCACCGGTACAGGTGGGTCGGGGCGCGGAACAGAGCCTTCGACAGGCCCGTCGGCCGCTTCGGCTTGCCGGTCTCCTCCATGGCCCCTCCCCTGCGTGCCTCTGCGCGCCTTGGGCGGGAGGGTACCGGTCCGTCCCCGTCATCCCTTGGAGGCGGCGTCAGTGGCCGCGTCAGTGGCGGCGTCGGTGGTGGAGGAGCCGATGGCNCGCTCAGGAACGCGACCGCTCGGTGGGGAACTCGGCCCAGGTGGCCATCGCGCCCGTGCCGTCGTGGGGGGCGCGGCCCCATTCGCTGCTCAGGGCGGCGGCCAGGAACAGTCCCCGGCCGTCGGGGCGGCTCAGCGTCGGGGCGAGCACCCGCGCGGCGGTCGCCGGGCGGTCGGCGCAGGCCCCCTGGTCCACCACGGTCAACCGCACCGGGGCCCCGTAGCCGCCGGTGAGCTCCACGTCCACCACACCTCCCGGCCCGCCGGAGGCGGTGTGCCGGACGGCGTTGCCGAAGAACTCGCTGACGACCACCTCGACCGCGTCGGCGGCGTCGGGAAAGGGCCGCATCACCGAACGCGCCCACAGGCGGGCCTCACGGCACTGCTCGGGCACGCCGGGGAAGGTCCGGCGCGCATCCAGCGCCGGGGGGTCGCCGACCATGGACGCGGCGTCTCCGGTCTCGTTCATCAGGCCACCGCCGGGGGCACGCCGCCGCGCCGGGGCAGAGCGGGCGGCCGGTTCGGAACGGCTCCGCGCCGCCGTGCGCGCCTGGCGGTGCGGGACGGTGCGGGACCCTGTGCAGCCGGACGATATCGGACTCCCCACCCCGAGACCACTGCAGGGCCGATAGCGGCCGGAAGGCGTTCCCCGGCCGCCCCACCCGCCCCTGTGGGCCCCGCGGCCTACCGGGCCCGGCGCGCCCCTCCGACCGGCCCGCGGTCCAGGAGCGAGGTGACCTTCACGCGTGTGCTGTCGATCCACACGTCCGAGTACTCCACCGCGTGCCCCCGGCGCGTGTAGGTCACCTGCTCCAGGTAGAGCACGGGGGCGCCGGGCTCCAGGCCCAGCGCTTCGGCGGCCTCGTCGCGCGCGGGCTCGGCGCTGAAGGAGCGGCGCCCCTCGGTGATGTCCAGTCCGTAGCGCTGTTCGAGGGTGCCGAACAGCGACTCCCGGGAGAAGTCGACCCCTTCGATCTCCGGGCACAGGTCCGCCCGCACATAGTTCACTAGGTAGGCGAGCGGCCCCTCGTCCCCATGGAAGACGCGGACCAGGCGCAGCCCGGGGGTGTTGGCCTCCGCGCCGAGGAGTGCCTGGACGGTCAGCGGCAGGCGCACCAGGCGCGCGTCCACGACCTCGGCCCGCACCTCGATGCCCTGGTCACGGAAGTCCTCCGACAGCGAGCGCAGCCGCTGGGCGATGGAGGGCTCGGCCTTGCCGGAGGTGACGAAGGTGCCGCGGCCGCGGGTCTGCACCAGCAGGCCCTCGTCGGTGAGCGCCGCCAGCGCCTTGCGCACCGTCCCCCGGTTCACGCCGAGCTCGCGGGCGAGGGCGGGTTCGGCGGGGAGCTTGAAGTGCGGCGGCCACGCCCCGCTCGCGATGCGCTCGCGCACCGCCCGGGCGATCTGCACGTTCAGCGGCTCGGGTGCACCGCGGGAGACCGCCCCGGCCAGTCCCGTACCGCCCCCGGCGGCGTCCAAGCCGTCCACTTCATCCCTCCGTGTCCCACTTTCGCCCCTCGGCACCCTACCGACACACGGTCCGACGACCGGCCGCTCACCCCCTCAGACGCGGTCAGTACGCCCCCGAGCCCTCGCCCCCGCTGACGATGGCCACACCGGAGCTGGTGCCGAGCAGGGAGGCACCGGCCTCCAGCAGCGCGCGCGCCTGCCCCCGGGTCTTGATGCCCCCGGAGGCCTTGACCTTCACCCCTTCACGCACCCGGGCGGCCAGGTAGGCCACGCTGTCGGGCTCGGCCACCTCGACGGCGCCACTGCTGGCGTTCTTCAGGTAGGCGGCGCCCGCGTCCATGGCCAGTTCCACGGCGCGCTCGCGCTCGGCGGGTGTCAGCAGCGGCAGCTCCAGCATGACCTTGACCGGGACGCCGGCGGCGACCACTCCGGCGATGTCGTCGTGGAACTCCTTCTCCATGCCGCTGCGCAGCCAGCCGATCTGCACCCCCATGTCGATCTGCCCGCCGCCCGCGGCGGCGATGGCGCGCGCTTCGGCGGCCTTGCCCTCGGACGTCATGACGCCGACGGTCGGGAAGTCGAGCGCGGAGGCCACGGCGATCCCCGTGCCCTTGAGGACCTCGGAGGCCAGGCGGGTCCAGGACGCCGGGATCATCGCGGCGTTGAAGCCGTAGCGCGCCGCCTCTTCACAATGGGCGACGATGTCGTCCCGCGTCAGGCCGGCGTCGATGGCGGTGTGCTGGATGTAGGGCGCCAGGGAGGCGGCGTCGGTCGCGGTGGCCTGTGCGTCGGTCATGGTCCTTCTCCTCGTTCGTGGGGCCTCGCCTCGTCGGCGGACGGGGCCCGGCGGCGGTGCTCTCTTCAGCCGAGCCCTCTTCAGCCGATGAGGGCGTCGATGTCCGCGGGACGCCCGAGCCCCGGCAGCGCCTCGTGGCGGGGGGCGGCGGAANGGCCGCGTCGAGCGCGAACCCGGCGCACACGGCGGCGGCGAGGGCCGCGTTGAAGGCGTCCCCCGCGCCGGTGGTGTCGGCGACGCACGTCGGTCGCACGGCGGGCACCCGGGTGCGCGTCCGCCCGTCGTCGGCCCACGCCCCTTCGGCGCCGCAGGTCAGCACGGTGGCGGCGGAGGGGAACCGGACGCGCAGCGCGTCCAGGAGCCGCTCGGGCCCGGCCTCCTCCCCCAGGCCGGTGAGCAGGCGCGCCTCGCCGAGGTTGGGGGTGAGGTAGCCGACGAGGGCGGCGTCGGCGTCGGACAGGTCGCGGGCGGGGGCGGGGTTGAGCAGGGCGGGGGTGCCGACGCGGTGCGCGGTGCGCAGGGCGGCCGAGACGGTCGCGGCGGGGATCTCGTTGCACGTCATCATCAGGTCCGCCTCGGCGATGCGTCCGGCGAAGCCCTCGACGTGCTCCGGGCGCAGCTCGTCCAGCGCACCGGGGGCGATGACGATGCGGTTCTCCCCGTCGCCTTCGACGAGGATCACCCCGACCATGGTGGCCGCCCGCGCGGTGACCACGGAGCGCGCGTCCACGCCCTCGGCGCACCACAGGTCCCGTGCCTCGTCCCCGAAGGCGTCCGGGCCGATGGCCGTCAGGAGGGACACGTCGGCGCCGAGCCGGGCCGCTCCGATGGCCTGGTTCGACCCTTTTCCACCGGGCCCGGAGGCGAACACGCCGCCGCCGAGGGTCTCCCCGGGGTCCGGCATCCGGGGCGTGCGCATGGTCAGGCCCGCGCCGTAGCTGCCGACGACCGCGATCCGCATACTCTCACCCGATCTTCACGAGGGGGGTAGACATCTCTATACATTTGTACCCCATGCACGGTGTCCACTTCCACGCGCCGTTCCACCGATATGACCGATTGACGCACGTCAGATCCGTGGCATAGCGTGCTCTGGCGACGCGCGGACGGGAGGCGGCGGCCGGTCGGCCCCCGGAGGGCGCAGTCGACAAAGGATGGACAAATCGCGCTCCCGGAGGGGTCAATGCCCGTTCCCCTGATCATCGACACCGACACCGCACAGGACGACTGCGTCGCACTGCTCGCCGGCCTCCTGGACCCGGAGGCCGACCTGCGCGCGATCACGATGGTGGCCGGGAACGTCGGGTTCGAGCGCCAGGTGCGCAACGCCTACCTGACCCTCAGCGCCGCCGGACGCCTCGGCGAGGTCCCCATCCACCTGGGCTGCCGCCGCCCGATGGTGCGCCCCTGGGTGAGCGCCGAGGACGTGCACGGCGACGGGGCGGGCGGCCTGACCATGGACGACGCCGATCTGTCCCCCGAGGACGAGCACGCCGTGGACGCCCTGGTGCGGCTGGCCGCCGAGCACCCGGGCGAGCTGTCCATCGTGGCGATCGGCCCGCTCACCAACATCGCGACGGCCGTGGTGAAGGACCCGCGCTTCGCCGAGAACGTCAAGGCGCTCTACGTCATGGGCGGGTCCAACAACGGGCGGGGCAACATCACCGCCGCCGCCGAGTTCAACTTCTACGTCGACCCGGAGGCGGCCAAGACGGTCTTCGCCGCCGGCTTCGACGTCACCGTCGTGCCCTGGGACCCGCTCACCCTGCGCCAGGCCGTGTTCGGGGAGGAGCGGCTGGAGGAGATCGCGGCGCTGGGCACCCCGCTGTCGGACTTCTTCACCCGGGTGTGCGCGGCGACGCTGGAGTTCGACCGCAGCGTCGGCATCGACGGCACCACCCACCCCGACTCGCTCACCGCCGCCGTGCTGCTCCACCCCGGCCTGGTGCGCGCCTCGTCCCGGTACCACGTGGACGTGGAGACCGCGGGCGAGCTGACCCGCGGCTACTCCGCGATGTCGTGGGGCGTCCACGGCCTGGAGCCCAACGCCGAGGTGGTCGAGGAGATCGACGCCGAGGGGTTCTACGCCTACATCAAGGACCTGCTGTCCACCCCGACCACCCCGTCGCGGGAGATCCGCGCCCCGCAGTAGCGCGGGGAGCGCTAGGGGGCCGTCGGCAGCGCGCGCTTGTGCGCGGTGGCCCGGTAGCGCGCCACGAGGGCCTCCTCGACACGGGCGTCGACGGGGAGGCCCTCCAGGAAGTCGTCGATCTGGTCGTAAGTGAGGCCGAGCGCCTCCTCGTCGGGCTTCTGCGGGCTCAGCGACTCCAGGTCGGCCGTGGGGGTCTTGTCCACGATGTCCGCCGGCGCGCCCAGCTCGGCGGCGACCGCGCGGACGCGCCGCTTGGTCAGCCCGGTGAGCGGCACCAGGTCGGCGGCTCCGTCGCCGAACTTGGTGAAGAAGCCGGTCACCGCCTCGGCCGCGTGGTCGGTGCCCACCACCAGGCCGCCGGCCGCCCCGGCGACGGCGTACTGGGCGGCCATCCGCTCGCGCGCCTTGGCGTTGCCGATGACGAAGTCCCGGGCCGAGTCGCCCGCGTAGTCTAGGCCGGCCTTGTCCAGGGCGTCGGCCAGCCCGTCCGTTGCGGGGCGGACGTCGACGGTCAGGATCCTGTCCGGGGCGATGAAGCCCAGCGCGCGCTGGGCGTCGTCCTCGTCGCGCTGCACCCCGTAGGGCAGGCGCATGGCGATGAACTCGGCGTCCCCGCCGCCCTCGCGCACCCGCTCGGCGGCCAGCTGGCACAGCCGCCCGGCGGTGCTGGAGTCGACGCCCCCGCTGATCCCCAGCACCAGCGCGCGGGCGCCGGTGGAGGTCAGCCGCTCGGCGAGGAACGCGACGCGGCGCTCGATCTCCCGGCGCGCGTCGAACTCCGGGGCGACCTCCAGGTCGCGGATGATCTCACTGCGGGCGTCGCTCAGGTCGGGTGCGCTCATGTGGGTCCTCCCCGGGGCTGCGTCTGTCCTCGGAGGATTATCCCGCTCCCGGGCAGGGCACCGGGCATCGGGGCCTGAAGCGGGCCGACAGGGGGCCGGGAGGGGCCGGGGTGCGCCGACGCTCACGCGGCGCGCGTGTACATGCCTTCGATGTCGAAGGGGACCCCCTCGCGGTCGACGGTCACCCGGACGGTGCCCAGGGCCTCATCGCTGATCTCGTAGCACTGGCGTCCCCCGGCCGGCTCCAGGCGGGTGCACCGGCGGGCGATCTTGCGCACCGTCAGGCCGGGAACGTCGACCCACGCCATCGCGATCTCGCGCGCCTCCCCCTTGCGCAGGCCCAGCCTGCGGACGGGGAGGGTCACCGTCAGCGGGGTGCAGGAGGCGCACACGTCCACGCACCCGTCGAGGTCGGGGCGGCGCGTCCCGTCGACGCTCCACTGCGCCCCCGCGCGGCACAGCTCTACCGCCTTCATGCCCTGATCGGTCACGGCCTCAATGCGCGCACGGAGGACCTCCCAGGCCAGGTCCGTGCGCACGGTCAGGCGGCCGCCGAAAGGGCGCTCCCCCGCGGCGGCCTCCGTCGCCTCCAGGCGGAAGCCGTCGCGCTCGGCGATGACCGTGCCCACACCCGTGCCCTCGCCGCCCAAGCGGCGCCATGCAGCGGGATGCTCACACATGCGTCTGTTCTACCGTTCGCCCCCGTTACGCACCAGAACGCCCCCATCACAATGCATGAACGGAGGGCGATCCGGAGATGGGACGCCGAAACGGCGGTGCGCATGCGGAAGGGCCCCGCGCGGACGGTACGCGGGGCCCTTCCTTGTGAGGGGGGCGTGGTCGGATCGGACCGCGCCGTCAGGCGGACGCGGCCTTCTGCTTGGCGCCGCGGTACTCGGCGTCCACGCGGTCGAAGTCCTCGGCCATCCCGTCGGTGGCCTTGGCGAGCCCGTTGAAGACGAAGATCGCCACGACGCTGACCACGACCGCCGGGACCATCGCGTACAGGCCGGTCTCCAGCACCTTCTCGTCCAGGACGTCCCAGATGACCGCGGTGGCGCCGCCGCCGACCATCCCGGCCAGCGCGCCGGTCCAGGTCATCCTCTTCCAGTACAGCGACAGCAGGATCACCGGGCCGAAGCCGGCGCCGAACCCGGCCCAGGCGTAGCCCACCAGGTCCATCACGGTGTTGTTCCCGCTCAGCGCGATCCCGGCGGCGGCCACCGCGACCGCCACGACCGCCAGCCGGCTCACCCACACCAGGGTCAGCGGCGAGGCGTCGCGCTTGAGGAAGGCCCGGTAGCCGTCCTCGGTGAGCGCCGAGGAGGCGACCAGCAGCTGGGAGTCGGCGGTGCTCATCACCGCGGCCAGGATGGCGGCCAGCAGCAGCCCGGCCACCCACGGGTTCATCAGGGCCTGGATGAGCGAGGGGAAGACGTTCTCGGCGTTGTCCAGCTCGCTGTCGAAGCCGAAGTAGGCGACGCCGGCGAAGCCCATGACCACGGCCAGGGTCATCGCCGAGACGGCCCAGGCCACGCTGACCGTACCGGCCCGGGGAACGTCGGCCACCGAGCGGATGCCCATGAAGCGGGCGAGGATGTGCGGCTGGCCGAGGTAGCCGATGCCCCAGGCCAGACCGGAGATGACGACGACCGGGGCGAGGACGGCGCCGGTGTCGAGCGCCCCCTGGCCCTTGAAGCCGCCCAGGACGGAGGAGAGGCCGCCGGTGCCGCGCTCGGCGTCGCCGGTGATCGCGACGATGGCCACGATCGGCACGACGAGCAGCGCGATCCACATCATGACGGCCTGCACGACGTCGGTGTAGCTGACCGCGAGGAACCCGCCCAGGAAGGTGTAGAGAACCACGATCGACACGCCGGCCACGATGGCGACGGCCGAGCTCAGACCGAAGACCTGCTCGAAGAGCCCGCCCATGGCCACCAGGCCGGAGGCGACGTAGAACAGGTAGAAGGCCAGGATGAGCAGGGCCGAGACGCCGCGCAGCAGACCGGTGCGGTCGCCGAAGCGGTTCTCCAGGTAGGAGGAGAGCGTCAGGGAGTCCGACTCGCCGCCGCTGCGGGCGTCGGTGGCGCGCTCGGTGTACACGCGCAGCCGGCCGGCGATGAGGATCCAGCTGCCGGCGAAGCCGAGCGCCAGGCCCACGGCGATCCAGGCCTCTCCCAGGCCCGACAGGTAGATGGCACCGGGCAGCCCCAGCAGGAGCCAGCCGCTGAAGTCGCTGGCGTTCGCGCTCAGGCCGGCGACCCAGCTGTTGAGCCTTCGGCCGCCGAGCACGAAGTCCGACAGCGAAACGGTTCGCTTGTACACCCACAGACCGATCCCCACCATCACCACGAAGTACGCGGCGAAGGTGAGGACGGACGCCAGCAGTGACTGGTCCACGCCTGGCCCCCTTTTCTCCAGCTCAGGATGGTGACGACCACCGCATCCTGTACTCCGCGTCACGTGCGGCGCAATGACCGATATGCACTTCGCCACTCCTTCGAGATACGGCCGTCACATTCGTCCTCCATAGTTGTCCGACCAGCCAGAACATGGCCGAGCGGTTGTCCGATCGCACAGCGCGGACCTGCCTTCTCCCGCTCTGGGCCCTCCCCGTACGCTGGTGCCGCGACGGGAGCCAGGAAGCCGGTGCGAGTCCGGCACGGTCCCGCCACTGTGACCGGGGAGCCGACCCCGCTGGAGGCCACGGCGCGCGAGCGCTGGAAGGCCGGGCGACGCGACGATCCGGGAGTCAGGAGACTGACCCGTCGCGGAACGTTGCCGACCAGGGGCGCGGACCCCGGAGAGGATGCACACGTGCACGGCCCTGCCCTGCCCTTTCCCGGACGCGCCCGGATCCCGGGAGAGGACCGGACGTGCACCTTCGACCCCCGCACGGCGCCCCCGCGCGCCTGATCGCCCTGACCGCGGCCGCCGCAGCACTGGCCGGCTGCGGCACCACCGGCGCCTCCGAGGAGGAGGCCGCCCCCGCAGAGGGCTACCCCGTCACGGTCTCCGAGTGCGACCGCGAGGTGACCGTCGACGCCCCGCCCGAGCGGGCGGTCACCCTGAACCAGCACGCCACCGAGGTGATGCTGGCGCTCGGCCTGGAGGACCGCATGGTCGGCACCGCCTACCTCGACGACGCGGTGCTGCCCGAGTACGAGCAGGCCTACGAGGAGGTCCCGGTCCTGGCCGACGAGTACCCCTCCTTCGAGGACCTGCTCGCCGCCGAGCCCGACTTCGCCTACGCCGGCTACCCCGGCAGCGCCTTCGACGAGGCCGAGGGGCGCGGCCGCGACGCCCTCGAGGACGCGGGCATGACCACCTACGGCAGCCTCGAGCAGTGCGCGGACGAGGTGGGCGTGGAGACCTCGCACCAGGAGATCCGCAACATCGGAGAGCTCTTCGGCGTCGAGGACCGCGCCGAGGAGCTGATCGCCGGGATCGATGAGCGCCTCGCGGAGACGGACTCCCGGATGGAGGGTGTGGAGCCGGTCGACGTGCTGGTGGTGGACAACGTCGACACCACGGTCTTCACCTCCGGCGGCAAGGGGATCGGCACCGACATCATCGAGCGCGCAGGCGGCCGCAACGTCTTCGACGACGTCGACCAGGTGTTCTCCGACGTCTCCATCGAGCAGGCCGCCGACCGCGGGCCCGAGGCCATCGTCTTCTACGACTACGGCTCGATCACGGTCGAGGAGAAGATCCAGGCCGTCAAGGACGACCCCCTGCTCTCGGGCACCGAGGCGGTGCGCGAGGAGCGCTTCGCGGTCCTGCCGCTGTCCTCGGCGGTGGTGGGGGTGCGCATCGGCGACGCCGTCGCCGACGTCGCCGACCAGCTGCACCCGGGCGAGGACGGCTGAGCGTGCGCACCGCGACGGGGCGCCGCCCCGGCCTGCTCCCCCTGCCCCTGGTGCTGGGTCTGCTCGCGGGCGCGCTGCCGGTGGCGGCCACCTTCGGCGTGATCGTCGGCTCGGTGGACGTCTCCTTCGCCGACACCTGGCGCATCACCGCCCACCGCCTGCTGCCCGGGCTGGTCGAACCGGACTGGCCGCGCGCCCACGAGGCGATCGTGGTCACCGCCCGCGCCCCGCGCGTGCTGCTGGCGGCGATGACGGGCGCGGGACTGGCCGGCGTGGGCGCCGTGCTGCAGACCCTGGTGCGCAACCCGCTGGCCGACCCGCTGCTGCTGGGCATCTCCTCGGGGGCGACCCTGGGGGCGGTCCTGGTGGTGATCGGCGGCGTCACGCTCTTCGGCGCCTACTCCATGCCGGCGGCGGCGTTCCTCGGCGCGCTGGGCACGCTCGTGGCCGTGTACCTGCTGGCCCGCACCGGGCGGCGGATGACGGTCACCCGGCTCATCCTGTCCGGGGTGGTCGTGGGCCAGGTGTGCTCGGCCTTTGCGAGCCTGATGATCATGATGTCGGGCGACCCGCACGCCTCGCGGGCCGTCCAGCGCTGGACGCTGGGCGGCCTGGGCGGGACCACCTGGGAGGACCTGCCGCTGGCCGCAGTGGCGGGGGGGGTCGGGGNCCGCCACGCCCGCGCTCAACGTGCTCCAGCTGGGCGAGGAGATGGCGCACGGCATGGGGCTGAGGGTGCACCGGTTCCGCGCGCTGATGTTCGTCGCCACGTCCCTGGCGACGGGGGTGCTCGTCGCCCTCTCAGGGCCGATCGGGTTCGTCGGGCTGATGATGCCGCACATCGCCCGGCTGCTGGTGGGGACGGACCACCGGCGCGCCGTCCCGGTCGCGGTCCTGCTCGGGGCGTCGTTCATGGTCATGGCCGACCTGGCGGCGCGCACGCTCGCCGCGCCCCAGGAGATCCCGGTCGGCATCCTCACCGCCCTGTGCGGGGCGCCCTTCTTCCTGTGGCTGATGCGCCGCGACGCACGCGCGGGCAAGACGATGGGCTGAGCGGACCGGTCGGGGCCCTGGACCGGGGCCGGTGCACCGGAGGAGCGGCTAGGGGACGGCGGCTTCTCCGGTGACCGGGCGCTCGTCGGGCAGGACCAGGAGCAGCAGGGTGCCCAGTACCAGGAAGGCGCCCGGACCGATCACCATCGGGGTCAGGAAGGCCAGGGCGGGGACGCCTCCGGACGCCGCGTGCCCCGGGGCGCCCGCCGCCTCCACGCGCACCCCGGCCATCGCGATGTAGTGCATGGCCGACACCGCGCAGCCCAGCAGCCCGGCCCCCAGCAGCGTGGCCGACAGCGTCCACCGCTTGCCCACGAACCACAGCGCGCCGCCCGAGGCGCCCAGCGCCACCACCGCGGCGCCCGCGACGAACAGCGGCTCATGGGCCATCGCCGCGTCCATCCGCATCGAGGCCATGCCCATGTAGTGCATGGTGAGCATCGCCGTCGCGACCAGCACCCCGCCGACCGGCAGCACGACCAGGCGGCGCCACCGGCGGGCGACCACCACGGCCAGCGCACCGGTCATCACGACCACGGGGACGGCGGCGCTGGCGGCGGTCAGCAGCGGGTCGTAGCGGATCGGGGTGCCGGGGACGCGGAACCCGAGCATCGCGATGAAGTGCATGGACCACACCGCCGCCCCGCCCAGCGAGAGCCCGCCCAGCGCGGTCCATGCCGCCCGGGTCCGGCCCGAGGACGACAGCGCCCGCGAGGCGTACCTGAGGCCGAGGAAGGCCCCCAGCACCGACACCGCGCACGCCACCAGCGGCGTCCACACCCCCTGAGCGAAATGCTCCACCATGCCTGTTTCCCCTCGCGGCCCGCACTACCAGGCCGTTTCCCCCTACCGCAGAACGCCGCAGATCATCGCAACCCGTGCAGCGCACCCGCAATCCCTGCACAGCGGCCGTTCCCGGACAACGGCCGTTCTCCCGCGCTCCATCCGCGGGCCTTCCCGCCGCCCCCTCGCGCCCCTAGCGTTCCCTGGCGGCACCGTCGGAAGGAGCACCACCCGTGTCCCAGCCCAGCCCCCGCCCCCTCTCCCGCCGCGGCCTGTTCGGCGCCGGCGCGGCCGCCACCGGAGGGGCCGCCGCGCTCTCGCTGCTGCCGCCCTCCCTGCGCACCGCGCTCGCCGAGCCCGCACCGCCCGGCGGGGTCGGGCGGATCGAGCACGTGGTCCTGCTCATGCAGGAGAACCGCAGTTTCGACCACTACTTCGGCACCCTGCAGGGGGTGCGGGGGTTCGGCGACCGCAACGCCGTGCGCCTGCCCGACGGGCGGAGCGTGTTCGAGCAGGGGCCGCCCTCCGCACCGGTGCCGCCGTTCGGCGTCCGCGAGGCGGCCGAGCGGCAGCGGGAGGAGCTGCAGTACATCGGCGCCCTCGACCACTCCTGGCACGGCGGGCGCCGCGCGTGGAACCGGGGGCGGATGGACGGCTGGACCGCGGCCAAGACCGCCGCGACCATGGCCCACTACGACCGCCGCGACCTGCCGCTGCAGTTCGAGCTGGCCGACACCTTCACCGTCTGCGACGCCTACCACTCGTCGATCCACACCTCCACCAGCCCCAACCGCAACCACTGGATCAGCGGGTGGACCGGCTTCGAGGCCGACGGGAGCCGGGCGGTCGGCAACGACGCCTACGACGAGGGGCGCCACCCGGGCTACGACTGGACGACCTACCCCGAGCGCCTGCAGGAGGCGGGCGTGAGCTGGCAGGTGTACCAGGAATGGGACAACTTCACCGACAACAACCTCGACTTCTTCGCCCGCTTCAAGGCGATCGCCCGCAAGGCGCTGTCGAAGGCCGGGGACTACAGCGGCCTCACCGAGTTCTACGGAGATCTCGCCGGCCGGCCCGAGGACGAGCGCGAGCGCCTGCTGGAGCTGCTGGAGCAGGGCGTGGAGGCGCTCGGCCGCGATGAGCGCGCGCTGTACGACCGGGGGCTGCGCCGCGGAACGCCGGGGAGCCTCACCGACGCCTTCCGCTCCGACGTCGAGTCCGGACGCCTGCCCCGGGTCAGCTACCTGGTGCCCAGCTCGGCCGAGTCCGAGCACCCCGGCTCCTCCTCGCCCGTGCAGAGCGCCACCCTGACCTACCGCGTCCTCGACGCCCTGGCCTCCTCCCCCGAGGTGTGGGCGAAGACCGCGCTCCTGATCTCCTTCGACGAGAACGACGGGTTCTTCGACCACGTGCCGCCGCCGGTGCCCCCGCCCGGCACCGAGGAGGAGTACTGGGACGGCGCCCCCACCGGCCTGGGCGTCCGCGTGCCCATGCTGGTGGTCTCCCCCTGGAGCGTGGGCGGCTACGTGTGCTCGGAGGTCTTCGACCACACCTCACAGATCCGGTTCCTGGAGCGCGTGACGGGGGTGGGCGAACCCAACATCACGCCGTGGCGGCGCACCGTGTGCGGAGACCTGACCGGCGCGTTCGACTTCACCCGCGGCCGCCCCCAGCCGGCCGTGGAGGAGCCCGGCCCGGTCCCGGAGTTCACCCGGCGCTGGCGGCCGCGGCCTCCGGACCAGGGCACCGTGCCCGCGCAGGAGGAGGGGCGCCGCCCCGCGCGCCCGCTGCCCTACCGGCCCGAGGCCTGGGCCGACCACGACGCCGACGCGGCGGAGGTGGCGGTGGCCGCCTCCAACGCCGGCGGCTCCAGCGTGCACCTCATCCTCTTCGCCTACGCCGGTGAGCTGGACGAGCCGCAGCACCGCGACGTCGGCCCGGGCGCCGACGCGGGCGCGTGGACGGTCCCGGTCCCCGGCGACGCCTACGACCTGCTGCTGGTCGGCCCCAACGGGTTCCGACGCGAGTTCGCCGGGGGCGCTTCGCCCGATGCGGCGGGCAGCGCGGCCCGGGTGGAGGCCCGGACCGAGTCCAAGGGCCGCAGAGTGGTCGTCACACTGGCCAACCGCGGTGAGGAGGAGCTGGTGTACACCGTCTCCCCCGACGCGCACGGCGGGAACGGGGGGCACGGAGAGCACGGGGAGAGGAAGGGCAAGAAGGAGAAGACCGTCCGGGTGTCGCCCGGAGGGCAGCACCGGGAGACCTGGCCTGCGGCGCCGACCCAGGGCTGGTACGACCTGACCGTGACCGTGGAGGGGGACGACGGCTTCCGCCGCCGCTTCGCCGGACACATCGAGAACGGCCGGGAGAGCGTGACCGGCTGATGCTCAGGCGGCGGCCGGGGCCGGGGCCGGGGCCACAGCGCGCGGGGCGGCGCCGCTCAGGCAGGTGCTCAGAATGGTGTGGGCCACCGCGCGCGGGTCGTCGTCCATCGGGACGTGCCCGCAGCCCAGAAGCCGCACCTCGCGCGCGTGCGGGATCGCCCGAAGGACCCGCCGCACCGCGCGCACCGGCAGGGCGCGGGCGGTCTCTCCCCCGGCCACCGNCGCGGTCGTTCTCTCCCCAGGCCACGGTGGCGGGGCAGGTCAGGACCGGTCCGCCGGTGAAGTTGTAGCGCACCACCTCGGGTGCGAGCCGGGTGTAGGGCGACCCGCGGGTCACCGCCGCCGGGTCCAGCCTGGCCAGCCCGCCGTGGGAGTCGCGCAGGCCGCCGTGCACCGCCAGGGTGGTCAGGGTGCGCACCGGGCGGCTGTCGATCACCGCGCGCCAGGCCCGGGCCGGGACCCGGGTGGCGACGTGCATGCCCCCCACCATGAGGCGGCTGCCCAGCATCTCCGCCCCGCGGGCGAAGCCGATCGGGGACAGGGCGGTCACCGAAGCGGCCAGCCCGCGCGCGCCGAGCTCCAGGGCGACGGCCCCGCCGAGGGAGTTCCCTGCCAGGTGCGGGCGGTGCAGACCGGCCGCTGCGCACCACGCGGCGACCGCGTCGACCAGGGCGGGTATGCCGTAGGGGCCCTCGGGTTCGGGGCCGGGGGAATCACCGAACCCCGGCAGGTCCAGGGCATAGACCTCGTGCCGCCCGGCCAGGTCGTCCAGGACCGACTCCCACGCCTGGCGCCGGTGGCCCAGCCCGTGCAGGAGCACGAGGGGGTCGCCCCGGCCGTGCCGCTCGTAAACGATGTCTCGGTGGTCCATAAAGAAACGGTCTACCCGAGGTAACGAGTCGGCGCCAGTGAAGGCGCGCTCCGGGCGCCGCCCCGTCGCCTCCCCCATGCCCCGGAACAGCCGACACACCGCCCTCACAGGAGGGAAATGTGATATGCGCCACATTTTCGTAGTGCATCTCAGTGCATCTCAACGCGCCCTGCCGTGCACTGGTGCGCCGCTCCTCCCCAGGAGAACCCCCTTCAGCGGTGGCTCAGCACATTGACCACCTTGCCGTCGGGGTCCCGGACGAAGAACCGGCGGACCCCCCACTCCTCGTCCTGCAAGGGGTGAACGATCTCCGCCCCGCTGTCCCGCACGGCCGCATAAGCCGCGTCGACGTCGTCCACCTCCACGCTCATGTCGGGGACGACCGGAGCGGTCGCATCACCGGTCATGAGGATGATCTGAGCCTTGGGCTCCGAGGGCGAGGCGAGCGCCACGACCCAGCCGAGGTCCATCACCTCCTCGAACCCCAGGAGCCCATAGAACTCCCGGCTCTCCTGCAGGTCCTGCGAACGGATGTCGGGCACCACGCGGCGGACGGACATCGACGGCTCCAATCGGAACGGGACCTCACCGCAGATCCATGGGCCGACCCGTCACGGCGGCCCCTCTCTGCTCCATGCGCCCCATCCTCGCCCAGGGGCGCACCCGCGTCTTGGAGGAATGGGAACCGCCGGCCCCGGCCCCTCCCGCGCGCGAAAACGGCCCCCGGACCCTCCGCCGACGGGTCCAGGGGCCGTGTCCTGTCAGGTCAGTCCCAGCTCAGGCCGCCGCCGGTCTGGTACTCGATGACCCGGGTCTCGAAGAAGTTCTTCTCCTTGTTCAGGTCCATCATCTCCGACATCCACGGGAACGGGTTCTCCGTGCCGCCGAAGATCGGCTCCAGGCCGATCTGCTCGGCGCGGCGGTCAGTGATGAAGTGCATGTACTGCTCGCACAGCTCGGCGTTGAGGCCCAGAACGCCGCGCGGCATGGTCTCCTTGCCGTAGGCGACCTCCAGCTCGCAGGCCTCGCGGAGCATGGTGCGCACCTCGCGCTGGAACTCCTCCCCCCACAGGTGCGGGTTCTCCAGCTTGATCTGGTTGATCACGTCGATGCCGAAGTTCAGGTGGATCGACTCGTCGCGCAGGATGTACTGGTACTGCTCGGCGACGCCGACCATCTTGTTGCGCCGGCCCAGCGAGAGGATCTGCGCGAAACCGGTGTAGAACCACATCCCCTCGAACACCACGTAGAAGGCGATCAGGTCGCGCAGGAACGCCTGGTCGGCCTCGGGCGTGCCGGTGGCGAAGTCGGGGTCCTCCAGGTTCTGGGTGAACTTCAGCGCCCAGGCGTCCTTCTCCGTGATGGAGGGGACCTCCCGGTACATGTTGAACAGCTCGCCCTCGTCCAGCCCCAGGCTCTCGCAGATGTACTGGAAGGTGTGCGTGTGCACCGCCTCCTCGAAGGCCTGGCGCAGCAGGTACTGGCGGCACTCGGGGTTGGTCAGCTGCCGGTAGACGGCGAGCACGATGTTGTTGGCGACCAGCGACTCCGCCGTGGCGAAGAAGCCGAGGTTGCGCTTGACCATCAGGCGCTCGTCGTCGGTGAGCCCGTCGGCCGACTTCCACAGGGCGATGTCGGCCTGCATGGACACCTCGGTGGGCATCCAGTGGTTGTTGCACCCGGCCAGGTACTTGTCCCAGGCCCACCGGTACTTCAGCGGAAGGAGCTGGTTCACGTCGGCGCGGGCGTTGATCATCGACTTGTCGTCGACGCTCACGCGGGCGCCGCCGCGGTCGATCTCGCCGAGTCCGGTGCCGTGGGTCTCCGGGGCCGTCGTCATGGGTGGGAACCGTCGTCTTTCGTGATTCGGTGCTCGGTCGGGTGGCGGGGGGCTCGGGCGGGGGCCGCCGGGGCTACTGGCAGGCCTCGCACTCGGGGTCCTCGATGGAGCAGGCCGCGCCCGCCGCGTCGGGACCGTCCTGCTCCCCCGCGGCCGCTGCCGCCGCGGACGGGCCGGACGCGGGTGCGGAGGACCCGGAGGGCGCTGAGGGCGACGGGGTCGCGGCGACCGCGTTGAGCCGGCCGTCGGTGCCCTTCAGCGTCGACTTCTCCACGTGCGTGGCGCTCTGCGACCGCAGGTAGTAGGTGGTCTTCAGACCGGTCCGCCACGCGCGCCGGTACAGCGCGTCCAGCTTCCGGCCGCTGGGGGCGGCCATGTACAGGTTCAGCGACTGCGCCTGGTCGATCCACTTCTGCCGCCGGGCCGCCGCCTCGACCAGCCACTCGGGGTCGATTTCGAAGGCGGTGGCGTACAGCTCCTTCAGGTCGGCGGGCACCCGGTCGATCGGGCCGAGGCTGCCGTCGTGCAACTTGAGCCGCGCCACCATGTCGTCGTCCCACAGGCCGCGCTCCTTCAGGTCGCGCACCAGGTAGGGGTTGACCACGGTGAAGTCGCCGGACATGTTCGACTTCACGAAGAGGTTCCGGTAGATCGGCTCGATGGACTGGCCGACGCCGGTGATGTTGGCGATGGTGGCGGTCGGGGCGATCGCCATCACGTTGGAGTTGCGCATCCCCTGGTCGCGCACCCGCGCGCGCAGCCCGTCCCAGTCGAGGCGGGCGGTGCGGTCGACGTCCAGGTCGCCCCCGCGGGCCTCGGCGAGGGCCTCCAGCGAGTCGATCGGCAGCACGCCCCTGCTCCACAGCGACCCCTCGAAGGAGGCGTAGGAGCCGCGCTCGGCCGCCAGATCGCTGGAGGCGGCGATGGCGTGGTAGGAGATCAGCTCCATGCTCTCGTCGGCGAAGGCCACCGCCTCCTGCGAGCCCACTGGGATGCGCAGCCGGAACAGCGCGTCCTGGTGCCCCATGAGCCCCAGGCCCACCGGGCGGTGGCGCATGTTGGCGGTCCGCGCCTCGGGGATCGTGTAGTAGTTCACGTCGATGACGTTGTCGAGCATGCGCACGGCGGTGCGCACCGTGCGCTCCAGGCGCTCGGAGTCCAGCCGGCCGCCGGAGACGTGCCGGGCCAGGTTGACCGAGCCGAGGTTGCAGACCGCGACCTCCTCGCCGGCCTTGGTGTTCAGGGTGATCTCGGTGCACAGGTTGGAGGAGTGCACCACCCCGGCGTGCTGCTGCGGCGAGCGCAGGTTGCACGGGTCCTTGAAGGTGATCCAGGGGTGGCCGGTCTCGAAGAGCATGGTGAGCATCCGCCGCCACAGGTCGACGGCGCGCACCCGCCGCCACACCTTGACCTCCCCGGCGTCGGCGGCCCGCTCGTAGGCCTCGTAGCGCTCCTCGAACTCCCGGCCGTACACCTCGTGCAGGTCGGCGGTCTCGTCCGGGGAGAACAGGGTCCACTCGGCGTCGGCCTCGACCCGCCGCATGAACAGGTCGGGCACCCAGTTGGCCGTGTTCATGTCATGCGTGCGCCGCCGCTCGTCCCCGGTGTTCTTGCGCAGGTCGAGGAACTCCTCGACGTCGATGTGCCAGCTCTCCAGGTAGGCGCAGACGGCGCCCTTGCGCTTGCCTCCGTTGTGCGCGAGGGCGGAGGCCGTCATGTAGGTCTCATCGCCCTCCACCTTCAGGTCGACCACCTGGGGAACGGTCTCCGTCTCAGCCACGTCCCGCACACGGGTGAAGACCATGCCGGCGTGCTCGATCCAGTTCCGCTTGGTGAGCGGGCGGCAGCCGAGGAGCTCGGCGATCCCCTCCACCGCGGGGACACGGATGTCGAACGCCTTCACCAGGCCGTCGAAGAAGATCTCGGTGCCGTCCGAGCGGCGACCGGTGTGCGCCTGGCCGCGTTCCCGGTACTGGCCGGCCGCAGGCACCCCCAGCCGCAGCAGCTGGTACCGGACGCCCATCGCCAGGGGACGCGACGTGGTGGTGAAGTAGATCTCCACCCCGCGCGAGACACCGCCGTCGGTTTCGAGCAGACCGTGCAGCAGGGCTTTCGTCTGGTCCAGGGGGAGGTGCATGAAGCGCCGCGCGATGCGCTTCTTCCGGCCCCCGTCGTAGATGTCGTCGGCGGTGAAGGGAAGGGTGGGCGCCCCGGGACCGGTGATGCGACCGGTCTCGGCGCAGCGCTTCGCGCCGCTGCCGAAGGACCAGTGGATCTGCAGGTAGGTGTCGTCCCTGCCGGTCTCCCAGTAGTGGATGCCCCGTTCTTCCAGGTAGCCGCGGACGAACTCGAGGTGCGGGTCGAGTTCGGGGTTGCCGGAGACCCCCCACTGCGTGCCGTTCTTGCCCAGGTGGCCGTCGCCCAGAAGGATCCCGTAGAGCCGGGCGTCGTCGGCGGTGAAGCCCTCGACGGGAACGGTCTCCCGGGGGACGACCTGGGCGACGTAGTCGCCTGTTTCCAGCTCGCCTGCCTCTACCCACTCGGGGCGGACCTTCCCCTTGGCGATCCAGTCATAGGTGCGGCTGTTCGACTGGCCCAGCGGAACACCGCGGATCGCGTAGAAGGGGTGGCCGGACGTGACCTTGAGGGTCTCGACCGCGTGCTTGACGTTGATCTCGACCATCGGATCGGTCTGGTCGTAGACCATCACGTCGGTGACCTCGCGGTAGGTCCCGCTGTCGCCCAGAACGAGGTCCCCCGCGCGGATCTCACCGATGGGCCGCGTCCCCTCGGCCGTGTAGACGGACGTCTCCGGAGCGAAGCACTGGTTGACCGCCACGGCCGTGTCGTTGGCGATCTTGAGGAAGGGGACGACGCCCTGGCTCTTGCCGTTGGTGCCGCGGATGTGGGCGCCGATGCCGCGGACCGGGGTCCAGTCGTTGCCCAGGCCGCCCGAGTACTTCGACAGCAGGGCGTTGTCCGAGATGCCCTTGAAGATCGCCTGCAGGTCGTCGTCGACGGTGGTCAGGAAGCACGACGAGAGCTGGGCGTGCCGGGTGCCGGCGTTGAACAGGGTCGGGGTGGAGCACATGAAGTCGAACGACGAGAGCAGGTCGTAGAACTGCTCCGCGCGCGCGTCGCGGTCGTCCTCCTCCAGGGCCAGGCCCATCGCCACGCGCATGAAGAAGGCCTGGGGCAGCTCGTAGCGCACCCCGTCGCTGTGCAGGAAGTAGCGGTCGTAGAGGGTCTGCAGGCCCAGGAAGGTGAACTCCAGGTCGCGCTCGGGCCGCAGCGCCGCCCCCAGGCGCTCCAGGTCGAACTTCTGCAGTTCGGGGTCGAGCTGGCCCAGGGCCGTGCCGCGCGCCACGTAGTCGGCGAAGTAGGCGGGGTAGCGCTCGGCCATGCCCTGCTGCCCGGCGGCGTCGCCGGACCCGGACAGGAAGCTCAGCGCCTCGCGGCGCAGCGACCCCAGCAGCAGGCGGGCCGCCAGCGGCGAGTAGTCGGGGTCCTCCTCGACGAGGCTGCGCGCCGCCATGATCAGCGCCAGCTCCACCTCGTCGTCGCGGATACCGGGGTACAGGCCGCGGCGCGCCTCGGCGACGACCGCCTCCGGCCGCACTCCGGCCAGTCCGGCGCTCGCCTCCCGCACCGCCTCGGCGATGTAGGCCGCCGGCTCCGTGTCGAGGGTCATTCGCTCGCTCCCACCAGGTAGTCGATGAACCGGTCGGGAAGTCGAGGCCGGAGAAGCGCGAAGCGGGGGCGCACCCGGACACGCCGGTCCCCCCGTCTCACGGCGGCCCGCCCTCGAGGCCCCGTAGATCGTGCGCGCGGAAGGCGCACACCGACGGCAGGTCTTCGGACTCGCGGGCGTCGCCCGGCCTTGGCCGGGCGGCCTGGCGTCCGCCGCTTCCCGGGCGCTCACGCGCCCAGTGCGCTCGTGCGGACGTCGGAAGGCGCGGACCCGGTCCCCCGGGCCGTTGGGCCGCGCCGCTTCCCGCTCACCGCTGCGGGGCAGTCCCGGATTCGCACCGGGTTCCCTCTTGCCTCACCCCGGTCTCGCATCCGGGGTGAACCATCGGCGGGAGCGATACTACATCTGGTGCCCACCGGTCGCGACCACCGCAAGATAGCCGTGTCGCACAGGATCCCGATAGGCTGCCGGGCGATGACGCGACTCCACATCTTCGACATGGACGGGACCCTGATCCCCGACAGCACCGCCAGCCTGGAGCTGGCCCGGGCCAGCGGGACCGAGGAGGCGATCACCGCGCTGGAGCGCCGCTTCGCCGCCGGCGAGCTGGACACCCGGGGGTTCTCCGGCGCCCTGTACGAGGTGTGGCGCCACCTGACCCCCGCGCACGTGGACACCGCCTTCGCCGGCGGGCCGTTCCTCGACGGTATCGCGCGGGTCTGCGCCGACATCCGCCGCCGCGGCGAGCACTCCCTGGTGATCACGATGTCCCCGTCGTTCTTCGCCGAGCGGCTGGCCGCCTTCGGCTTCGACCGGGTCGAGGCCTCGCTGTTCCCCGCTCCCCCGTTCACCGGGCCGCCGGACCCCGGCCGCATCCTCACCCCTGCGGACAAGGTCGGCATCTGCGAGCGGGTCCGTACGGCGCTGGGCGTGGCGCCCGAGCGCTGCGTCGCCTACGGGGACTCGATGTCCGACGCGCCGCTCTTCCGCCACCTGCCGCACACGGTCGCGGTCAACGGCGACGCGCACATCGACCACTTGGCGGCGGCCGCCTACCGCGGGCGGAGCCTGGAGGAGGCCTACCGGCTGGGGCGGGGGCTGGTGGAGGACGGCGCGGCGGCGCCCTGAGAGGCGGCGCGCCCGGTGCCGCCCAGAGCCGCTCGGTACCGCTCAGAGCGGTCGTTTCCGGTGCCGATCGGTGCGCTCAGTCGAGCATCCGGTCCAGGGCGTCCTCGTCGAAGCCCAGGTCGACACGGATCCGGAAGCGGATCCGCAGCAGCTCCATGAGCAGGTCGTGCACGTAGGGCGAGACGTCCTGGTGCCGGAAGCGCTCCACGCCCAGCGTCGACCAGGCGTGGGCGCCCTTGAGGTCGCCGTGCGCCTGCAGCGTCTCGGCGATGTGGATGAAGGTGGGCAGGTTCCGCGGCCCCTCGGCGCGCAGCTGTTCCAGCCGGGCGGCGGCGCCGTCCAGGTCGTCGAGCTCCAGCAGCGCCCCGGCCTGGAGCGCGCGGGCGTCGATGACGGTGATCCCCCCGTCGTCGATGGCCCGCTGGTAGGAGCGGGAGGCGCGGTCGAACTCCTGGGCCATCTCCCACTGCTCACCGGCGCGGACGAACAGCTCGGCGCGCGACACCTCGCTGTCGGCGTCCACGCTGTTGGCCAGCCCGAGGAGCTCCACCGCCACGTCGGCATGGTCGCCGGACTGGACGGCCCGGAACTCCAGGCGGTCCAGATCGGCCGTGGTAACTCGGGTCACAATCGGCCTCCCTCGCTTGTCGCCGCCCCGCAGCGCCCCGGTCATTCCCGGTGCCGCTCCAGCGCCTCCCAGAAGCCCTGCCGCAGCGCCTCGCGGACCTCGTCGCGCAGCAGGAAGTCGATCGGCAGCGCCGACCCCTGCAACAGCCGCGCCTCCAGGTCGGAGGGCATCCGGGGGCGGCGGACGAGCACCGCCTCAAGCCACAGGACGGGCGCGTCGCGCGCGATGGACTCGGCGAAGTCGTTCCCCTCCTGGCGCGCGACATTCACGGCGTCCTCGATGGTGCGCGCGACCGACCCCCCGGCGCGGGCGAAGTCCGCACTGGGGGTCGGGTCGGTGTAGGGCCCGTGCTGGACCCTGGGTCGGGGTCGGGGGCCAGTACCGCCGTCCGGGGGCCCCTGCGGTCCCCCCGGGCCGCTCCCCTGCGGGGAGTCAGCCTCCGTACTGGCCCCAAAAATAGGGTTTGGCCCGGTATTACCTCCGTATCCGGGGTTCTCCCCGGTCGTAGGGCCGTGGCCGTACCGCGGATCCGGCGGGGCGGCACCGGGCGGCGCCTCCCGCTCATAGGGGGGTTGCGGCTGGTGCGGCGCCTGGCGCTGCTGCGGCGGGGCGCCGTAGGCATCCGGGGCGAACGACGGCTGCTGCCCGGTGTGGCCGGTGTGCGCGGCGGGGCCGTGGTGCGGCGCCTGCTGCGGGCCGGTCGGCGGGTGGGCGGGCTGCCCCCCGGTGGCCTGCTGGTGCCCCATGGCGGGCTGGGCGCCCGTCTGGTGCCCCATGGCCGGCTGCGGCCCCGTCGGGTGGCCCATGGCGGGCCTACCCCCGGTGGCCTGCTGGTGCCCGGCGGCCGGTGGGCCCCCCGCGGCCTGGGGCGGCGGGGGCGGGGCCTGGGGCGGCGGGGGCGGGGCGGCGTGCGAGGCGCGCGGCCCGGTCGGGAAGCCGTTGGCGTCGATCGGGCCCGAGGGGTTCTGCTGCGGCGTGTCCGGGCCGGCCTGCGGGGCGAGCTGGTCGCCGCCGCGCTGCCGGTCCAGGGTCTGGCGCATGGCCCGCAGCTGGTCCATGGCGCTGCCGCCCATCGACTGCTGGGACCCGGTGGCCGCCAGCACCGCCTCCACGCCGCCGCTCTGCGCGGCGGCCGGCTCGACCCGGGCCGAGGCCGGGTGCGCCTCCACCGGGTGCCGCTCGGTCTCGGGGGCCGAGCGGGCGCGGCCGTTGGTCAGCGGGGCGGTGGTCTCGGCCGAGGACTCCCCGGCGCCAGCCCCGGACAGCAGGTTGACGTAGGGCCGCAGGTGCCCCGCGCCGATCTCGATGAGGTCGTCGCACTCCCGGCGCAGCGCGCGCGAGATGGTCCAGTTGCCCTCGACCGAGACGTGCACGACGGTGACCCGCACCCCCATGTCCTGCACGTCGGCCACCACTTGGGCCATGTCCTCGTCCCCGCTGACCAGCACCGCCTCGCACAGGATGCCGGTGCGGGCCAGGGTGGTCAGGTCTCTTTGGACATAGCTCTCGACGCCCTCCCGTCTGCCTGGACGGATGCGCGCGGCTCGGAACTTGATTCCGGGGATGTCCGCGATCCCGTCCTGCTCCTGGGTGCGGCGGCCGTCGGCGGTCGCCTCGTACCAGTAGCACCGCAGCAGGGGGAGCCCTGTACGGTCCCGGGCGACCTCGTCGAGGAGCCGGGCGAGTCCCGCGTAGTCCCAGGACACGGAGTCGCGGTTGCGGGTTCCGTGTACAGCCATCGCGCCGTCGGCAAGGAGGTAGCCGGCGTCAACGAACAGCGCGCAGCGATCCACGCGACACCGCCCCTTCCCAAGGTCCTGCCGCCCGGAGCGACTGATGTCCGCACCGGGCCGCTCCGCGAAGTACCGGCCTGTGTTCGGCGTCCGGCCGTTGGACAGGCCGCCCACAGCCTAGCCAAGTCTGTGTCGGTTTGCGTGCGGGGTGCCACAGCCGGTCGCCCGCACCCCGCTCACCTGCGCCTCACGTGCGCATCGGCGTGGTCACCGCGACCACCCCGGCCATCACCGCGTCCCCCTCGGAGACCAGGCGCAGCTCGGGGTCGCGGGGCAGCCGGGCGGGGAAGCGCACCACGTCGGTGCCGAAGGTCAGCGGCGGCCCGGAGGCGCCCCGGGAATGGCTCGCCAGGGCGTTGGCCGGGTCGCGGTCGCCACCGGACGGGGTGAGCGGTTCGCCGTTCAGCAGCACCCGGTCGCCGGGCAGGTCGGCGTCGCCCTCCCAGGCGACCACGTCGACGGTGCCGGAGACGGCGGCCGGCAGCAGCCCGGCCAGCGGGAACCGCGCCCCCCGGTCGTCGTGGAAGACGGGGGCGGCGTCGTCCAGCACCATGGCCTGGTTGAACGACTCCTCCGGGTCCTCGAGGACGACGACCAGGCTCCACCCCGCGTAGGTGCTCACACCCTCCTTTCCGGGCACGTCGGCCACCCACCACTCGCCGCCGCCGCCCTGCCGGACCTGGGAGGTGACGTCGGCGTAGGCCTGGTAGGCGGTGTAGCCGGGCAGCTCGGCGGTACGCACCTCGGAGGCGGCGACCTCGGTGTAGGAGGACGCGCCCGGGCCTTTGAAGCGGGCCGACGCGCTCCCTGGGGAGCCCACCCCGGAGAAGTAGAGCCCGGCCCAGCGGACCGATCCCTCGGAGGGCAGCGTCCAGCGTGCGGAGCTGGAGGTGCGGGTGTCGGGGTCGGAGTCCTGGTCGAGCGGGCGCATGTCCCACAGGTCGTTGTCGCGCATGTCGCCCTGGCGCTGCCGGGCCTCGGCACAGGGGCCGGGCCCTTCGGGCTCCTCGGGTTCTTCCGGTTTCTCCGGTTTCTCGGGCTTCTCGGGGTGTTCCGGCTTCTCGGGATGTTCCGGCTCAGCGGGCTTCTCAGGCTTCTCAGGGGCCTCCGGCTTCTCCGGGGGCAGGGGCGTGGGCGAGGCGGGAGGTTCGGGCGACTCCGGCGTCGCGGGTTCCTCCTCCTCGGGGGACTCGGGCTCCGGAGCCTCGGGGATTCCGGCCGCGGCAGGGGCGCGGCGCTCGTCGGCGGCGGGGGCCTCCTGGCCGCCGTCTCCACCGCCGCGCCCGGGGCCCCGGCCGTCGCCGACCACACCCGGCCACCACGGCCAGTCGTCGTAGCCGTGGTCGTGATCGTGTCCATGGTCATGGTCATGGTCATGGTCGTCGTCCGGCGGCTCCACGTCCTCGCACGTGAGCAGCGCGTTGCCGACGCTCTCCACCCGGACGCGCCCTGCGGTGGCGTACCGCGCGGGCGTCCCCTCGGGGTCGACGCCGTAGGTGCCCCCCGCGGAGACGGTCCGCCCCCCGTAGGAGACCCGGATCCCGGGCGGGTCCCCGGCCGGGGCTCCCCCGTCGACGTCCACGTCCAGGTACTGGGTGGTGCTCTCCCCCTGGCCCAGGCCGTCGCGCACGCAGCGGGCGCCCTCGGCCCGGGGCGTGCAGCTCCACCCGTCCTCGCCGACGGAGAAGGGCACCGTGCTGCCGGGCCCCCCGCCCTCGGCGAAGGACACCCCGTCGGGCAGCAGGATGTCGGCGACCACGTCCTGCACGGCCGGGTCGCCCTCGTTGAGCACGCTCATCACCACGATGCCAGCGCGGCCGGGGACCAGGGAGCCGACCGGGTCGACCCGGGCGGCGAACACGGGCTCGCCCGGCTCGTCGGGCGCCGGCGGGTCCTCGGGGTCGGGCTCGTCGGGGGCGGGCTCCTCCCCGGGCGCGCGCGGCGGGTCCGGCGGGAGGACCACCGGCGGGTCCGCGGGCGGCGGGGCCTGGACCGGCGGGTCCGCCGGCGGCTCCCCCTGCGGCGCGGGCGGGTCCGGCGCGGGCGGGTCCTCGGCGGGCGGATCCTGCGCCGGAGGGNGCGGGGGCGAGCCGGGCGGCGGCAGCGGCGACTCGGCGCCCACCAGCGCCAGGGCGACCGCAGCGGCGACGGCCGCCGCGGCGGTCCCGCCCGCGGTGGCCTGCTGCTGCCCCTTGGACATCCGCGCCCACCAGCCGCCCGCCAAGGCGCCCGTGGGCAGGCTGGACAGGTACCCGGCGGCCGCCGGCCCGACGATGAGCGGCAGCACCAGCCCGCGCAGCCCGACGTTGACGTCCATCAGCTCGGCGCAGACCTCGCGGCACTGCGCGCACCCGTCCAGGTGCCCCTCGACCACCGCGGTGTCGCGCTTGGCCAGGCCGCCGCGCACGTAGCCGCCGAGCAGCTCCAGGGCGGGCCGGCAGCTCTCCGCGGGCGCACCCCCGGCCAGGTGCATCTGCAGGTAGGCCCGGCGCAGCCCTTCCCGGGCGCGGTAGGCCATGGCGGCCACGCTGCCCGGGTCCTTGCCCAGGTAGCCGGCGGCCTCGGCCGGGCCCAGCCCCTCGATCTCGGTGTACCAGAGCACCGACTGCCAGTCCGGGCGCAGCGACAGGAAGGCCCGGGCGATCAGCGACCGCTCCAGCCCCTCCACCGCCGGGTCGACGAACGGCTCGCCGCTGTCGAAGCGCTCCATGTCGTCGGTGACGACCTGGCGCTTGTCCTTGCGGCCGCGGTCGTAGACGCAGTGCCGCAGGGCGGTGAGCAGGTAGGGCCGGAACCCGGCCGACGGCCCGCCGCCGCGCTGGAGCACGTCCAGCACGCGTGCGAAGGCGTCCGCGACGGCGTCGTCGACCTCCGCCTCGCCCCGCACCAGTTGGCGGGCCAGTCCCCGCGCGGCGTCCACGTGCCGTTCCCACAGCGTCCCGTACGCGCCCGTATCGCCCGCGCGCACGCGGTCGAGCAACTCGTCGTCGCCGGCCAGCAACTCGGTGTGCTCACCCCGAGCGTCCGCCATGCACCCGCCCCTCCCGCCGGTCCCCGGCGTCCGCGTCTGTCGTGCATCGCCCGCGGGGCGGGCGGTTCGGCACGGCCCCTCCGCCGCGCCCCCTCCCTTGCGGACCGCCCCGCGAAAGAGAGCCGAAAAAAATATCCCGCAATCGCGTCATAGCCGCCACCCGAGTCCGTGATTAGGGGTGAAGGCGCACCGGCGGGGCCCACCGCAACGGGGGCGTGGGCCCTGCCGGACAGCGCCGGGACCTGGACGACGACGGGAGCTTCAGCGATGGAGGCATGTGGAAGGGACGGCCCCGGGCAGCTGCGCGAGGCGGCCGAGCGCCGCAGGCTGCGCACCCTGTGGAGCCGTAGGAGCCGGGAGAACGGGTGGGACCCGCCGGACGACTGGTGGACCCCGGTGGTGGACCACATCTGCGAGGCGGCGGCGCGCGGGGACGACCTGGCGCCCGGATGCTTCCGGTTCGGCCAGGCGCGGGCCCGCTCCGGGGTGGGCATCGGCGCGACCATGACCGACCTGGCCTCGCTGGCCGAGGTACTGGACTGGCGGAGCGTGCCGCTGCCGCTGCTGCGGGCGCTGGCCGAGGGCTGGGTGGACGGGGGGCGCTCGCCCGACGACTGCCAGGACCCGCTGACCGGCCTGGCCACCGCCGCCTTCCTGCACACGCGGATCGGCGAGCTGTACCGGGGCGCCGCCGCGGGGGCCGGTGCCGCGGCGCGGCACCGCCTGGTGGTGGTGGCGCTGGAGCAGCGGGCCGACCCGTGGCGGCGCACCGCCCAGCTGATCGTGCTCGGGCACGAGCTGAGCCGGTCGTTCAGCGGCGGGGAGTCGCTGGCGCTGCTGAGCAGGACCCGGCTGGCGGTGCTGGCTCCGGACGGGCCCGAGCTCGCCGAGCACACCCGCCACTTGAAGGAGAACCTGTGCCGGGAGCACGGCGCGGAGCTGTGGACCGTGCCGCTGCCCGACACCGAGCGCGAGGCGCGCGCCCTGCTCGACGACATCGGAAGGCCGCTGTCGACGTGACCACCGTCCCCACCGTCCCCGTCCCCGTCCGCCGGCCCGAGCGGCCCGAACCAGCGGCGAGGTGCCCCATGGACACCGACTGACCCCCGACGCCGCCGGTGCCGCGCGGCCCCGTAGAGGGGGCGGGACCCGCCACCGGCGGCCGGTCGGCCTGCTGCGCCCCGTTTGAGGGGGCGGGAGCGCGCAGGCCGGCCCGCCACCGGGCTCCGCCCCGGTGAAGGGTTGCCGGATCGTCGAGCGGGAGGGCCCTCTGGTCCCCGGCGGGGACGGTCCCCCGAACCGACCGGTAACCACGGGAATGCCGCAAGGCGTTCCCACGGAGGCGCGTCCGCAAGGGGAGGCGGGCGCGCCTCCCCTTATGCCCGGAAGAGGGGCCTCATGGCCGGGAGAGGGGAAGGGGGAGGCGGTACGGGCACACGGCCGCCCCAGGGGCGCGCGCCGCCGGGACCACCCGCCGGGCGGAGGCTTCTCACGGTCCGCATCGGAGGGGTCGGCGGAACGGCGGGTACCCCGCTCACGGACGTCGGCCGGGCAGCGGGTCACCGGAGTGACCGGGGAAGAAGAGCGGCGACGAGGAAGCGGGGCGGTTCCCCGGCCCTGCTTGTCGGCCGCCGGGCCGCTCGCGGTCCGGGTGGAGGGGCGGCGACGACGGCCCGGCCGGTCCCCCGCTCCAGGCCACCGGCCGGGCGGCGGGCCGCCGGAGGGCCGGGGAGGTGGAGCCGCGACGAAGAAGGCCGACGGCCCTCACGGCAGCGCTGCCGGGTGCACGGCGTGCGGGCGGACAACGGAGCGGACGGCGACGACGAGGAAGCGGGACGGTTCCCCCGTCCCGGCAGTCGAGCGCCGGGCCGCCCGGGATTCCAGGTGACAGGCGTCGACAATGCGGGGATGGGGTGGGCGGCGGGCCGTCCCGCCCGGATGAGCCCGATGTTCAGGGAGCAGCTTCATCGATAGTGGTGGTATCGCCACCTAATGTGCGATCAGGTGGCGATACCACCACAATCGATGCCCTGACCGGCTCTCCTGCTCCCGACCGGGTCACGTCCCCTGGAGTGGTGTAACTTTCCGATGCTGTTCGAACATGAGCACCCGTGCTGACCAGCCGTTTGGTGCTCATGGCGATGCAGATTCGAAATTAGTTACACCACTCTGCAGGACACGATCCCCGACCGCTGTCGGACACGCACCACCAGGGGGCCGCTTCGCCCGGAAGGGAGGGCTGTGCGGTGCCCAGTCCCCCAGTCACGCCTTTCGAGGGGACTGGTGCGCGGCGGCGGCCAGACCAGAACCGGATTCGGTGCCCACTCCCCCTCTAACGGCGCCACGATTCCACTTGCAGTGCCCACGTATCACTATGGGTAACCAATCGCGAGTCGACGGCAACACGAGATCCAGTGCGACCCGACACCCCTGCCCGGCTTCAGCGAAGCCCGCCCATCACTGAAGTGACGATCAGCGTCATTCCTGACATTTCTTCACCGAATCGCGTTCTGGTCTGGCCGACATCGCACCCGGACCGTCCGAAGAGGCGTCGATGGGCGTGCCCCCGCCCGCCCCACCCCCATGACGGTACGTGTTCCCCCAGGTCAGAAGGGTGTCGTGAATCCCCACTCAGAACGATCGGCCGCCCCGAACGCGCGCGGGCGAGGTCCGACCCCGACCAGACCAAGGGGAAGCCACCGCCTGGCGAGCGGGGAGGAGCGGGGTGCCCGGCGTGGCGGGGTTGCGGATCTTCCGGGACCGCGAGGGACCCGGCGGCCGACGAGCAGGCCCTGGGAACCGCCCCGGCTCCTCGTCGCCGCCCCCACCTGGCACCCCGCTGGCCCGGCGGCCGGGAAGCGGCCGTGAGCGGGGTACCGGCCGTGCCGTTGCCGCTGCGCCGGTAGGCGTCCGCGCGCCGTGCACCCGACAGCGTCGCTGTAGGGGCTGCCGACCTTCTTCGTCGCTGCCCATCGCCTGGCACTCCGCTGGCCCGGCGGCCGACTGGCAGGCCCGGGGGAACCGCCCCGCTTCTCTTTCGCCGCCTTCCCCCGGGACCACCGGCAGCCCGGCGCCCGCCCGGGGCCGTGAGTGGGGAACCGGCTACGGCTTCGCCGCCTCCCCCCTGGACCACCGGCACCCCGGCGGGCCGCTGTCGGCCCGGGCGGCCCGGGCGGCCCGACCGCCCGGCGGCCCAGCACGTCCGCTTTCGGGGCGGGGCTACATTCTCGCGACCAGCTCCAGCAGCGCCTCGGCCAGGTCGTCCGGGGTGTGCGCCGCCGTCGCGTCCACGGTCGGCCAGCCTCGCAGGCCCGCGAGGCGGGCGCAGGGCGCGTGCCCCGGGTCGGTGTACAGGTAGCCGCACGGGGCGTCGGGCCAGTCCTGGACCAGCGGGAGCGGCTCGGTCCGGTACCCGCGGGGCGCCTCGGGGCCGCCCGGCTCCTCCGCGGCCGGGTTCTGGGCCCGGTGCAGCTCGGCCCGGGTCGGGGCGCCCTGCTGGGGCATCAGCCCGTCGGCGATCACGTACCCGGCCGGAGGGCGGCGCGCGGCGCGCTGGGCGGCGCCCACGGCGGCAGCGAGCGGCGCCGCCTCGCCGACGGCGATGATCAGCGGTCCCGGCCGACCGGCACCGGGGTCCGGGGCGGACGCGGCCGCCGCCCCGCCCGCCGCTCCGGCCGCGAGGCCCGATGCGGCGGCCAGTGACGCGGCGGCCACGAAGCCCGCCGCGTGGGGCGGGCCGCCGGCCGGGTCGGGGTCGGCGGCCACCGGCGGCAGCCCTCGCCCCTCCAGCGCGCCGGCCAGGCCCGGCCACGGGCCGGGGGCGCTCGCTCCGCCCAGGATCAGGGGGACCGCGGCCCTCAACGGACGGGGCGGGTCTCGTCGGTGACCCAGTCCAGGTACTCGGCCGAGCCGCCCTCGACCGGCACCGCCACCACCTCGGGCACGTCGTAGGGGTGCACTTCGCCCAGGTGGGCGGTGAGCGCGTCCAGGCGGTCGGCCGCGGTCTTCATGACCACCAGCCACTCCTCGTCGGCCTGCACCGCCCCCTCCCACCGGTAGAAGCTGGTGATCGGCCCCGCCACCTGCGCACAGGCGGCCAGCCGGTGCTCGACCGCGGAGCGGGCCAGCGCCTGGGCCCCCTCCCGGTCGGCCGCGGTGGTCTCCACCCGCACGTGCCCGTTGTCCCGGTGCCGCTCCGCCATGCTCGCCCTCTCCCGCTTTCCGCTGATCAGGGTGGTGATCCAGCCGGTCTAGGCTCATGGACCATGAGCGATGGGACCATGAGCGACCGCGAAGAACTCCTGCGACAGGTCAACGATAAGGCCGTGGTGCACGGCCGCGTCACCCTCTCCTCGGGCAAGGAGGCCGACTACTACGTCGACCTGCGCCGGGTCACCCTGGACGGGGAGAGCGCCCCGCTGGTCGGCCGGGCCATGCTGGAGGCCACCGCCGACCTGGACTACGAAGCCGTGGGCGGGCTGACCCTGGGCGCCGACCCGGTGGCCGCGTCCATGCTGCACGCCGCGGCCGCCCAGGGCCGCCGGCTGGACGCCTTCGTGGTGCGCAAGGCCGGCAAGGCGCACGGCCTGCAGCGGCGCATCGAGGGCCCCGACGTGGCCGGGCGCCGGGTGCTGGCGGTGGAGGACACCTCCACCACGGGCGGCTCGGTGCTGACGGCCGTGGAGGCGCTGCGCGAGGCCGGCGCCGAGGTCGTGGGCGTCGCGGTGATCGTAGACCGGGGCGCCCGGGAGAAGGTGGCCGGCGAGGGCTTGGAGTACCGGACCGTGTTCAAGCCGTCCGACCTGGACGTGTGAGGCGGCCGCGGCCGCGGAGGCGGTACCTCCGCGGCCGGGCGCCGGTCCCGGTCAGGTGATCGGGTGCCAGTCGGAGTGGTTGATGCCGACCATGCTGAGCCGGAAGTTGTACGAGCGCGGGACCTCGTGCCACTCGCCGTCGCCCTCGCACCCTTCGTCGTCCCAGTACTCGGTCCCGGGCTCGGCGTCCACCTCGCCGTGCGGGCTGTAGGCGTCGCAGCGCTCGTCGTGCACCCGGAGGCGGTCCTTGCCGTCCATCTCGACGTATCCCACGAGTTCGCCCTCGTGGTAGCCCTCGATCCTGTTCTCCAGGTAGACGTACTCGACCTCCTCCGGATCCGCCGAGGCGGAGACGGGGAGCAGCAGCGCTCCCATGAGGCCCCCGATCAGGGCCGCGGCACCGGCATTGCGTGCGATGGACATGTGCCTCTCCTAGCGAGATTCGTCGACCGTGGCCCCGGAACAGCCCGAGACCGGACAATTACTCAGAGTAAGGAGAGAGGTGGCGAAAGCAACGACCGCAGCACAGTGCGGCGAAACCCGGACCTCGATTGATGGCCCGGGCCGGAGCGGAGCCGACCGCGGTCGCGCGATGGCCGCGGGGAACCGGCGGCCCGGGACGCCCATGGAAAGCGCCCCTCAGGACCCTCAGGAGGCGGCCTCGGCCACGAAGGTGTACCCCTCCTCGGCATCGGACAGGTCCATCAGCTCGCCGTTGACATGGACCTCCACGGCCTCGGGGTCACCCAGGGTGACCTCCAGCTGGGCCTGGTCGTAGCTGAGGTACTGGCCCTGGGTCATGCTCTGGTCGGTCAGCACCTCACCCCCGGGCACGCGCACGAGCACGTCGCTCGCCTGCCCCACGACCTTGATGTACAGCACGCTTCCGTCGGCCTCGCCCGCCTCCTCGGCGGCGGCCGGAGGGGTGTCGGTCGCCGGTCCGGCGGCCTGTCCGGGCAGGGAGTTGTAGAGGAAGAACGCCCCGAGGCCGACGAGCACGACGAAGAGGGCGATCGCGGCGGCGATTCCCAGCACCTGCCCGATGCCCCGAGGGTCATTGCGATGTCGTCCCACGGTGGTGAATGTAGCGTGAATCACGCGGGGCATTCGAGACCTGGTGCGAAGAGAGGGGGAATATCACCGGATTTCCTACGCACCGCGAGCAGACCCCTACTCCCCGTCGACCGATCGCCCCGGTCGCCACCCCCTCCGGGCACCCCGTCGACCGATCCGGACACCCGGCCTCTGACCTGCTCATTCCGTACATTTGGTCTAGACCTTTCCGCGGACTCCCCGGGTTCGCGATACTGGGGCCCGACCCCCCGTGCTACAGGGGGCATCGCAACCGGATCACTCCAGGCCAACCAGGGAGTCACACCATGCCTATCGCGACCCCGGAGATCTACACGGAGATGCTGGGCCGCGCGAAGTCCCAGGGCTTCGCTTACCCGGCGATCAACGTGACCTCCAGCCAGACCCTGCACGCCGCCCTGCGCGGCTTCGCCGAGGCGGAGAGCGACGGCATCGTGCAGATCTCCACCGGGGGAGCCGAGTTCCTCTCCGGTGCGACCGTCAAGGACATGGTCACCGGTTCCGTGGCCTTCGCCGAGTACGCCCGCGTGGTCGCCGACAAGTACCCGGTGAACATCGCCCTGCACACCGACCACTGCCCCAAGGACAAGCTCGACACGTTCGTCCGCCCGCTGCTGAAGCTCTCCGAGGAGCGGGTGGCCAAGGGGCAGCAGCCGCTGTTCCAGTCCCACATGTGGGACGGCTCGGCCGTGCCGCTGGAGGAGAACCTCCAGATCGCCGAGGAGCTGCTGGCCGCCTCCAACGCCGCCCGCACGATCCTGGAGATCGAGGTCGGCGTCGTCGGCGGCGAAGAGGACGGCATCGTCGGCGAGATCAACGAGAAGCTCTACACCACGCCCGAGGACGCCCTGCGCACCGCCGAGGCCCTGGGCCTGGGCGACCGGGGCTACTACATGACCGCGCTCACCTTCGGCAACGTGCACGGGGTCTACAAGCCCGGCCACGTCAAGCTGCGCCCGGAGGTCCTCAAGGAGGCCCAGGACGCGGTGGGCGAGAAGTACGGCCGGACCAAGCCGTTCGACTTCGTCTTCCACGGCGGGTCCGGGTCGACCCTTGAGGAGATCCACGCCGCCATCGACTACGGCGTGGTGAAGATGAACATCGACACCGACACCCAGTACGCCTTCACCCGCCCCATCGCCGACCACATGCTGCGCAACTACGACGGCGTGCTCAAGGTCGACGACGAGGTCGGCAACAAGAAGCAGTACGACCCGCGCTCCTACGGCAAGGCGGCCGAGGCCGGCATGGCCGAGCGCGTGGTCGACGCCTGCCGCCAGCTGAAGTCCGCCGGTCAGAAGATGAACTAATCTGCCCGTGGGAGCGCGCCCCGTGCGGGCGCGCCCCCTGGGCCGGCCCCCACTTCCCAGCGGATTCGGGGGCCGCCGCGCGCCCGGCCGCCTGACATCCATGGGCGGACGCGTCGGCCGGGCGCGCACCCCCGTCCCCCGCTGGCAGGATGGGGCCATGGACCTGCATGCGAATCTCCTCGGGGAGCCGCCGGCCACCCGCCTGCCCGACCAGACCGAGCCGCGCGAGGCGCTGGCCGCGGGGAGCGACCCCTCCGAGGTCGCCGCCCGCCACCCCTCGCACTCCGCCGCCTGGGCCGCGCTGGCCGAGCGCGCCCTGGAGGCCGGCGACCCGGTCACCGCCTACGCCTACGCCCGCACCGGCTACCACCGCGGCCTGGACCAGCTGCGCCGCGCCGGCTGGAAGGGCCACGGCCCGGTCCCGTGGGACCACGAGCCCAACCGCGGCTTCCTGCGCGCCCTGAACGCGCTGGCCCGCGCCGCCGGGGAGATCGGGGAGAGCGAGGAGGAGGAGCGCTGCTCCACCTTCCTGCGAGAGAGCAGCCCCGAGGCCGCCGACGCGCTGTCCTGAGCGCCGGCGCCCCGCGCCGCCCCGTCCCGACCGGCACTGACCGGGCATTCCGCGCTTAACGCGCGGGGCGTGGTCGTGTACGCTCTAGACGCAAGGGCCCCTGTCGCTGTCTTGCGCCAGGGGCTTACCCATGTCCGGGCACCGGTCACGGTCCGAACGATTGAAGGGGTAGACCCGCATGCCGGCGATCACGCTCGTTGGGGCCCAGTGGGGCGACGAGGGCAAGGGCAAGGCCACCGACCTGGTGGGCGACCGCGTCGACTACGTGGTCCGCTACCAGGGGGGCAACAACGCCGGGCACACCGTCGTCATCGGCGACCAGAAGTACGCCCTGCACCTGCTGCCCTCGGGCATCCTCTCGCCCGACGTCGTACCGGTCATCGCCAACGGCGTCGTCATCGACCCGGCGGTGCTCTTCGAGGAGCTGGGCGGCCTCCAGGAGCGCGGCGTGGACACCTCGCGCCTGCTGATCTCGGCGAACGCGCACCTGATCATGCCCTACCACCGCGAGCTGGACAAGGTCAGCGAGCGCTTCCTGGGCAAGGGGCGGATCGGCACCACCGGACGCGGCATCGGCCCGACCTACGCCGACAAGATCTCCCGCCAGGGCGTGCGCGTGCAGGACATGTTCGACGCCAAGATCCTGCGCAAGAAGGTCGAGCTGGCGCTCAACGACAAGAACCAGGTGCTCACCAAGGTCTTCAACCGCCGCGGCCTGGACCCCGAGCGCGTCATCGACGAGTACCTGGGCTACGCCGAGCGGCTGCGCCCGCACGTCACCGACACCTCCCTGGTGCTCAACAAGGCGCTGGACGCGGGCGAGAACGTGTACCTGGAGGGCTCCCAGGGCACCCTGCTCGACATCGACCACGGCACCTACCCGTTCGTGACCTCCTCCTCGCCGACCTCCGGCGGGGCCTGCATCGGCGCGGGCATCGGCCCCACCCGCATCACCAAGGTGGTGGGCATCCTCAAGGCCTACACCACCCGTGTGGGATCGGGGCCCTTCCCCACCGAGCTGCACGACGAGTGGGGCGACTGGCTGCGCACCCAGGGCCACGAGTTCGGCGTCACCACCGGGCGCAACCGCCGCTGCGGCTGGNCCGCTACGCCACCCGCGTCAACGGCATCACCGACTTCTTCCTGACCAAGCTGGACGTGCTCACCGGCCTGGACCGGATCCCGGTCTGCGTCGGCTACGACGTCGACGGGGTCCGCCACGACGAGATCCCGATGACCCAGACCGAGTTCCACCACGCGGTTCCGGTCTACGAGCACCTGGAGGGCTGGAGCGAGGACATCACCGGCGCGCGCTCCTTCGGCGAACTTCCCAAGCCCGCCCAGGACTACGTGCGTACCCTGGAGGAGATGGCCGGGGCGCCGATCTCGGCCATCGGCGTCGGTCCCGGGCGCGACCAGACCCTGGAGCTGCGCTCCCTGGTCTGACCCCGGCCCGCACGCCTCCCCTCGATCCCCACGACACACAAAGGGTCCGTTACGTGAAAGCCCTGGTACTCGGCGGCGGAGGCCGCGAGCACGCCCTCGTCCGAGCCCTGTCCCTCGACCCGGGTGTCACCGAGCTGCACTGCGCTCCCGGCAACCCGGGCACCTCGGCCCTGGCCGACAACCACGTGATCAACACGGTGGACGGCCTGGCCGTGACCGAGCTGGCCGCCCGCATCCGGGCCGAGCTCGTGGTCATCGGCCCGGAGGCGCCCCTGGTGGCCGGGGTCGCCGACGCGCTGCGCGACCGGGGCATCCCGGTCTTCGGGCCCGACCGCGAGGCCGCCCGGATCGAGGGGTCCAAGGCCTTCGCCAAAGAGGTCATGCAGGCCGCCGGGGTGCCCACCGCCCGGGCGCGGGTCTGCCGCACCCCGGCGCAGGTCGCCGAGGCCCTGGACGCCTTCGGCCCGCCGTACGTGGTCAAGGACGACGGCCTGGCCGCCGGCAAGGGCGTGGTGGTCACCGGGGACCGCGCCGCCGCCGAGCGGCACGCCCGCGAGTGCGGCCGGGTCGTGGTCGAGGAGTTCCTGGACGGGCCCGAGGTGTCGCTGTTCGTGCTCAGCGACGGGGTGCACGCCGTGCCGCTGCCCGCCGCCCAGGACTTCAAGCGGGCCCACGACGGCGGCACCGGCCCCAACACCGGCGGCATGGGCGCCTACGCCCCGCTGGGCTGGGCGCCGGACGGGCTCGCCGAGGAGGTCATGACCTCGGTCGTCGGCCCCACGATCCGGGAGATGGCCAAGCGCGGCCACCGCTACCAGGGGCTGCTCTACGTCGGGCTGGCGCTGACCTCCGAGGGGCCCAAGGTGGTGGAGTTCAACGCCCGCTTCGGCGACCCCGAGGCCCAGGTGGTGCTCGACCGCCTCGCCACCCCGGTGGGCACGCTGCTGCAGGCCGCCGACACCGGCGGCCTGGGCGGCATCACGTCCCTGGAGTGGCGCAACGGCGCGGCGGTCACCGTGGTCCTGGCCTCCGAGGGCTACCCCGGCTCGCCCGCCAAGGGCGACGCCATCGGCGGCCTCGACGAGGCGGACGCGGTGGAGGGCGCCTACGTCCTGCACGCCGGGACCGCCTGGGGCCCCGACCGCGGCGTCGTCTCCAACGGCGGCCGGGTCCTGAGCGTGGTCGGCACCGGCGAGACCCTGGCCGCCGCGCGCGAGCGCGCCTACACGGCGGTCTCCAAGGTCGAGCTGCGCGGCTCGTTCTACCGCTCGGACATCGCCGAGGAGGCCGCCGCCCACGAGGCGAAGGGCTCCTGAACCCCTGCGCGCGCCCGAGCCGGTGAGTCCTGCGAAAATGTAGGCGTGATCGAGCGCTACACCCTTCCGGAAATCGGGCGCGTCTTCAGCGACGCCCACAAGTACGAGCTCTGGTGCCGGGTCGAGACCCTGGTGATGGAGGCCCACGCCGAGGCGGGGACCATCCCGGCCGACTCGGTCGAACCGGTGCGCCAGGCGCCGCCGCCCACCCCGGAGCGGGTGGCCGAGATCGAGGCGGTCACCCAGCACGACGTCATCGCGTTCCTGACCGCCTGGGCCGACAACACCGAGCCCCGCGAGGCCGCCAAGTGGGTCCACTTCGGCATGACCTCCTCGGACCTGCTCGACACCGCGCTGGCCGCCCAGCTGGTCGAGGCCACCGACATCCTGCTGGCCAAGGCCGACACGCTGGTGGCGGCGCTGCGCGACCACGCCCTGGAGCACCGCGGCACCCTGCGCGTGGGCCGCACCCACGGCATCCACGGCGAGCCGGACGTGTGGGGCCACCGGGTGGCCGACTTCGCCTTCGGCATGGCCCGCTCCCGCGACCGGCTGCGGCGCGCGCGCGAGGCGGTCGGGGTGATGGCCATCTCGGGCCCGGTGGGCACCTACTCCAACATCGACCCCGAGGTCGAGGCCTACGTCGCCGAGAAGCTGGGCCTGCGCCCGGCCGACGTGTCCACCCAGGTGGTGCTGCGCGACGGCATCTCCGAGTGGGTGTCCTGCCTGGCGGTCATGGCGACCGTCTGCGAGGCGGTCGCCCTGGAGGTCCGGCACGGCCAGCGCACCGAGGTGCGGGAGCTGTGGGAGCCCTTCGGCAAGGGCCAGAAGGGCTCCAGCGCCATGCCGCACAAGAAGAACCCGATCATGTCGGAGCGCATCTGCGGGATGGCGCGCAACGTGCGCGCGCAGATCGTCCCCGTCATGGAGGGCATCCCGCTCTGGCACGAGCGCGACATCTCGCACTCCTCCACCGAGCGCATCAGCCTCCCCGACGCCGCGATCGCCACCGACTACCTGCTCAACCTGACCACCAGGCTGGTCACCGGGCTGGTCGTGGACACCGACCGGATGCTGGCCAACCTGGACTCCACGCACGGGCTGATCTACTCCTCCACCGTGGTCTCGGAGCTGATCGAGACCGGGCTCTCCCGCGAGGACGTCTACGCCGTCGTGCAGTCCGCGGCCATGCGCACCTGGGACAGCGGCGCGCCGTTCCGGCAGACCCTGCGCGAGGAGGCCGGCTCCCGCGGCATCGCCCTGGACGAGGCCCGCCTGGACGAGGTCTGCCGCCCCGAGCGCTTCACGCGGCGCCTGGCGGGCGTGTTCGAGCGGCTGGAGAAGCTGGCGTGAGCGGCTTCACCGTGCGCCCCGTGCCGGCCGAGGTCCCGGGGCTGACGCACCTGCACACCGGCAAGGTGCGCGACCTGTACGCCACCGGCTCCGGCGACCTGGTGATGGTGGCCAGCGACCGGGTGTCGGCCTACGACTGGGTGCTGCCCACCGAGGTCCCCGACAAGGGGCGGCTGCTGACCGCGCTGTCGCTGTGGTGGTTCGAGCGGCTGGCCGACATCGCGCCCGCGCACGTCGTCTCGGACACGCCCCCGCCGGGCGCCCCGGCCGACTGGGCGGGCCGCACCCTGGTCTGCCGCCGCCTGGACATGGTGCCGGTGGAGTGCGTGGCCCGCGGCTACCTGACCGGGTCGGGCCTGGCCGAGTACCGGGTCGGCGGGGCCGTCTGCGGCGTGCCGCTGCCCGACGGGCTGGTGGACGGGTCCCGGCTGGAGGAGCCGGTCTTCACCCCGGCCACCAAGGCCGAGGTGGGCGAGCACGACGAGAACGTCTCCTTCGAGCAGGTCGCGGCCCGGCACGGCGCCGAGCTCGCCGGGGAGCTGCGCACCCTGACCCTGGCGCTGTACCGCCGGGGGCGGGAGCTGGCCGAGGAGCGCGGCATCCTGCTCGCCGACACCAAGTTCGAGTTCGGCCGGGACTCCGGGGGGTCGCTGGTGCTGGCCGACGAGGTCTTCACCCCCGACTCCTCCCGGTTCTGGCCGGCCGAGGAGTGGGAGCCGGGGCGCCCCCAGCCCTCGTTCGACAAGCAGATCATCCGCGACTGGCTGACCTCCCCGGCCTCGGGCTGGGACCGCGCCTCGGAGGAGCCGCCCCCGCCGCTGCCCGAGGAGGTCGTCGCCCGCACGCGCGACCGCTACCTGGAGGTCTACGAGCGCCTCACCGGCGCGCCGGCGCCGGTCGGCTGACCGCCCCGCCCGGGCGCGACACGCCGGCTGCCGGTGCCGGGCCCGTGATCCCGGCCACGATGGCACCGGCAGCCGCGCGGAGCGCTTACAGTGGAAGCCGTCCTTTTGCCGGGGCGCGGCCGCCGGTTGCCGGGGCGGGTCCGCCGGCGCCCACGCATGGGACGTTCACACAACCGCCGGCACGACAGCCCGTGCGATCCCTCCGACCTGCACCGCGTTAGCCGCTTCGGGATCGCGGCCATACGGCAGGAACGAGCCGGGAAAAGAACGCGTCTCACGAGGTAGGCGCGACGAAGTCGAGATCTTTCACATCCGCCTCACGAAGGAGCACATGAGCATGGGCCAGGAGGTTCGCTACCGCGTCCGCGGCGGCCGTCCCCTCAACGGGACGGCGTTCATCCAGGGCGCGAAGAACGCCGTGCTGCCGATGATCGGCGCCGCCCTGCTCGCGAGCAAGGGACGCACCGTGCTGCGCAACGTCCCGAGCATCGAGGACGTCCACCGGGCCTTGGAGCTGGCCGAGCACGTGGGCGCCAAGGTCGAGTTCCACGAGGCCGAGCGCACGGTGGTCATCGACGCCTCCCGCCTGAACGACCCCGAGCGCGCCGTCCTGCCGGCCGACATCGCCGCCCGCTTCCGCGGCTCGGTGCTGTTCGTGCCCGCCCTCATGCACCGCATGGGGCGCGCCCGCATCGAGGGCGTCGGCGGCTGCAACCTGGGCAGCCGCAAACTCGACTTCCACTACCGCGGATTCGCCCGCCTGGGCGCCGAGGTGGTCGAGGACGAAGAGCGCAACCACATCAACATCACCTCGCCCTTCCTGCGCGGCGGCCACCTGTACCTGGACACCCCCTCGCACACCGGCACCGAGAACCTCATCATGGCCGCCGTGCTCGCCCGCGGGACGACGGTCATCGAGCACGCCGCGCTGGAGCCCGAGGTCATCGACGTCATCGAGTTCCTGCGCGCCATGGGCGCCAAGATCAGCGGCGGCGGCACCGGGTTCATCACCGTGGAGGGCGTCGAGGAGCTCACCGCGGTCGAGCACACCATCATGAGCGACCGCATCGACGCCGGCGTGTTCGCCATGGCGACCGCGGCCGCCGGCGGCGAGG
>NZ_ANAD01000202.1 GCF_000341245.1 Nocardiopsis halophila DSM 44494
CGCCAACCTGGAGCACCTGGGNAAGCTGGACCAGATGGGCGTGGAGTTCGCCCAGCAGGGCGCGGTGCTGCACGTGCGCCGCGACCCCTCGGTGCCGCTGCGCCCGATCAACGCCGTCACCTCGCCCTACCCGGGCTTCGCCACCGACCTGCAGTCCCCGCTGATGGCGCTGGCCACCCTCGCCGAGGGCGAGAGCTACCTGCACGAGAACATCTACGACGGCCGCTTCGCGCTGGCCGACGAGCTGAACAGGATGGGCGCCAAGATCGAGGTCGAGGGCACCCGCGCGATCGTGCACGGCCCCACCGAGCTGCGCGGCACCGAGGTGGTCGCGCACGACCTGCGCACCGGCGCCTCGCTGGTGGTGGCCGGCCTGGTCGCCGATGGCGACACCCTGGTGGCGCCGGGCTACCTGGTGGACCGGGGACACGCCCAGTTCGCGTCGCGGCTGGCCGCTTTGGGCGCCGACGTCGTCCGCGAGAACGCGGGCTGACGCCGCATCACCGCAGTTCAGGCCGGGGTGGGGGACGCGCGGCAGCGGCGCTCCCGCCTCGGCTTTCGGTCTTCTGCGTGAAACGATCATCATTGGCCCCGCACAATGGGTACGATCGCGGCAATCATGCCGTGACAGAAACAGGTTCGGGAACCAGTGGGCGCACATAGTGAAGAACGTGGAATGGTAGCGGGGAGCAGCCCGAGGTGAGTGCGCAGCGTACTGGCGATTTGACTATTGGTGTCATCGGCCCGCATGAGGTCGTCGAGCGCGTCATGCTGATGGGCCCGGGGTCGACGGGACCCCTCAACGCCAGACTCATCGCCGCCGCCTATCGAGACGAGCAAGAGGCCACCGACAAGGTCCTGCGCCTTGGGTCGGCGATCGACGCGTATCTGTTCGCCAGTCCCGTCCCCTACGAGTTCGCGCGCAAGGCGGGGGTGCTGACGATGCCCGCCACCTACGTGCCGCTCGGCGGGGCGAGCCTGCACGAGGCCCTGCTGCGGGCCACCCTGGACGAGAGATACGACCCCACCAGGGCGAGCCTGGACGTGCTCAGCCGGGCCGACGTCGTCGAGGCCTACTCCGAGGTGGACCTGCCCGTCGACGGCATCCACGTCCACGAGGAGCTCACCAGCACCGCCCAGCTGACCTCCTTCCACGAGGGGCTGTGGCGGGGCCAGGGCNNNCCCTGCCCGTCGACGGCATCCACGTCCACGAGGAGCTCACCAGCACCGCCCAGCTGACCTCCTTCCACGAGGGGCTGTGGCGGCGCAAGGCCACCCGCATGGCCATCACCTGCGTACGGGGGGTGGCCGAGCGCCTGGAGGCCATCGGCGTGCCCGTGATGCGCCTGCGCCCGACCAACGCGGGGGTGCGCAGCGCCCTGCAGACCGCCGGTCTGCTCGGCGCCCACCACCGGCTGGAGGAGGCGCAGCTGGGGGTGGTGATCGTGGACGTGCCCACGCTGCGCGACTCCACCCGCCGCTCCACGCCCCGCTACTGGCGCGACGAGCTCCGCCTGGCCCTGCACCGGCTGCTGCTGCAGGAGGCCCACCGGATCAACGCCACCGCCCACCCGGTGGACGACCACACCTTCATGGTCACCGCCACCCGCGGCTCGCTGGTCTCGGCCACCGAGGGGTTCCGCCAGCCGCCCTTCGTGGAGCGGATCAAGGCCGAGCTGGGCATCGCCATCGAGGTCGGCATCGGCATGGGGCGCACCACCCAGGACGCCGAGACGCACGCGCGCGCGGCGCTGAGCCGGGCGCAGGCGACACGGCAGAGCTTCGCGGTGGACCGGGAGGGCCGCTCACTGGTCCCCGCACAGCGGGCGCCCCAGCGGCAGCAGACGCCCGAGCCGCTGCGCACCAAGGGGCGCGAGACCCTGATGCGGCTGTCGGAGCGGATCGCCGAGGAGGACGGCCCGCTGGTGGTCGACGCCGAGAACGCCGGCCGGATGCTGGGGGTCACCCCGCGCACCGCCCGGCGGCTGCTGCGCACCCTGGTCGAGGAGGGGCTGGCCTGGCCCCTGCCGCCGAACCGGACGCTGCAGCCCGGCCGCCCGCGCCAGCTGTACCGGCTCATCATCGAAAAGCTCGACAAGGACAAGGCCGGCAAGTAGACGGACCGGCGCGAAGGGCCCCGCGGTGCGGGGCCCTTCGCCGTTCGCGGGGCATCAGCCGGTGTTGCGGCGCCCGAAGGCGTGCGCGGCGGCCAGGAAGGCGTCGTTCTCCTCGGAGGCGCCGATGCTGATCCGCGCGCCCTCGCCGGTGAAGGGGCGGACCGCGACCCCCTCGGCGGCGCACGCCTCGGCGAAGGCGTCGGTGTCGGAGCCCAGGCGCAGCCACACGAAGTTGGCCTCCGTCGGCGGGACCCGCCAGCCGTCGGCGAGCAGCGCGTCCCGGACCCGGGTGCGCTCCTTGACGGTGCGCTCCACCCGCTCGGCCAGCTCGTCCTCGGCGGCCAGCGACGCGGTGGCGGCGGCCTGGGCCAGGTGGTTCACGGCGAAGGGAACCAGCGTCTTGCGCACGGCGGAGGCCACGTGCGGGTGGCCGATCAGGAAGCCCACGCGCAGCGCGGCCAGGCCGTAGGCCTTGGAGAAGGTGCGCAGCACCGCCACGTTGGGGCGGTCCCGGTACAGCTCCAGGCCGTCGGGGACGCGGGGGTCGCGCACGTACTCGCGGTAGGCCTCGTCCAGGACCACCAGCACGTGCTCGGGCACGCGGTCGAGGAAGGAGGCCAGCTCCTCCTCGTGCACCACGGTGCCGGTGGGGTTGTTCGGGTTGCACACCAGCACCATGCGGGTGCGGTCGGTGATCGCCCCGAGCATGGCCTCCAGGTCGTGCGCCTCGCCGTCGAGCGGCACGGTCACCGCCTCGGCCCCGGACAGCGCGGTCAGCAGCGGGTAGGCCTCGAACGAGCGCCAGGCGTACAACACCTCGGCGCCCGGCTCGGCGACCGCCTGCAGCAGCTGCTGGAGCACCCCCACCGAGCCCGCGCCGGTGGCCACGTGGTCGGCGGGCACCCCGAAGCGCCGGGCCAGGGCCTCGGTGAGCCCGGTGACGCCGGCGTCCGGGTAGCGGTTGGCCTGCGCGGCGGCCGCGGTGATCGCGGAGACGACCGAGGGCAGCGGATCGTAGGGGTTCTCATTGGACGAGAGCTTGAAGGAGCGCCCGTCGGGCCCCTCCGCCCTGCGCCCGGGGCGGTAGCCGGGGATCCCGTCGAGGACAGCCCGGAAATATGGCGAATTCCGCTCCGACACCATTGTCCTTCCTCGATACTCTGTGCAAGGTCCACGCTACCCAGCGCGAGAATCGGCCGCCGGGAGGGGCGTGGACCTCAGCGGCAATATCGCACAGAACAGGAAAAGGCACCATGGAGCACCCCCGAGCAGCGCGCACGGCGGCGGCCGCGGTCCCCGCCGCGGCGGTCCTGGTCACGGCGCTCGCCGCCTGCGGGGGCGGCGGACCGGGCACGGCCCAGGACGGCCCCGGCTCCGAGGCCGCCGAGAAGCTGGGCCAGGCGCAGCTGGTCCAGTACGAGGACGCCAAGGTGGTCCCCGAGGCCGGGGAGAGCGGCATCTACGGCGAACTGGCCGGGGTGGAGCGCACCGAGAAGCTGCGCTCCTCCACCGAGCTGGACAAGCCCGAGTGCGCGGACGCCGCCAACTCCTGGGGCAGCCTGCCGGAGGTCCAGGAGGCCCCGGCGTCGGTCGCGGTCTTCGCGCGCGGGGACGACACGGTCTCGCACACGATCCTGGCGGTGCCCGAGAGCGTCGCCGAGAAGGCCCTGGAGACCGTGGCCCCGGAGCAGGACTGCACCGCCTACGAGGCGACCCTGGAAGACGGTTCGACGTCCTCCTACACCATGTCGGAGCTGGACATCGGGAAGGTGGGGGACGCCTCGCGGGCGTTCGCGGTCAAGACCGAGACCGGGGGCGAGACGGTGTGGATGCACAGCGTCGTCTACCGGCACGGCGACCACTTGGCGGCGGCCACCGTGCTGGGGCCGGACAGCAAGGGGGACCACGAGGAACTGCTGTCGGGGTTCGCCGCGTCGTCGGTGGAACGAGAGGAGAAGGTCCTGTAAGATCCCCATGGATCGAACAGGTGTTCGAGAACGGGTAAGGGGGCGGGGAACGATGTCGAGGGCAGCGCACGACCTGGAACGTCGAACGCACCGGCGCACGGCCGGTGCCCCCGCCCCTCCCCGCCCCTCCCCGCACCGCCCCGGTCCCCCTTCCGGCGACCGCCACCTGCTGCGCCGCGTCGACTGGGGCGCCCGGTCCGCGGCCGACTTCTACCGCTCACTCGAAGAGGCCCTGGACACCCCGGCCCCGTTCCCGTGAAGAACCGCGTTGATCTCGGGGAAGTCGGCCTTGTACCNACACGGTGTCCGCCCGGCGGTTCAGGTCGGGCGGACCGGGCCCGCCCCGGATTCGGCGTTCGCCCCGGAAGGCCGGCCGTCGGCCCCCTCCTCGCCGGCACGGCCGTCCGGATCCTTCTTCCCGGCTCCGCCGTGCCGGGCCCGGGGCACCCGAGGCCCGTCGACCACCCGGGCGCCGGTGGGCACCACGGTTCCCGTCGCCTGCGGCGCCCCGCCCTGGGTGCGCGGCAGCGGAGCGCCGCCCTCCGCCGCCACCTCGCCGAGTACGGCCAGCGTCACGCCGGTCTCGGCGTCGCTCACCGCCGCCCGGACCCGGGGGCGGCGCCCGCGCACCTCCACCGCGAACACCGCGTCCACCGGGCGGCCGTTGCGGTGCCCGGAGAAGCGCAGCAGCCGCCAGCAGCCGTGCCGCCACACGTCGACCGGCCCGCGCCCCTCCACCACCACCTGGTTGGCCCGCCAGACGTCGCTCGTATGCAGCCGGGCCAGGGTGCGGCGCACCGGGACCGGGCGCAGCGCGCAGGGCTCGCGGCCCAGGACGCGCAGCGCCGCCTCCCGCAGCTCCGGGGACAGCGCCACGAGCACCCCCAGCTCGACCGCGCCCAGCGCCGCCTGCGTGCCCGTCAGCCCCAGCAGCACCTGGAGCCCGCCGCCGCCCGCCACCGCCGCACCGGAGGCCGCCGCGGCCAGCACGGCCGCCCGGGCGATGGTCCGCCACCCCACCGGCTCGGTGCTCAGACCGCCGAAGCAGCCGCAGCCCATCTGCGGGTCGCGCCGGCGCACCACCGCCAGCAGCACCGCCGCGCCCCCGAAGAGCACGGCGGCCGCCCAGCCCGCGGCGGTTCCCGCCGTCCCGGCGGTCAGCAGCAGCACCGCCCCCAGTACCGCCTCCAGCAGCGCGGTGGCGGCGGACGCGGGGCGCTGCAGAGCGCCGGGCAGCAGTCGGACCGGCCCGCCGGCGCCCGATCGGTCGGCGGCCTTGGCCGCGGCGCCCAGGAGCAGCAGCAGGGCGACGACCGGCGGCTGGATCCGGATCAGCTCTTCGACCAGGGTCATCCCGCCTCCATCGTCGCGGCGAAGCAGCCGGCCTCCGGTCGCCCGCCGAGGGCGACGAAGGCCGGCAGGGTCAGTTCGGCCAGGCGGCCGCTCGCGTCACCGGTGCCGTCCCGGCAGCGGTCGCAGAACCGGCTCGCCGCGGAGGCGCAGTTCAGCACCGGGAACACCCCGGCCACGCCGGTGTCGTCGTTGCGCACCCCCACCGTCGCCCCCAGGGACAGCAGCGGGAGCGGCAGGCAGGGGTCGGACCGGTCGCAGTCCGGACCGCAGTCGGATCCCGGGTCCAGGGCGGGATAGGCGGCCCCGGGCGCGTGTGCGCGCGGGTCGGTGTGCGCCGCGCGGCCGTAGGCCGGGTCGTACCAGGAGACGATGCCCGACAGCGCGCGCGGTACGCGGCGCACCGGCGGGCGCCGGGGAGCGCGGGAGACCGGATGGGGCGGCTGGGTGGTGGCGGGGACGGTGGTCTGCACGGTCCCGCCCTCGCGCACGCCCACGGCGTCGAACAGGTATCCCGGCTCGAGGACCGGGTGGCGCACCGACATGCGCCCTGAGGAGCGGTAGGGGATCACCGCGGTGGCCGGAGGGCGGCCGTGGCCGGGGTCGACCACCACCGTGTCCCCGTCGGCGGACACGATGGTCCCGGTGATGCGGCCGAGCTGCGCCCACAGGCGGTCGACCACCCAGCGGCCGCCCCCGCCGCAGCGGACCAGCACGTCGTCGCCCACGCGGATCTCCTGGGGGCCGACGTCGCGGCCGCGCCAGAAAGCGGTCGTGCGCTCGAACAGGAAGCGCTCTTCCCCTTTGGGCGTGGCGACGGTGAGCATGTGCGCGGTGACGTGCAGGGCGACGCCCCGCACCACCTGGGGCGACGGATCGCTCGGCGGCGGCGCCGCCTCGTCCCCCAGCAGCGCGGCGGTGAACTTCCGCCGCTCCTGGACATCTACTGACATCGCCCCTCCTCGCCCCGAGTGCCCGCGGCGCCCGTTTCCATTCTCACCGCCGGACCCGCGACGACGTGTCCGACACGCGCGGCCCATGAGCGCTCACTCACCGCTCCCGTCACCCGAACCCCAGCGTGGCAGGCGATCCCGCACCACGAAGGCGATCCGGTTTGCCAGATCATGGCGCCCGGGTTTGCTGCGGATTGCCCCGACCGTGGAAAAGTGGTGATCAAGGCGGAGATGTGACACAACGCACGCAAGCGGACGAATGGGCCGGTGATCCTATGGCCGAGACGGCGCGGCGAACGAGGTACGAGGAGTTCACCGCCTACGTCACCGACCGGGGGCCGGCGCTGCTGCGGATGGCCCGCTCGCTCACACCGGGGCACGCGGACGCCGAGGACCTGCTGCAGGCCGCCCTGCTGAAGACGTTCTTCGCCTGGGACCGGATCTCCAGCCCGAAGGCCCGCGACGGGTACGTGCGGCGGGCGATGGTGAACACGCAGATCTCGGAGTGGCGGCGGAACCGGCTGGAGGTGTACCCCACCGACGAGATCCCCGAGCAGCGGGTGGACGACCCGACCGACCACTCTGACCTGGCGGCGACGGTGAGCAGGGCGATCGACCGGCTCCCCGAGCGCCAGCGGCAGGTCGTGCGGCTGCGCTACTACGAGGACCTCACCGAGGCGCAGATCGCCGAACGGCTGGGGGTGACGATCGGCACGGTGAAGAGCACGGTCTCCCGCGCCGTGCGCAAACTGCGCGAGGACGCCGACCTGACGATCGCCCGAGCCACAACGTGATCCCGGCCCCAGAAGCAGGGCTCCCCGAGAGGCGCCCCGGGAGACCTGAGGCTCGGGTCTGTGACCACCCCGGACCGATTCGTTTTGCACGTGCGTCATGGGAGTCTGTAGTCTTGATCCGCCGAGGAGGATTCGCCTAGAGGCCTAGGGCGCCGCACTGCTAATGCGGTTGGGGAGCAATCCCCTCATGGGTTCAAATCCCATATCCTCCGCAGGTCAGAAGGGGCCCCGCACACAGTGCGGGGCCCCTTCTTCGTGTCGGGCCTCAGTCGGGGTCGCAGTTCGGGTTGCCGTTCACACCCCCTCTCCCCTGCCCTGAGGCGGTTCCGGTCACGGGACGGCACGCACCACGTCGATCCCCGGTAGGGCGGCGGCGTCGGCCAGGGTGAGGACGTGGTGCAGGTGGTGCACCCCCGGTTCCAGGTCTACGGCGGCCTCGGCGGCGAGCGCGGCGACCGACGCCGTCCCGCGCGACTGGCCCCGGCCTAAGGCGTGAACGGAGCCGTGCTCCGCCTGGGCCGACAGGATCCACGCATCGGAGCCCGGGAGGTGCAGCCCCGCCGGGATCCGGGGACGCAGCCCGGCGGGGAGCCGGGTGAGGGCGGCGAGCGCGGCGGTCGCCGCCCGCGAGTCGAGCCCGAACCGGGTGCGCACCGGCACCCCGAGGTCGCGGCCGAGGGCGTGCTGGTCGGAGAAGTCCGCCCGGTAGAGGCGGCGGCGCCCCACCCCGGGGAGCCGGAAGGTCTTCGGCCCGGTGAAGTTGCGGACCGGGGCTCCTGAGACCGGGTCGGGGAAGTCCGCGCCGATCAGACCGAACGACCACTCCTGGGCCGCCTTCCCGTGCTCCTCTCCGGCGCCGAGCAGCACGGCGAGGTCGATGGGCGTCGGCCCCGGGGCCGACGCCGCGAGGTCGGCGGCGAGCAGGTTGGTGAGCCCCGGGGCCAGGCCGACGCTGAGCAGGACCGGTGCCGCCGGACCGAGCCGCTCGGCCTCGGCGATGTAGGACGAGGTGGCGGTGGCGTCGACGAACGCCGCCCCCTGCCCGGTCGCCGCGGTGATCAACGCGGGGTCCTCCGCGCCCGCGGCGTTCACGACCACGTCGGCCCCGGCGAGAGCCTCGCGGTAGCCGCCCAGGCCGCTCTCGCGCAGATCGACGCGCACGTCGGCGCGGGCGGCGTCGCGCCCGGCGGCGAGCGCCGTATGGCCGCGCTCGCGAAGGACCCGGATCGCCGGGGCGCCCACCGCGCCGTACCCGCCGAGGACCAGGGCCTTCATCCTCTGCCCCGGTCGGTGTCGGCGGGAACCGCCACGGCGCGCGGGGGCATGGACGCCACCCGAAGAGTTTTTGTAGTCATACTCCAAAAATGTAGGTGGAGTGGAGCTATAGTCAAGTCATGAGTCCGAGTCCGCCACAATGCACCGGGGACGGGCGCACGGCCCGCTCCCGGGCCACGCGCGCCCGGGTCGCCAGGGCCGCCGCCGACCTGTTCATCGAGTCCGGTTACACGTCGACGAGCGTCCAGGCCATCGCCGACCGCGCAGGGGTGGCCGCACAGACCGTCTACTACACGTTCACGACCAAGTCGGCGGTACTCACCGCCGCCCTCGACTTCGCGGTCGCCGGCGACGATGAACCGGTGCCCACACTCGACCGGCCGTGGGTGCGCGACGCGCTGGCCGCCGACCCGCTCGACCAGCTCGGCCGACAGGCCGACGGGGCCGCCGACGTCCTCGCCCGGGCCGCCCCCCTGCTGGAGGCGGTCCGCAGTGCGGCCTCCTCCGACCCGGACCTGCGCGCGGTATGGCGCACCAACACCGAGCAGCGGCTCACGGTGCAGCGGGTCTTCGCCGACGCCCTGGCCGACAAGGGCGCCCTCCGCCCGGACCTCACCCCGGCGAGGGCGGCCGACACGGCACTGGCCCTGCTCAGCCCCGAGGTGTACACCCTGCTGACCCGCGACCGCGGATGGACGCCGCGGCAGTGGCGCGACTGGGCCGCCGACGCGCTCCGCCGCGAGCTCACCGACCTTCCCGCGCCCGGCGGGCGGTAGTGCGGGCGACGCGGTGGGGGAACACTCCCGATGAAGAGTCCCTCATCTGCGTTTCATTCCGTCGGCGTCCGCGGCGGAGATGATCGGGGGCCATGAGACCCCTGTACCGCAACCTGCTCATCGGGGTGCTGGCGGTGATCGTCCTCGGCACCGCCGCGGTGGCGTGGGCGACCGGGCGCGGGGAGCCCGAGCGGAGTCCGGCGCGTGACGTCACCGTCGGCGAGTCCTACGACCCGTCGGACCATCCCCCGCCCTCCCCATCGCCCAGCGCCGGTGCCACCGACGACGGTGATGATGACGACGGCGACGACGAGATCCTCGACCCGCCGCCGGCCGTCACCGACGACGATGACGATGACGACGACTGGGACGACGATGACGACTGACGGTGCCCTCCCCTCGGACGCCGCGGGCGAGAGCGGCGGCACAGACGGGGAGCCGGGGCCCGCGCGGGAACCGGACGGACGGCTCCGCGGCCGCGTGCCCGCCCGGGCGCAGATCACCGCCTGGGTGGTCCTGCTCATGACCGCCACCCTGGCCATGGTCAACATCGTCACCTGGCAGGCCCTGCGCACCGAGGTCGACGAGCGCATCGACCGGGCCCTGGAACAGGAGACCAGCGAGTTCCTCGAGGTCGCCCGGGACGGCGCCGACCCCGCGACCGGGCGGCGCTTCTCCGACGTCGACGCGCTGTTCCGCTCGCACGTGGGCGGCCAGCACCCGGACGCCCACGAGATCATCTTCGGCCACGTCGACGAGTCCCCCGAGGCGACCGTCCCCACCGGCAGGGTCCGCCAGGGGCAGGAGCCGCTCTACGACGCCTCCGCCGAGGGGCCGGTGCGCCGGGCCATCCTCGACAGCCCCGACGGACGGGGCGTCGTCGACACCCCGAAGGGACCGCTGCGCTGGGAGAAGGTCCGGGTGAACCCGCTGGACGGGGCCACCCCGGCCAACCCCGGCGGCTGGTTCGTCATCGGCTACTTCGTCGACGCCGACATGGCCGGCATCGACCGCACCGCCCGCACCCTGGTCCTGGTCAGCCTCACCGGCCTGGTGCTGGCCGGCGCCGCCGCGTGGTGGGTGGCGGGACAGATCCTGGCCCCGATCCGGCTGGTGCGCCAGACGGCCGCGCAGATCACCGAGGAGGACCTGACCCGGCGCATCGACGTTCCGGGCAAGGACGACGTGGCCGCGCTGGCCGAGCAGTTCAACGGCATGCTCGACCGGCTGGAGGAGGCCTTCTCCATACAGCGCCGCTTCGTCGACGACGCGGGGCACGAGCTGCGCACCCCCATCACGATCGTCCGGGGCCACCTGGAGGTGATGGGCGACGACCCGGAGGAGCGGCGCGAGGTGGTGCGGCTGGTCACCGACGAGCTGGACAGGATGGCGCGGATCGTGGAGGACCTGCTGTTGCTGGCCAAGGCGCAGCGGCCGGACTTCCTGCGCCCCGTCGGGGTCCCCGTCGAGGAGCTGACCAGCGACATCGACGCCAAGGTGCGCACTCTGGGCGACCGCTCCTGGCGTCTGGAAGAGATCGGCGAGGGTCCGGTGCGCCTGGATCCGCAGCGGGTCACCCAGGCGATGGTGCAGCTCGCGTCCAACGCGGTCCGGCACACCGCGCCCGGCGACGAGATCCGCATCGGTTCGGCGGTGGCCGCCGACGGGCGGACGGTGGCCTTCTGGGTGGGCGACACCGGGCCGGGCGTCCCCGAAGAGGAGCAGGAGCGCATCTTCCAGCGGTTCGCCCGGGGCGCGGGGACGACCGGGGGCCGCGGCGGCGCCGGGCTGGGGCTGGCCATCGTCCGCGCGATCACCGACGCCCACCACGGGACGGTCGAGGTGGACTCCTCCCCCGGCCAGGGCGCCCGGTTCACCCTGACGTTCCCGACCGGCATCCGGACCGCGCGGACCTCCTGAGTCCGTCGCGGGTCTTGTAGGGGCCCGCCGTGGAGGGGGCGTGCGGGGCACGGTCACGGTTCGGTGGCCGTCCGAGAGGCGGCGGGTGGCGCCGGCCGGAGCTGTCTGCGGGCCGCCGCCTTCCACGGCCTTCGAAGGTCACCTCTCGGATCCGACCGCAGTGCGGAGGCCGTGACCGGAGCCTCGGTCGTGCCTCTGCTCCTGGCGGACGTGCGGCCCCGGTTCCGAGAGCGGAGGGCGGCTCTCCGGCGCCCTGGGAATAGGCAGCGGTGAGAAAGGTGCGACGAGCTGGGCCGTTCCCCGAGCCTGTCCGTCGACCGCAGGGATCTCGCAATCGGGGTGGGTGAAGCAGCGACGAGGACGGGACGGTGGCCCGCGCGGTAGCGCTGTCGAGCGCCGGGCGTGCGGATGGTCGCCGAAGACGGCGGCGACGGACCGGCAGGGATCCCGCTCACCCCCTTCGGCCGGGCGGCGGGTCTGCGGAATGCCAGGCCGCAGGGCGGCGACGACGAAGGGCGGCGGTCCATAGGCTTGCGCTGTCGGCCGCACGGCGTGCGAGCGGCCGCCGGAGCAGGCGGCGACGAGGGCGGGGGCGGTCCTGCGGGGCCCGTTCGGGGGGCCGAATGGCGTCCGTTGGAGTGGTCGGAGTGGTGGGTCGTGTCCGCTGGAGTGGTGGAACCTTCGGCCGCGTCCTTGTGAGCGGTGCGCCCCCTGCGGCGCGATCGGCGGCCCCGCCCCGGGTGCGCACCCCCTCTTCCCCGAGATCAACGGGGGTGTCGATACGGGCGGCCGGGGCCCGGAGAGTTCCACCACGCCAGCGGACACGACCTCTCTCCGCGGGGCAAGGGCGATGAAGTTTTCCTCATGGCGTGCTCAGAAGGGACTCATGCCGGCACCGGAGGATTCCCCTTGGTTCCCCGAGGACCACCACTGCACCGACCATGCCTCCTCCGACGATCGGGAGACACAGTCCTCATGCCCGCTTCCTCCCTTACCGGCCTCACCGAGCTCTCCCCGCACCGGCGCGCATCGCTCAAGGTCTCCTACACCGCACGGGCCCTCGACCCCGACCGTCCCACGCACGTGCTCAGCGGCCCGGGCGTGCGCCCCCACCCCGGCGACCTCGTCGTCGCGCGGGTCACCGAGATCGGCCGGCACACCCGGCTGGAGTCGGCGCAGGGACGGCGCCGCCACCTGTTCCCCGGCGACGAGGTGCTGGTCGCCTACGGCGCGCGCTATGCCCCCGACCAGTTCGAGGCCGAGGCGCCCGAGGACCTGGGGCCGTGCGACCTCGTCGCGGCCGGCGGCATCGCGGGCAGGGTCGCGAGCGCGCACGAGAGCATGGCCGAGCCCACCCGGCTCCTCCCCGTCGGGCTGGCCTCCGGGGCCGACGGCCGCCGCCTCTCGATGGCCGGCCTCGCCGCCCCCGAGCCGCCCGCCCCGCTGCGCGCCGTGCCCACCCTCGCGGTCGCCGGGACCTCGATGAACGCAGGCAAGACCACCACCGTCGCGTCCCTGGTCCGCGGCCTTGCCGCGGCCGGATACCGGGTCGGCGCGGCCAAGGCCACCGGCACGGGCGCCGGCGGCGACCGGTGGATGTTCCACGACGCCGGCGCCGACGCCGTCCTCGACTTCACCGACGACGGCCTGGCCACCACCTACCGGGTCCCCGCCGACCGCGTCGCGCGCGGCGCCGTGGCGCTGCACGACCGGCTCACCGCCGCCGGGGCGCAGGCCGTGGTGCTGGAGGTCGCCGACGGCCTGATGCAGCCCGAGACGGCCGCGCTGCTGCGCGACGACGCCCTGCGGTCGCGGGTGGACGGCTGGGTGTTCGCCGCGGGGGACGCCGCGGGTGCCGTGTACGGGTGCGGGCGGATGCGCTCCTGCGGCCTGCCGGTGGTGGCGGGCGGCGGGCNCCGGTTCACCGCCTCCCCGCTGGCCGCCCGGGAGGCCGGGGCCCTGCTGGACGTGCCGGTACTCGGGCGCGAGGAACTCGCCGACGCGTCGGTCGCCGCCGGCCTCACGGCGCGGCGCCCCTTGGTCGGCACCGTCCGGGAGCGCACCGCGTGAGCACCGCGACCCCCGCGCCGCTGGACGAGCGCCCCGAAGAGCCGCCCCGTGTGCTGGCGGGCCGCCGCCGGGGGCGC
>NZ_ANAD01000203.1 GCF_000341245.1 Nocardiopsis halophila DSM 44494
CTGGTCGCCGTCGGCGCAGGGCAGGCGGGCGCGGCGATCGCCTGGGCCTCACTGGTCTCCCGGCTCGCCGGCGGCTCCGTCCCCCTGCCTCCGCTGCTGCCCTGGGCGGGCGGGCTCGTCGCCGCCACGGCCGGCCTCGTCTTCGGCGAGCGGGTGCTGGCCGAGAGGCTGGGCCAGTCGTGGGTGGCCGACGTGCGCGAGGCCCTGTTCCGCCGGGCCACCGACGCGCCCGCCCGCCGGCCCGGCCGGGGCCGCTCCACCGGCGGCGCGTCGCTGCGCATGATGGGCAACCTCGGCGCGCTGCGCCGGTGGGCCGGGCTGGGCCTGGCCCGGCTCGCCGTCGCGGTGCCGCTGCTGGCCGGGTGCCTGGTGGCGTTCGCGGTCATCGCCCCGCCGGTCGCCGCCGCCGTGGGCGCGGTCGCCGGGGCGGGCCTGGCCGCCACGGTCGCGCTGTCCCCGTGGCTGCGCGCGGCCCACCGGGCCGCCCGGCGGCGCCAGGCGCGCGTCGCCGGGCACGTGGTGGAGCGGATCGGCAAGACGCCGGTGGTGCAGGCCTTCGGCCGGGAGCGGGCCGAGCGGCGGGTCCTGGCGCGCCGGTCGCGGAGCCTGGCCCGGGCGCACGTGCGCCGGGCCCGCGCGGTGGGCGCGGTGCGCGCGGTCGGGGAGGCCACGACGCTGGCGGCCACCGCCGCGGCGCTGGTGGCGGCGGCCGCCTCGGGCACCGGCCCGGCCCAGGCGACGGCGGCGATCGCGGTCGTGGGCATCATGGTCACCCCGCTGCGCGACCTGAGCCGGGTGAGCGAGTACCGGTCGGGGTGCGCGGTCGCGATGCGCCAGGTCCGCGCCGAGCTGTCCCGGCCCCGGCGCCGCCGACCGGGCGCGAGCGCGCCGGAACTGCCGCCGGGGGGCGGTGCCCTGGACCTGGAGCGGGTGCGGGTGGAGGGCGTGTTCGCGCCGATCACCGCGCACGTGCCGGCCGGGTCGGTGGTGGCGGTCACCGGGCCCAACGGCGGCGGGAAGTCCACCCTGGTCTCGGTGCTGGCCGGGCTGGTGCCGCCGGATTCGGGACGGGTCCTGTTGGACGGGGGCGATGTGAACGCGTCCCGGGCGTCCTCGGTGCGCCGGGCGGTCGGCGTGGTCGGGCCGGACCTGCCGCTGCTGCGGGGCACGGTCGGGTCCAACGTGCGCTATGCCGACCCGCGTGTGGGGGGCGCGCGTTTCCGCGAGGCGGTCGGCGCCGGGGGCCTCGACCCGCTGATCGCCGAGCTGCCGCTGGGACTGCAGACCCCGGTGCGGGAGAACGGCGGCGGCCTGTCGGCGGGCCAGCGCCAGCGCGTGGCCCTGGCCCGCGCCCTGCTGAACCGCCCCCGCGTGCTCCTGCTGGACGAGGCCGACGCCCATCTGGACGCCGAGGCGGCCGAGGTGATCGACACGGTGGTCGCCGACTTCCCGGGGACGGTCGTGGTCGTCACCCACCGCCCCGAGCGGCTGGGGGGCGCCCGCNCTGAGCGGAGGCCTGCTGCGCACGGATCAGCGGTCCAGCCCGGTCCGGTGCGCGTAGGCCGCCGCCTCGGTGCGGTTCCGCAGGCCGGTCTTGGCGAACGCGTTGTTCACCTGCGCCTTCACCGTCGATTCCGCGATGAACAGGGCCCGGCCGATCTCGGCGTTGCTCAGCCCGCGGGCGATGAGGCCGATCACTTCGGCCCCGCGGCGGCCGCCCGGACCGCCGTCGCGATGCCGTCCCTCCCGGTGTCCTTCGTCAGGTCGCCGTGGGCCCCCGCCCGCAGGGCCGGCGCGATGGAGTCGTCATCGTCGTAGGTGGTCGGCACCAGCACAGCGACGCCGGGCATTGCTGGTCCTCGGGCTCCGGGACCGGGACCCGCGAAAGGTGGAGTTCGGGGTGGAGCCCGGGTGGAGGGCTCAGTGCGGAGGGCCCGGTGCGGAGGGCTCAGTGCGGGCGGAGGAAAGGGTGGATCCCGCGCTCCTCGCCCAGGGTGGCGGTGTCGCCGTGGCCGGGGAGGATCCGGGTCGTGTCGGGCAGGCCCGCGCAGTGCCGGGCCAGGGCCGCGCGGAGCCGGCCGGCCGCCTCGGGCGAGCCCCATGTCAGCCCCAGCTCGCCCTTGAGCAGGGCGTCCCCCGTGAACAGCACCCGTTCGCCGGACGCGGTTCCGGTGACGTGGACGAGCACGGAGCCCGGCGTGTGCTCGCCGGTGTGCAGTGTCTCGACGGTCAGGCCGGCCAGTCGGAGGAGGTTCCGCTCGCCGTGCAGTTCCTTCAGGTCGGCGGGCTCGGTTGCGGGGTGCCCGTCGAACAGGTGCTGGGGGACGTCGTCGGGGAGGCCGCGCGCCGGGGCACCGACCATGAACCGGTCCGCGGCGTGCACGTACACCGGTGTCCCGAAGTGCTCCGAGAACGGGACGGCGTCCCAGGTGTGGTCCATGTGCCCGTGGGTGAGCAGGACGGCCTCCGGTTCGAGCCGGTGCCGCGCGATGAGGTCCGTCAGGCCGTCGAACGCGTCCTGCCCCGGGTCGATGACGATGCAGCGGTGTCCGTCGCCCTCGGCCGCGATGTAGGTGTTGGTCTCGAATCCCCCGGCGGGGAAACCGGTGATCAGCATGGTCTCCCCCTCAGTAGCGCGTACCGACCGGGGCCGGCACGTCGTCCAGGACGGCCAGGTGCTCTTCGGACAGCACCACATCGGCCGCCGCCGCGTTGTCCCTCAGGTACCGGGGCGTCTTCGTCCCAGGGATGGCGACGACCTGAGGCCCTTGGGCCAGCACCCAGGCCAGCGCTACCTGCGCCCCGGTCGCTCCCAGGTCGGCGGCGACGTTCCGGACGCGGTCGACGATGCTCTGGTTGGCGGCGATCGCCTCGGCCTGGAAGCGCGGTGTGCGGTGCCTGCCGTCCACCTCGGGGAGGTCGGTCGGCGAGGTGATCCCTCCGGTCAGGAACCCCCGTCCCAGGGGCGAATAGGCGATGAAGGTGATCCCCTCTCGTGTGCAGTGGTCGAGGACGCCGTCGGCCAACGCCTCCCGGCTCCAGAGGGAGAGCTCCGTCTGGACGCTGGAGACGGGGTGGATCGCATGGGCGGCACGGATCTGCTCCACGCTCGCCTCGGACAGCCCGATCGCGCCGACCTTCCCCTCCGCGACCATCTCGGCGAGCGTGCCCCAGCTCTCCTCCAGGGGGACCTCCGGGTCGACACGGTGCAGCTGGTAAAGGTCCACGTGGTCGACGCCCAGGCGTCCGAGACTGCCCTCCAGGGCGGACCGGAGGTGCTCGGGACGGCCGTTCCGGTGGCTGGCGAACGTCGTCGGGTCGTCGACGACGAGTCCTCCCTTGGTCGCCAGGTAGGCGCGCTCGCGGTGGCCGCGCAGCGCCCGCCCGACGAGCTCCTCGTTGGTGAACGGACCGTACTGGTCCGAGGTGTCGACCAGGTCGACGCCGAGGTCGAGGGCCTCGCGGACGACCTGGACCGACACGGCGTCGTCCCGGCCGAGTTCGTCGTACCCCCACGACATGCCCATGCAGCCCAGCCCGATGGCGCCGACCCGCCTGCCCGTCGCACCGATCTCCCGTTCGATCACGGCCCTGCTCCTCTCGTCGCCTTCCGCGCCGTCTGCGCCTTCTGCGCCCGCCGCGGGGTCCGCGGACGTCCGCGGTGGACCGACAGCGTAACAGAGGTCTGTTTCATGACAGAACTCTGCTTCAATGGAGCCACGACGCCGCACCGCGCTCCGCAGAGGATGCGGAGCAGGGATAATCGGTGGTCGCCCCAGCACCGGAGCGGCGGCGGAGAGGTGGCAGAGCAATGGTGAAGGAGACCCCGGCCGGGGACGGGCCGACGAGCGACGTGGGCGCCGGGCGGCTCGGACAGACGATCAAGCGGACCGAACAGGCGCTGATCAACCGCAAGTCCCGCGTTCTCAAGGAGTTCGGACTGACGGTCCCCCAGTACGCCGTGCTCCTGGTCCTCTCCGCCTCCGAGGGGATGTCGGCCGCGCAACTCGCCCGGGAGTGCATGGTCACCCCGCAGACGATGGCCACGGTGCTGACCAACCTGCACCGGTCCGGACACATCGAGCGGAGCCCGTCGTCCTTGCACCAGAAGATCACGGTCAACCGGATCTCGGAGTCCGGACGCGCCCTGCTGACCCGCGCCGACCAGGCGGCCCTCGCCGTGGAGGGCGCCCTGTCAGCCGAGTTCAGCGCGAGCGAGCTCCAGGCGTTCGAGTCCTACCTGGAGCGCGCCGTCGCGACGCTCACGGCCGGCGACTGACGCGTGAAGGCGGCCCCGTTCAGGAGCTGTAGAGCGGGAGGACCCCGGTGTCGATCGGGGAAGGCAGCGGGGCCGGCAGTTCCACGGGTTCTCCGTACGCGCCGTGCACCTGGCCGCGGTACTCCCCGTCCCTGGGGCGGGTGTGCAGGGCCCAGACTCCGGTACGAGGATCCAGGACGAGCAGCACGGCGACACCCGCGCGCGCGTACCAGCCGTTCTTGTCCGTGATGTCCTTGGCCTTCTCGGACTTGGAGATCACTTCGACGGCCAAGGCGACGTCACCGGGGTCGGCCAGCCAGGAGTCGTCCTCGTCCCAGTCGACGGGGAGGATCGTCAGATCGGGCGTCGCATAGTCGTCCTCGTCCTCTGGCAGCGCTATCGACGTCACCTCGTAGGGAGCGAGATCCGCCGGCAGATGAGACTCGATCTGGACGCGCAGGCGACGAATCGTTCCGGCGTGCTTCCCACGTGGAGTGGGGGACATCACGAGACTGCCTCCGATGATCTCGACCCGCAGCCCGGTGGAGGCCTCGATGCTTTCGGCGACCTGCCGAAGATTTCCCGGCCGCGGATGCATCACAGGAAGGGTCACGGGCGCCCACCTCCTTATCGGCGGTCGTTCTCTACCGTACCGGGTCCGGCTCAGGCAGGACGGGGACTTCCCGCGCCCCCTACCCCGGTGTCGGGCCACCACCCCTGGAGCAGGGACGGGTCAGAGGCCGAGGCGTATGCCGATCGCAGCGATCAGCAGGAGGACGAAGTCGAGCAGGAAGAACCCCGCCCCCAGCCAGAACCCCCACAGGGCCAGAGCGCGCCCCCGCAGCCCTCGTGTGTGGGTGAGGCGCAGTGCGACGGCCCCGGTGATCGTCGCGGCGGCCGGGAGCGCCGTGAAGAGCCCGAAGGCGGGCGTCGCCAGCGCACCGATGATTCCCAATACGAAGGCGGTGACGGCCGAGGCCGACATCTGTGGCGGGTGCCCCGCATAGGTGTGCGACATGGAGGCCTTTCCAGGGACGAGCCGGTCGGAACGGAAGCGGGGAACCCCAGGGGCCGGGGCGTTCCGAGCGTATCGGGAAACGGACATTTCCCGCCTGCCGCCACCTACTCCCGCTTACGACCACGCCGTCTCGGACCCGCCCGACGTGAGCCGTCCGGCCCCGGTCCGGATCGCCTCCAGGAATGCGCGCACCGGAGGATCGTCCGCCCCCTCGCGCCAGACGGCGGTGATGTCGCGGTGCAGCCCCTGCTCCACGGGGACGAACCGCACCCCCGGCGTCTCCGGGTACCGCGCCGTCTCCGGCACCAGGGCGACCGCGAGACCCGAACGCACCAGCTCCAACTGGGTCGGCATCTCGGTCAGCGTGTAAGGGATCCGGGGATCGAAGCCGGAAGCGCGCGCCACCTGCACCAGACTCTCGTAGGGCTCCGTCCCCGTCGGACAGCTCGCCCACGACTCGTCGGCCAGCTCCTCCAAGCGCACCCGGGCGCGCTCGGCCAGCGGGTGCCGACCCGCCAGGGCCACGCGGACCTCTTCCCGCACCAGGCGCTCGACCGCCGCACCCGCCGGAAGCGCGAGCGGCCGCGGCGACCAGCTCTCGACCACCACCAGGTCCAGCTCGCCGCGCATCAACCGGGGCAGGAGGGCCACCGCCTCCCCGTCGCCCACCGACGGCTCCACGCGCGGATGCCCGGCGTGCAGCGCGGCCAGGGCCGGTGGTACCAGCGTGCGCAGCGCCGTGCCGACCCCGCCCAGCCGCAGCGGCCCCAGGACCTCCTCCCCCAGGTCGTCGAGGTCGGCCCTGGCCTGCTCCAGCTGCGCCCCCACGCGCGCCGCATGGCCCGCCAGCACGCGCCCCGCCTGGGTCAGGCGGACGGTGCGCCCATCCGGTTCCAGAAGGGGCCGGCCCGCCTCCCGCTCCAGCCGCGCCAGCTGCTGGGACACCCCCGAGGGGGTGACGTGCAGGACGCGCGCGGCGGCGGCGATGGACCCGTGCTCGGCCACCGCGGCCAGGGCCCGGAGGCGGTCGGTACTGAACACATGAGCGATGCTACCGAGTCATCGGCACAGATCATCGCTTTTGTTTCACGGTCAGCACGACCAGAGTGGAGGCATGCTCCTCCGCCGCACCGGTCGCCGCGCCGCCCCCTTGCCACTCGCCCTCTCCGGGGCGGCCTGCACCTCGCTGTCGGCGCCGATGGTCAAGGCGTCCGGCGCCGACGCCGGGACCGCCGCCTTCCTCCGCTGCGCCCTCGCCCTGCCGCCGCTCGCGCTGCTCGCCGCCGCCGAACTCCGCCGCGCCGGCCCCCGCCCCCGTCGGCTGGTGCTCACCGACGCGGCCGCCGGACTGCTCCTCGGCGCCGACTTCGTGCTGTGGGCCGCGAGCATCGAGCTGGTCGGCGCGGGTGTGGCCACCGTGCTGCTCAACGTCCAGGTCGCCGTCTTCCCCCTGCTCAGCCGCGTCACCAGCGGTGAGCGCACACCTCCCGGGTTCTGGCCCGCGGCCGCCGCGATCCTCGCCGGGCTGGCGCTCGCCTCCGGTGCGCTCACGCCCGCCGGGAGCGGCGGCGACGCCGTTCTCGGCCTGCTGCTCGGCGCAGGCGCCGGCACCGCCTACGCCGGATACCTGTTCCTCTCCCGGCTGGGCGGGGGCCGGGGCCACACCGCGACCCCGGTGCTCACCTCGACCGCCGCGGCCGCGCTGTCCGCGGCCGCCGTCGGCGGGCTGTCGACCGGCCTGCACCCCGGCGCGCTCGACGCGCACGGGTGGGCGTGGATGTCGGCGGTGGCGCTCTTCGGACAGGTCCTGACATGGATCCTGGTCGGCGCGGCCCTGCCCCGCCTGGCCCCCGGTGTCGGCGCCGCCGTCATGGTGCTTCCGCCGGTGATGGCGCTCGGTGCCGGCGCCGCCTTCCTCGGCGAGCGCCCGTCCCCGCTCCAGCTCGCCGGATGCGCGGTGGTGGTCGCCGCGGTGTGGGCGGTCGAGCGCGCCGGGAAGAAGGGCGCCAAGGGGGGCAAGAAGGGGGACACAACGAAAGAGGGGACCCGCTAGGGTCCCCTCCTCGAAAGAATGTCCGGCGGCAACCTACTCTCCCACCCCACACCATGGAGGCAGTACCATCGGCGAGAAGAGGCTTAACGACCGGGTTCGGAATGGGACCGGGTGTTTCCCTCTACCTATGACCGCCGAAACTCTAGACCGCCACCCCCGAAGGGGCGCGGAAGCCTTTGTTTCGAACGGGACCAGCATAGCACCGCTCGTGCGGTGCACCAACTCGTGTCCGCGAACACATGCCGCCTGAGCTGCTGGTAGCCTCGGCGGGCATCGATCGGACCCGGCCGGAGGAGGTGAGCCCCGTACTCGCAATGCACGCCCGGGCGCTCGTCTCCGACCGGCACGGCGGACGGCCGTTCCGGCCTGCCTAGGAGAGCGCCCCCGCTCCCCGGAAGGCCGTTCATGCCCCCCCCCTTCCCCACCGCCGCCGTCACCGACGCGACGCGGCGGCTCCNCCCCCCCCGCCGCCGTCACCGACGCGACGCGGCGGCTCCGCACCGCGGGCTGCGTCTTCGCCGACGACGAGGCCCGCCTCCTCGCCGAAGCCGCGGAGGACCCCTCCGAACTCTCCCGCCTGGTCGACCGACGCTCCGGCGGCCTCCCCCTCGAGCACCTGCTCGGCTGGGCCGCCTTCGGCGACCTGCGCATCGCCGTCGGCCCCGGAGTGTTCGTCCCCCGCCCGCGCTCGATGTTCCTCGTGAAACGTGCCGCCGCACGCGCCCCCGCCGCCCGCCCCGCGGTCGTTCTGGACCTGTGCTGCGGCGCCGGCGGAATCGGTGCCGCGCTGGCCTCCCTGCTCCCCGGGGCCGAGCTGCACGCCGCCGACTCCGACGCCGCCGCGGTCGGCTACGCGCACCGCAACATCGCCCCCTTCGGGGGAAGAGCACATGTGGGCGACCTGTACACGGCCCTTCCCGCAGACCTCCGGGGACGGGTGGACCTCCTGGTCGTCAACGCCCCGTACGTCCCGTCCGGCGAGATCGACCTGCTCCCCTCCGAAGCACGCCTCTACGAGCCCCGGGCCTCGCTCGACGGGGGATTCGACGGAGTGGACGTCCAGCGCCGCGTCGCCCGAGTGGCCCCCGACTGGCTCGCCCCGGGAGGACACCTCCTGATCGAGACCAGTGCACGACAGGCCGCCGCCACGACGGGCGCCGTGACCGAGTCCGGACTGGCCGCCACCGTGGAGTCGTGTGAGGACTGGGACTGCACCGTCGTCGCGGGCACCGCCCCGGACGGGGCGCGGATCACCACATCGGCCTGAGAGGACCGTCACCGGCCATGTGCTCCAGGTCCCGCCGGAGCCGGACCATCCGGTCCGCGCCGAGGGCCCCGGACCACGCACCGGCCGCCTCGGCGGCGGCCTCTTCGGCCGCGCGCATGCACGCGCGCCCGGCATCGGTCAGCTCGACCAGCCGGGCGCGCGCATCACGCGGATGAGGGCCGCGTCGGACATACCCCTTGGTCTCCATCTCGTCCACGAGCTGGGCCGCCGCCTGCTTGGTCATGCCCAGGTGCGCGGCCAGCCCGGTGATCGTTCCCCCGCCGGCGGCGAGGAAGGCGAACGCGAATCCGTGTGTGGGACGCACATCGGTGAAGCCGCGCCGCGCCACCCCGTCGTCGATCCGCTCGACCATCCGGGCCGCCGAGGCCATCAGCGCAAAGGCCAGACCGACACCGTCCTCGTTCGTGGAAGGGTCCATGCCCCCATACTGATGCATTGGTCAAGCCTCTTGACCATGAGGGGGCAATCAGGTCAAGCTACTTGACTACATGGTCATTCCCGACCGCCCGGCCGTATCCACGACGCATCCATCGACGAGCACGAGGACCTGGAGACGCCATGCCCCTCATCCGACCCGGCGACGCACGCGTCCACCGCATGCACGGCGCCGAGTTCACCGCCTTCGCGACCTCCGCCACCGGCGCCGCAGAGCTGCGCGCCTGGCGGCTCGACGTCCCCGCCGGCACCGAAGGCGCCGACCACACCGTCACCCGGGAGGAGGTCTTCCTCGCCCTCGACGGGGAGATCAGCCTGTCCATCGACGGCAGGACCGAGCACCTCGCCCCCGGCGACGCGGCCGTGGTACCGGCCTTGTCGCGGCTCCGGCTCGACAATCCCGGTGACACCCCCGCTCGGGTGTGGGTCACCGCACCCACGGGCCTGGCGGCCGTCATGCCGGACGGGTCCCTCGTCCGTCCCCCTTGGGCCGCCTGACGACGCCGCGCACGACGGCGGTGTCGGCGCCGGATCCGTTCACCCGGCGTCGACACCGGACTCCGCAGACTCCGCCGTCACTGAACGCAGAACTCGTTGCCCTCGGGGTCCGCCATCGTCACGTGGACGCCCTCCGCCTCCTCGACGCGCGCCAGGATCGTGGCCCCCAGGGCTTCAAGACGGGAGACCTCGGCCTCACGCCTCTCCGGCCCGACGGTCAGGTCCATGTGCAGGCGGTTCTTCACTCGCTTGCCCTCAGGCACCTTGAGGAAGAGGATCCTGTGCTTCGCCTCCCCGCGCTCTTTCGAGTCCTCAGGGTGCCGAATCCCCGTCCCCTTATTGAACACACGCCGACCGTTGCGGACCATGTAATCCGCCTCGGTGACGTAGCCCTGCTCCACGAGGCCGGCAATGAAGGCGTCATGGTCCTCCACCTCGTATCCGAGGGCCGCCGCCCAGAAGTCCGCCTGCGCGTGGGGGTCACCGCTGTCGACGGTGAGCTGCCAGTTGATCGCCGGTGTCGCTGCCATGGTTCGCCTCCCTCGAACGGGACGGGACACCGTCCCTGGGGACACGCTATAACCGGCCGGCCACGTTTTCACGTGTTCACAAGCCACCGC
>NZ_ANAD01000204.1 GCF_000341245.1 Nocardiopsis halophila DSM 44494
CCACGTACAGCAATGGAGGGGTCCTTTCCCGGAATGCGTGGAGATCATGCGCGTCCGCGGAGAAGTGGGCGGGGGCGGCGAGGGGTGGACGGCCGGCGGGCCGGGGCCGCACCGGTGGCCCGCTCGCCGCCCCCGCGATCGGCGGGGCGGGGGCACGGCCTCACGCTCCGGTCCCGCCCCGGGGCCCCTCGCCGGGTTCGGCCCGACCCCAGACCGAGACGGTGACGGGCGTGTACACGACCATGTCCGAGGGCTTCTCCAGAAGCTCGAAGGCCGCGTCGACCTCCTGCTGGCCCATCAGCCCGGCCTTCACGATCATGGGCGCGAGCTTGGCCAGGCTCATGGAGACGGTCTGGACGGCGGGGGTCCCCGCCTGCACGGCTGTCAACTGGCAGTCGGTGCCCAGCACCTTCAGGCCGGTGCGGCGGACGGCGGGGAGCAGCTTCATCCCGTACCCCGGGTCGGCACCGCCGAAGTAGAAGAAGGTCTCCAGGGCGGAGGCGGCGCGGGTCAGCAGCGGCGAGGGCGGGTCGGTGCGCTGGATGCTGCGGATGTCGGCCTCCTCGACCAGCAGGTACCCGCCGGGCTTCAGGGCCGCGACGAACTCCCCGAGCACCCGCTCGCGCTCTTCGAGGTGCATGAGCAGGATCTTCGCGTGGACGAGGTCGTAGGCCCCCTTCTCCAGGGGGGTCCGGGTGATGTCCTGTCGCCGGATCTCCAGGTTCGGGGCCGACAACCCCTCCATGTGGGAGGTCTCGGTGTCGAGGGCGAGGACCGTGCCGAACTGGCCCACCCGGCTGGACAGCCAGCGGGCCACCGAGCCGGCTCCCGCGCCGACCTCGGCGCAGTGCCAGCCCTGCCCGACGCCGATCTGCTCCAGGTAGCGGAACGTCGCGGGGTCGGTCAGCGAGGCGATCCATTCCAGGCGGACCTTCTCCGGGTCGGTCCGGGGCTCCGTCCGCTCCGCTTCGGGCGCTGCTCCCTCTGCGGCATCGGCGCGATCCTGCGTCACCTGCTCCAACGTGCTCATCTCCTTCGGCGGGGGACCGGGCGGGACGTCGAGGCGGTGCGGTCAGGCCCCGGTCTCGAAGAGTTCGGGGACCTTCATGGCGAGCATCATGTCGCCTTCGACCTTCAGCTTCCCGGTCATGAAGGCGCGCATGGCGTCCTGCCGGCCCTCGGCGATCGCGATCCAGGTCTCACTGCGGGTACTGAACGTGGTGTCGGGGTCCTCGACCCCGCCGGGGATGAGCTCTCCCTCGCCGCCGGCGATCCGGAAGGCCCAGACCCCGTCCTCGACATCGGTGATGTTCCACTGGAGCGTCCGGTCCAGGCCGGCCGCCGCATCGCTCTTGAAACGTGTGGACAGTTCTTCGAACAGCTCGCCTACGCTCATGGACATGCGTGCGTGCCTCCTTGGTCAGTCCAATCCGAGCTTCCGCTGGACCTCCTGGAACTCCGGGTAGACATCGAAGACCTGGATGTAGTTCCCTTCGGGGTCCCTCAAGCCGAAGGTCCGTCCCTTTCCCATGTCCACGACCCCGGTGCGCGTGTCGAATCCGGAGTCGACGGCCGCCTTGTGCGCCAGTTCGGCGTCCTCGACGGCGAAGCCGAGCATCAGCCCGCCGCTGGCCTCGGGGATGTCGGCCTGAGTGGGCTTTTCTGAGCGCGCCGCCGCGTCCTGGAGCGCGATGCTGCTGCCCGAGCGCGCCGAGCGGAGCCACACGAAGGTGCCGTCCGGTGACGTGAACCGCTCGACGACGCTGAAACCGAGAAGTCCGGTGTAAAAGGCCTTCGTTCTTTCTATGTCGCGAACGAGAATCGTCACCAGATCCAGCCTCGACATTTCTCGTGCCCCACTTCCTCGTTGCGGCCGGAGGTATTCCGCGTGGTGCGTGTATTCGGTCCGGGCCACATTAGGGACGCGGGCTTACCCCTCGCTTACCGAGGATGAAAGTCGCCGTTGCGGCGCCGGTCCGCTGTCGGGCCGGGCCCTTGTCCTGCACGATGCCGATTTCCTACCCTGGCGACGGTCGCGCGCTCGTTCCGCTCACACGCCGGGGTTCCGAAATGGACAACTTTCAACTTTCCGCGTATCCGTCGGCGCCGTCTCGGTGCGGTCCGTCCGAAGTACGGGACGGCGGTGCGCGGTTCCGGGCCTTCTTCTTCGGTCCGTTCCGGGTTTTTCGCGGTCAGGATCCCGTGGACCGGAGGTGCCAGCGGCGGGACACGACGCTCAGGATGCTGAAGTGGTTCCTGCTGCACCCGGGGAGTCCGAGATCGATGGACGAGCTGATCGACCTCTGCTGGCCCGACGCCGTTCCCGAGAAAGCCGTGCAGAGTTTCCACGTCACGATGCACAGCCTGCGCCGCATGCTCGAACCCGAACTGCATCCCCACCGGGAGTCGACGTTCATCAGGCGCAGCGGCAGCAATTTCTACCGGCTGGAGACCGACGGCCTGTGGTGGACGGACACGGGGGAGGTCGAGGACGTATTCGACAAGGGTCGGGCCTGTGATCTGCGGCAGGACAAGCGGCGGGCCTGCTTCTACTACAGCCGGGTGACGGCCTACGGCATCCGGCGCTTCCTGGAAGGGGAGCAGGCCTGCGACCACTGGCTCGTCCCCTACCGCAAGCGCTACGAGGGGCTGCACTCCCAGGCGCTGGTCCGGCTCATCCACCTGCACCGGTCCTGCCGGGAGTGGGACGAGGCGGTCGAGTACGCCCGCCAGCTGCTGCAGCTGGACCAGTACAACCAGCTCGCGGCGGCCGCCGTCGTCGAAGGGGCCCTGGCCGCCGGCCGGTGCGACTTCGCCCGGCAGTGGCTCGCCGGGTTCGTCGCCTCGTTCGAACGCGATGTCGGCGCCGCGCCGAACGGTGAACTGCTCGCCCTGCGCACCAGAATGCTCGGGGACCCGCCCCCCGTCTCCCCGATGCCCGAGAGGCCGTAGCGCCGACGGCGGCCGGGGACCGAGCGGACGGCGGACCGCCCGGCGGGCGCGGCGGGACGGGGCGCGGGGCCGTTCTCCCGCGTGTCGGGCACCTGAACGGGACACGCCCCGCCGCCACCGTGCCCCGGCGGCGGGCCTCCTGCGCCCCTCCGCGTGTTCGGGGCCGCCGACGGAGAGGACGCGTGCCGCCCGTGGCGGACCGGACCGGCATGGCGGCGGCCCCGGGCCGGATGTCCGCGTGCCGTTCGATCCTGCGGTCAGGCGGCGCGGTCGCCCCGGATGCCGGAGGCTTGCGCGGGGCGCGATCAGGGCAGGGGGTAGGTCAGCGACCCGACAGACCGGGGCCGTCGCTCGGGCCTGCTCTGTGCGGGGCGGGCCGGTGGTCGCGGGGGAGCGGCCGGCCTGTCCGGGCTTCTTGCCGAACTCGACGCCGCCGCGCGGCGGCGTGCCGATACGACGGGGATGGGACGGTGACGCGGCATGGCCGACACCGGAGTGGACAGCGCCGACGTGGTCGTCGTCGGCATGGGGCCGGGAGGCGAGGCCCTGGCCGGACGGCTGGCCTCGGAAGGCCTGGACGTGGTGGGGGTGGAGGCCGCCCTGGTGGGCGGCGAGTGCCCGTACTGGGCGTGCATCCCGACCAAGATGATGGTGCGCGCGGCTGACGCGCTCGCCGAGGCGCGCAGGGTGCCCGGACTGGCCGGGAACGCCGAGGCCTATCCGGACTTCGCCCCGGTCGCCCGGCGCATCCGCGAGGAGGCCACCACCGACTGGGACGACACCGCCGCGGTGGAGCGCTTCCTGGGCCAGGGCGGCAGGTTCGTGCGCGGCACCGGCCGGCTGGAGGGCGCAGACACGGTCCGGGTGCGCGAGGACGGCGGCGGCGAGCGGGTGCTCCGGGCCCGCACCGGCGTGGTGGTGGCCGCCGGGACCGCCCCCGCGGTCCCGTCGATCCCCGGCCTGGACCAGGTGCCCTACTGGACCAACCGCCAGGCCGTGCGCGCCGAGAAGGCGCCGGAGTCGCTGTGCGTGATCGGCGGCGGGCCGATCGGCCTGGAGTTCGCCCAGGCCTTCGCCCGCTTCGGCACCCGCGTGACCGTACTGGAGGCCGGCGAGCGGGTGCTGGGCCCTGAAGAGCCCGAATCGGGGGCGCTGGTCGCCGAGGTGCTGGGCCGCGAAGGGCTGGACGTGCGCACGGGGGTGCGCATCACCGGCGTGTCGCACGGTCCCGGCGGGTTCTCGGTGGACACCGGCTCCGGGCAGG
>NZ_ANAD01000205.1 GCF_000341245.1 Nocardiopsis halophila DSM 44494
TGGGCGCCGAGCGGCTGCTGGTGGCCACCGGGCGCCGCTCCGACCTCGACGGCCTCGGCCTGTCCTCGGTCGGTCTGGACACCTCGGCGCGCTCCATCTCCGTGGACGGGCGGATGCGGGCGGCGCCGGGGGTGTGGGCGCTGGGCGACATCGTCGGCGAGGGCGCGTTCACCCACGTCTCGGTCTACCAGGCGCGCATCGCCGCCGAGGACATCCTCACCGGCGGGAACGGGCCCACGGCCGACTACCGGGCGCTGCCCCGGGTCACCTTCACCGACCCCGAGGTGGGCGCGGTGGGCCTGACCGAGGCCCAGGCCCGGGAGAAGGGGCTCCAGGTGCGCACGGGATCGGCGCAGGTGCCGTCCACGGCCCGGGGGTGGATCCACAAGGCGGGCAACGACGGGTTCATCAAGCTCGTGGAGGACCGTGGCGCCGGCGTGCTGGTGGGCGCCACGTCCGCCGGGCCGAACGGGGGAGAGGTGCTGGGCGCGCTGTCGGTCGCGGTGCACGCGCGCACACCGGTGGAGGTGCTGCGGGGGATGATCTACGCCTACCCCACATTCCACCGCGGGATCGAGGACGCGCTGAACGACCTGGCGGGCGGCGACTGACGCCCGGAAGGCGGGGCCGCCCCGGGGCGGCCCCGACCAGAGACCGGGGGCACGGGCGGCTGCGCCCGTGCCCCCGGTCGGGTGGGTGTCAGACGTGCGCGCGGCTCAGCCCGAAGAGGAACGCGGCGGTCACCAGGCCGTGGACGGCGGGGCCCATGAGGCGCATCATCGCGGGCGGGCCGAGCATGAACAGCGGCATCCCCGGGAAGGCGGGCATGAGCACGAGCGCGCCCAGGACCCACCACGCCGCTGAGCAGACCGGCGGGGAGGACCGTCCGCGCCCGGTCGGCGACGGCGCCGGCGAGCACGCCGAAGCCGAGTCCGATCGCCGCCGATACCGCCAGGTGGACGACGGCGCCGACGGCCGCGCTCTCGGAACCGACCAGCATCGCCACCATCGGCAGCATGCCGGTCACCGCCATCAGCGCGCCGAAGACCACCCCGCCGCCGAGACCTGAGATGATGAGCCCCCGCCCGGCATGGGGCAGGGCATGGGAACGTGCATGTGCGATCGTGGCCATGCCTCCCCCCTCGTATTCGCCTCGGCCCGCCCCGCCGGGACGCCCGCCCCCGCCGGCGGACCGAGCGGGGGCCGGCTCCTCCCGCCCCCACTCGCTCGGGCCCGGTCGGAGGGCCTTCAGACCGCTTCACGGCCGTGCCGGCCCCCGCTTCCGCCGGAGCACCCCCATTGACAGCCGGAGAAGCGCGCCGATATTCATCGGAGGCATACCGAACGGTCGGCATGCAAAGAGGAGCGAGGCGACCATGGGCTTCAATCTCGCGACGATCCTGCGCGAATCCCGGCTGGCCGAACCGGCCAAGCCGCTGTGCCACAGCGGCGGCACGGCCTTCAGCTACCAGCAGGTCGACGAGGTGTCGGGCCGGGTGGCGGCGGGCCTGCGCGGCCTCGGCCTGGTGCCGGGCGACCGGGTGGCGGTGCAGCTGCCCAACGTCGAGCAGTTCCTGTTCTGCTATTTCGGGATCCTCAAGGCGGGGCTGGTCATGGTGCCGCTCAACCCGCTGCTCAAGGCGCCCGAGATCGCCTACCAGGTGGAGGACGCCGGGGCGGGCGTGCTCGTCACCTTCGGGCCGCTCACCGCCGAGGCCCTCCGTGCCGGCACGAAGGCCGCTGTCTACGTGGTCGGCGACCCGGAGCCCCCCGAAGGCACCCTGCCGTTCGAGGACCTCCTCGCCGCGGAGGACACCGGGGAGATCGAGCCGACCCGGGCCGAGGACACCGCGGTCCTGCTCTACACCAGCGGCACCACCGGCAGCCCCAAGGGCGCCGAGCTCACCCACCACCAGCTCTACATGAACTGCACCGTCGCGGGGGAACTGTTCGGCTTCCGGTCCGACGACGTGGGCCTGGCGGTCCTGCCGCTGTTCCACGTGTTCGGCCTGTCGAGCGTCCTCAACGTCGCGGTGCGCTACGGGGGCACGCTCGCGCTGGTCCCCCGGTTCGAGCCCGGACCGGTCGTCGACGCGATGGAGGCGCACCGCTGCACGGTCTTCTCGGGCGTGCCGACCATGTACGTCGCCCTCCTCCAGGAGGACCTCGCCGGACGGGACCTGTCCGCCCTGCGGGTCGGCGTCTCCGGCGGGTCGGCCATCCCGGGCGAGGTCATCCGGGCGTTCGAGGAGACCTTCCCCGGAGCGGTGGTCCTCGAGGGGTACGGTCTGTCGGAGACGGCCAGCACCACCACGTTCAACATCAGCGCCGAGGAGCGCAAGGTGGGCTCCATCGGCAAGCCGATCCGGGGCGTCGAGACCCGGATCGTGGACGAGGACGACCGGCCCCTGCCCCCGGGGCCCGACCACGTCGGCGAGATCGTCATCCGCGGCCACAACCTCATGAAGGGCTACTGGAACCGGCCCGAGGCCACCGCCGAGGTGTTCCGGAACGGCTGGTTCCACACCGGCGACCTCGGGTACGCCGACGAGGACGGCTACCTGTTCATCGTCGACCGGAAGAAGGACCTCATCATCCGCGGCGGCTACAACGTCTACCCGCGCGAGATCGAGGAGGTCCTCTACGCCCACCCCGCCATCGCCGCGGCCGCCGTGGTGGGCAGGCCCGACGCCCGCCTCGGCGAGGAGGTCGTCGCCCACGTCGCCCTGGAGCCCGGGAGCACCGCCACCGCCGACGAGGTGACCGCGTTCTGCCGGGAACGCCTGGCCGCCTACAAGTACCCGCGCGAGGTCCGCTTCCTCGACGCCCTCCCCGTCGGCCCCACCGGAAAGATCCTCAAGAAGGAGCTGCGCGCGTGACCACCGTCCCCACCGTCAACGGCCCCGTCGACAGCTCCGCCCTCGGCACCGTCTACATGCACGAGCACGTCTTCGTGCTCACCACCGACGTGCAGATCAACCACCCCGGGGAGTGGGGCGACGAGCAGGCCCGCGTCGACGACGCCGTCGCCAGGCTCAAGGCCCTCGCCGCCCAGGGCGTCACGACGATCGTCGACCCGACGGTGATCGGCCTCGGCCGGTACATCCCCCGCATCCAGCGGGTCGCCGCCCGGGTGCCCGAGCTCAACATCGTGGTGGCGACCGGCGTGTACGCCTACGAGCGGGTCCCGTTCTTCTTCCGGCACCGCGGCCCCGCCCTCAACGAGGCGCTGGGCACCGACGTCCCCGACCCGATGACCGACATGTTCGTCGAGGACATCACCGGGGGGATCGCGGACACCGGCGTCCGGGCGGGCATGCTCAAATGCGCGATCGACGAGCCCGGCCTCACCCCCGGCGTGGAGAGGATCATGCGGGCCGTGGCCCGCGCCCACCACCGGACCGGCGTGCCGGTCACCGTGCACACTCACCCGGGTTCGCGCACCGGCCTGCACGTGAAGCGGGTCATGTGCGACGAGGAGGGCGTGCCTCCCGGCCGGATCGTCCTGGGCCACAGCGGCGACACCGCCGACTGCGACCACCTGTCCGAGCTCGCCGACGCCGGGTTCGTGCTCGGCATGGACCGGTTCGGCCTCTACCTGGAGACCACCTTCGAGGCCCGGGCGGACACGCTGGTCGAGATGTGCCGGCGCGGCTACGCGGACCGGATGATCCTCTCCCAGGACGCCTCCTGCTACATCGACTGGATCGACCCGGAGGTCATGGCGTTCCTCCCGCAATGGAACTACCTGCACCTGCACGAAGAGGTCGTCCCGTACGTCCGCGAGCGCGGTGTCAACGAGGACCAGCTCGACCGGATGCTGGTCGGAACCCCGCGCCGTGTGTTCGAGGGCGCGGTGGACTAGGGGCCGTGTCGAGGAACCGGGCGCACCGCCGTCCGGGAGCCTCCGGGGCCCTCGACCGCGCACTCCGGGCCGATGCCGCGCCCGTCCCCATCACGGGCGGTCCCGCCACCCGCCACCCGCCGCCACCGACCGCCCTCCGCCCGCCCCCGCCCAGGCCGCCATCCACGGACAAGGACACCCGAATGACCGAGACACCGCCCTCCGACCTCGTCCTCGCCGAACGCCGCGGCGCGGTCCTCCTGCTCACCCTCAACCGCCCCGACCGGCTCAACGCCTGGACCTATGCGCTCGAAGACCGCTACTTCGACCTCCTCGACGAGGCGGACGGCGACCCGCGGGTCCGTGCGGTCGTCGTCACCGGGGCGGGCCGCGGCTTCTGCGCCGGGGCCGACTTCGAGGACCTCCAGAAGGTCGGCACGCGCGGCCCGGATTCCGTCGAGCCGCCCGAGAGGGAGCGCCCGCGGGAGCGCCCCCTCTTCCTGCGCAAGCCCCTGATCGCCGCGATCAACGGTGCGGCCGTGGGGCTCGGCCTGGTCGAGGCGCTCTACTGCGACCTGCGCTTCTGCACACCGGAGGCCAAGCTGGGCACCGCTTTCGCCCGGCGCGGCCTGATCGCCGAGTACGGCATCGCCTGGATCCTTCCCCGCCTGGTCGGACAGAGCCGCGCCCTGGACCTGCTCCTGTCCGCCCGGCTGGTCCGCGGCGAGGAGGCGCTGTCCCTCGGGCTGGTCGACCGCCTGGTCGAGCCCGAGTCCCTGGTGGAGACCGCGGTCGCCTACGCCGATGAACTCGCCCGGCTGTCCTCGCCGACCTCGATGAGCCTCATCAAGGACCAGGTGATGCGCGCCATGGACTCCGACTTCCCGACCGCCGTCGCCCACGCCGAGACCCTGATGGCCGAGGCCTTCCGCCACCCCGACTCCGAAGAGGGCGTCGCCAGCTACCTGGAGAAGCGGGACCCGCGGTTCCGCCCTCTGGAATGAGCCCGGCCCCGGAGCCGCGCCATGGCCCCTACGTCCTCAAGGCCGTGACGACTCCGGAGGAGTACTGTCTCCACAAGCGTCCGGGGGATTGCGGAGCGCGGTAGCACTCGTCGGCGTACGGCTCCTGAGCATGGTCGATGACCTGCAATGGAGAACGAATCCTCATCTCCGGGCCCGTGCGGTCGCGCTGGCGGGCGCGTTCGAGCCGCTGATATGCGGACTCAGGCGTGAGCAGGGATCAGACCCTGAGAACGCAGCCGACGGGCCCGACAGCGCGACGATCCCGACCGCCCCGGAAGCGGAAGCCGACGAGGCCCCGACCACCGTTGTCCGAGGCGACCGAGCGGAACAGGGCGACGACGAACGCCTTGGCCTGCGAGTGGTCGAAGCCGCCGACCGCGGCGCAGGGCAGGCCCGCGCCCTGCCACCGGCCCCGCCCAGCGCGCCCGGAGAAGCCCTCGTGCCGAGGGGCGGGCATGCCCGAGCCGCCCGGATCCGAGGTTGGGCGGTGGGAGCGTCTGCAGCAGGTGGATCAGGTGGAGACGCGGCAAGCGCCGGTCGTCGGTGGCATCGATCTCCCTCGCGCACTCCCGCCACAGAGGTGGCGCCGGGCCGCTGACCGCAGCGCGGCGTGTGGCGAAGCAGCCGGACCGAGGGGCACAGGGTCTCGCGCAGGCCTTCGTCCTCGGGAGCGAAGTCCTCATAGGAGGGCGGCCACGGGTTCATGCGCCCGCCCCTGTCACGGTCAGCTCGGCGAGGTCGGAGACGACCACCTCGGCGCCGCGGGCGAAGAGCCCGGCCGCCTGGCCGCCACGGTCGATCCCGACCACCATGCCGAAGCCGCCGCGTACGCCGACCTCCACCCCGACCAGGGAGTCCGCCACCACGGCGGTGCGGGCGGGGGGAGCGCCCATGCGGCGGGGGGGCCCCCCGGNTGGCGGGCAGGTGCAGTCGTTCAGCGTCGCGACCGTCCACCCGCACGTCGAACAGCTCGGAGGCGCCGATCGTCTTGACGATCGCGGCGCTGTTGCGGTCGGCCGACACGACCGCCGTGCGTATCCTCGCGTGCCGCAGGGCCTTGAGCAGCGTGAGCGTGGAGGGGGAGGCGGTGACGCCGTAGGTGCGCACGTAGTCGAGGAAGAAACGCTCCTTGCGGTCGTCCAGCGCGGCGACGGTCAGGCTGCCCGGATCGGCGCCGGTGTGCTCCTCGGGCAGCGTGATTCCGCGCGAGGCGAGGAAGGCCCGCACGCCGTCCAGGCGAGAGCGGCCGTCGATGTACGCCAGGTAGTCGTCGCGCAGTGCGAAGGGGACGAACGGCTCACTCACGGCACGGGCCCGTGAGTGCAGGAAGTCGTCGAAGGTGCGCTTCCAGGCGGCGGCGTGGATGGAGGCGGTGTCGGTGATGACCCCGTCCAAGGCGAACGCCACTGCCGTGGTCTCCTCTGGCACGATCAGCGCGCCACTGGTGTGCTCCACTTCCCCTTCTCTCCCCCGTGCATTGCTGGACGGGCGTCGCCGTCCGGGCGGCCGCCGGAAGGACACGGCCGACGCGTCCGCCCGGAGGTTCCTCAGCGCAGCGCTGGGAGGCGGCGGACGATGGCCAGGCCGTTCCACCAGCGGCCCAGGCCGGCGGTGTCGCCCGCGTGGACGAGGGCGAGGCCGACCATCACCAGCGCCATGACGAGGTGGTCGTCCATGAACGGGTTGTTCTCCGGCGGGAGGGCGGCGCTCCACATCAGCACCAGCATGATCGCACCGGCGACCCCGCCGATGCGCATGCCGATGCCCAGGAGGAAGGACAGGCCGATGCCGAGAAGGCCGAGCATGAACAGCCAGTCGGCCCAGGCGGCGCCGGCGAACGACTGGTAGAACCCGGCGAGGGGCCCTGAAGTGGCCTCGGTGAGGAAACCCCGGGTCGGGCTGCCTCCGTTGAGCCAGGCGCCTTGGGCAGGGGTGGCGAATCCCAGCCCGAAGAGCTTGTCCAGGAAGGCCCAGAGGAAGATCCAGCCGATCGCCAGTCGGACGATGGCGAGGACCGCACGGGCCGCGGGGGAGGCGACGATGTCGCGAGGCGCATCGGCCGCGACGGGGGGCCGGTGGATGTTCCGTGACGTCATGTCCGTGTCCTTTCAGGGACGTGCGGTGGCCATTCCAGAGAACGCCCGTTCCCTGCGTGAGGGGCAGGGGCGGCCGCACCGTCTCGCCGGGACCGAGGTCACCGCGCCCCGGGCACATCCGGACATCGGGTGCGTTGGGCGGCCAAGAACCGTCGGCGCCCCGGACCTCCCTATGCGTGCATGCCGCGTCCTCCCACGCGGCGGCCGGTGACCCGCCCGGCGTCGATGCGGATCCAGGCCTCGCGGTCGCCGCCCGCCCACGGGCGCAGAGGGCGGCGCTCGCGTAGGGCGGCGCGTTCGGCGTCGTCGCCGATGAGGCGGGCGCGTCCGGCCAGGAGCACGCTCCATCCCTCGCTCATGGTCTCGTCGAGCCTGTCGACCTGGAAGCTCATGGGGTCGCCGACATGTTGGGCGATGGCCCCGTCGACGGCGGTACGCACGACCACGGTGCCGTCGATGACGCCGTAGTTGACCGGAAGCACGACCGGGGCGGCGCCTTCGGCCTCGGTGAAGGAGACGCGGCCCACGCCGCCGGGGCTGATCAGCTCCAGGCATTCCTCACCGGTCAGCACGGTGACCTCCGGCTCGGGCACCGCCGTGGCAGCGCTTCCGGGCGGCGTGTCGGTGTCGGTTCCCAGCAGGTGGTCGGGGGAGGTGTGCAGTGCCTGCGACAGCCGGTACAGCGACTCCCGGCTGAAACGAGCGGGGTGCGTCTCAAGGTAGGCGATGTATCCCGGGTCCATCCCGCTGCGCTCGGCCACCTCGCCCCGGGACAGCCCCATCTCCATGCGGCGCTGGACGACACGGCGTCCGATGTCGCCGCTGTGCGCGGTGTGCGGTCCTGTCATCGCCCTGCCCCCGTGTTCGGCGTTCGTCCGGTCGGTCGCGCTCTTTCTGCGCACGGTCGTTCTGCACACGGTCACGCATGTGACACCGATGGGCCATGGGGCATTCGGGCCTTTGGGCCATGGCGGAGGTCCCGGGGCCGGTGCACACGGTCGAGGGGGACGGTAGCGGCCGTGGGCACCATGCCGCTGACACGCCGAGAGAAGGAGCGAGTGGGCCGGTCGCGTCGGCGTCCGGAGCACGAACGGACCGGTGTTCCGGGGGAGGAGGCGATCACGGGCGCCGGATGGAAGTCCTTCGTTCCGCGCGTCGCGGTCTCCCGGGCCGACGGGAACCGGTCCCCACCACCGTGTTGAGCAGGAGTCACCCCCTGGCCGCGAGCCGGCATGACGGTGCCGAGCCGGTTCTGCGGCTCGGAGGGCGGCGGCCTGCGGAACCGTCATCCGTGTACGGCCCGCGTTCGCCGACCCTTGACGTCCGATGCCGGGACACGGGCCGCGGCCGCAGGCGACCGCACATCGACCAGCGTCCCGCCGGGGCCAGGGGCGGAACGGGCGATGGGCCCTCCTCGCCGCAGGTGGAAGCCCGGGTCAGTGCGGCCGTGAGGGCGCAACAGGCCGGGCCCCGCGCGGCCGGGGCCGCCCCAGTCGCAGGATCATCTGCGGGTATGCGCCGCCGCAGATCCGCTCCGCGATGAAGGAACGCAGCGCCTCTTCCTCCAGCGGCTGCGTGTGGAACGCCGCCGCCACGCCCTCGGCCGCGGCTGCCAGCAGCACCCGCTCCAGTGCCTGTCCGGCGGCGATCCAGGAGCCGCGGGTGTCGCCGGGTGTGGTCAGCAGCGCGACCGTTCCGGTGACCGTCCCCTGCACGTCGAGCATGCCGCGGATGCGCTGCTGCCCGTAGTCGCGGCCAGGGAACAGGCCGCTGTCCGGGTCGGGCGGGAAGTCGCCGGCGTGAACACCCTCGGCCCTCCGGCTTCCGGCCGACCGCACCCAGCGGGCGAGTTCGGCGGTCCGGACGCGCTCGTGGCGGTGGAGGTGCTCAGCGGCGGTGACCAAGCCGGAGAGCGCGCGGATGAGCGGCTCAGCGGTCAGCGGCTGGAGGGTCGCGCCTTCGGCGGCCGCGGCGGCGGTCAGGTCGCGGGCCAGCATGACGTCGTCGATGTCGGCGGAGAACGGGCCGCGGTGGGTGCGGCGCCGGGGAATGGCCGCGGCGTGTGCGCGGGACTCCTCGTCGGGTGGGACCGCGAGTCCCGGCGCGACCTCGGCCAGCCGCCCGGGGCGTTCGGCGTCGGACAGAATCGCGACCTCCGGGACGCTCCCCTGGGCGCGCATCCCCACCCGGATGTTGTAGAGCGCGGCCCCGCAGCTGATGACCAGTTCCCTTGCCCGGGGGTCGGCCACGTCCAGGAGCCGCTCGGGGTCGGTGGCGACGATGATGCGCCCCCGCTCCTCGCTGAGGTTCCAGGGACGGGTGTTGCACACGGACGGTGCCCGCTCGCCGGCCTCCAGGGCGGCCTGCAGGGGCGTGGGTTCGGTGGTGCGCATGTCGGGCGATTCCATCATCGTCAGCTCCGGTCGGTGGCAGTCTCCGCGGCTCCGGCCCGTGCAGCCCGCGGATTCCGGGGCGGCCGGTCCGGCCGTCGCTTCTGAGGGGCCGGAAGGGGGACGGACCCTCCGCGGTCCCTACCTCCAGCACACCCGATCGATGTCCGAACCGGCAGAGACCAATACCGGGGAGGAGAGTGCCGGATATCCTCCCCGACAGGGCCATCGGTCCCGCGGACCGGCCGCCGGGCGGTCCCCTGCTCCAGCGGGCGGCCCGCCGCGCATCATGGTCCTTCGACGACCACGCGACTCACACCCGCGACGGTCCGTGCGATGCCGACCGCGGTCCGGCGCTCTCCGGGGGTGGCGTCGCCACAGGCCAGGTGCGCCACCCCGTCGCGTACCTCGGCCGACCACCGCCGCATGTAGGGCGCCCCCTCGGCCAGCGCGGAGCGCAGGTCGGAGGTGGATTCGGCGTCGGACCGCCAGTGCATCCGCAGCAGGTCGCCACGGCCCACCATGCCCACCACACGCCCCGCGCGCACCACGGGAACCCACCGGATCCGGTCGCGCACCATCAGGTCGACCAGCCGGGCCGCGTCGGTGTTCTCCGTGACGGTGACCACATCGCGCGTCATCACGTCGGCGACGCGCTCCGCCAACCCCGATGCAGGCTCCGCCGCCGGCAGTGCCGAGGCCCGCGGATCGGGCTCGTACCGCTCCCGAAGGAAATCGATCTCCGTGACGATGCCGAGGAGCGCACCGTCGCCGTCGAGCACCGGGGCGGCCGCCACACCCCGCTCGACGAACTGACGGGCGGCATCACCTACCGTCGTCTCTGCTGAAAGCACCACGCGCGGCGTGGTCATCACATCGTTGACCAGCACGGCCCCTCCTTCTCGGTACCTGTCCCGTGGTCATCGCGGACCGCCGTGCCGCGTCCGGGGGACCGGCACTGCCCCCGACGGAGTCCACGTCCTCGACCCGGTCGATCCGCCCGCCCAAGGTGCGGCCCGTGCCGTGTCGGCGCAGCGTCCCATGCTGCGGAGGCGGCCGACCAAACCGACCCGTGCGCCCTGTGTGTCGCTGCTGTCGACCACGGGCGGAGGCTCGTCCCCGGAGCTGTACCGGTCGGGCGCCCACCAGGGTGGGGCGTCGGCGCGGACCGTGATGACCGGGCCTTTCTCCTCGGAGCGCTCGGACGACGCCTCAGCCGTGGAGACCACTGCGCAGAGGTGCGTGCCCCTGCTGCCCGCCGTGCTCGCGCGGTGCGGGCGCGGCCCGCTGAGGGAACACGACTCTGCGGGTGCCGGGAATCCGTCGTGCCAGCGCCTCAATGCCCCGGCGCGCCTGCGGGTCCGCGGCGCCGACGACCTCGACGACACCATCGAGAACGGTCACCTCCACCTCCCCGGGATCGGGGAGGCGCTGGTCGAGCTCGGCTCGGACGTCAGCGGCGACATCCGCATCGGGGCGCATCATCAGGCGCATGATGTCGCGGCGGCGCACGAGGCCGACCACTCTTCCGGAACGCAACACAGGAACGCAGCGGATACGCGTCTCGAACATGCGCCGGCTCAGTTCGCAGGCATCGTCGTCCTCGGCGGCGGTCACCACGGCGCGGGCCATCGCCGCGTTCACGCGGTGCACACCGGGTGCGGCCCGGGCCTCCAGAGCGCGGGCGTAGGCATCGGCGTCGGCTTCGAAAAGGTCGGTGAGAAGGTCGTTCTCCGTGACGATTCCGGTCAGTGCACCGGAGGCGTCGACGACCGGGGCGCTGTCACAGCGGTTCTCCGCCAAGAGGCGGGCGGCCTCACGCACCGGGGTCTCCTCGTCCAAGAGCACCTCTGCTTGCGACATCATCGCGTTTACCAGCATCGTTCCCGTTCCTTCGGACGCGGAGGGGAGGACGGCCCGTCCCCGGGGCGGCGGCATGCTGTCCGCCCTGCTTCCAGACTTCCGCCGTCCGGTGCCGGGCCGACAGTGCCCACGGGCCTCTCGCGTGTGGACGTTCGTATCGGCGGTCGACGACCCGGGGCCGTGGCACCGGGTGAGCGCTGCGCGGGGGAGGGCAGGCGAGAGTGGGGGGCCTCCTCGCCGCGCCGGACACGCCCCTCCAGGCCCGCCCGGGCCGGAAGGCCCGCACCCCAGTGCCTTCAGGCCATCAGCCGACGAGGACTCGTTCCCGCCGGCTGATGAGACCTGCGTCCGGCCCGCGGTCCCTCGTGGGCGACGGGGCCCCTGTCCTGGTCAACGGGCACGACCCGCGGCCGCCGTGCGACCCGTCGGCGGTGATCGGCCAGGTGGGTCCGTCAGGCGCTTCCCGGACGCCGGGCGGCGTGTGCGCCGGGTGCTCATCCCTCCGTCGCTCGGGCCGCACCGGTCGGCGCTGGGACCTTCGTCCCATCGACGCCGACGAATCGGTCCTTTGGTGCTATGTCGTGAACTGAGAGTTTGTGGAGGTCGGCGGAGCGGGTGTCCGGGACCTGCCCGCAGCGCGCTCAGGCACGTTCGACCGGCACCGCAGCGGTCCCCATGGGCCCCGGTGCCGCGGGAGCCGGGCACTGACCCCCGGGCGGCGATGAAGGAGAGTTTCCCATGGCGAAACGGTCGGCAGGCCGCGGCGGAACCGCGGACGGGACCGATGCGGGCCTGGAAGATCCGATCACCGATGCGCTTCTGCGGACACGGAGGTTCCTCCGCCCGCGCCAGGTCTCGGCGGACCTGCGCACGGTCCATCTCTCCGGGGGCCGCGACGCGGACGCCTTCTACCGGGACCGTTGGAGCCACGACAAGGTGGTGCGCTCCACCCACGGGGTGAACTGCACCGGCTCCTGCTCGTGGAAGGTCTACGTCAGGGACGGCATCATCACCTGGGAGGGCCAGCAGACCGACTACCCCTCCGTGGGCCCCGACCGGCCCGAGTACGAGCCGCGCGGCTGTCCCCGGGGCGCCGCGTTCTCCTGGTACACCTACTCGCCGACCAGGGTGCGCTACCCCTACGTGCGCGGGGTCCTGCTCCAGATGTACCGGGAGGCGCGGGAGCGCACCGGCGACCCCGTGCTCGCCTGGGCCGACATCGTCTCCGACCCTGAGCGCTCCCGCCGCTACAAGGCGGCCCGCGGCAAGGGCGGACTGGTGCGCGCCACCTGGGACGAGGCCCTGGAGATGGCCGCCGCCGCCCACGTGCACACCATCAGGGAGTTCGGTCCCGACCGGACCGCCGGCTTCTCTCCGATTCCGGCGATGTCGATGGTCTCCCAGGCGGCCGGCTCCCGGTTCTACTCGCTGATCGGCGGGGCGATGCTGTCGTTCTACGACTGGTATGCCGACCTGCCCGTGGCCTCACCCCAGGTGTTCGGCGACCAGACCGACGTTCCGGAGTCGGGAGACTGGTGGGACGCGGGCTACCTGATCATGTGGGGATCCAACGTCCCGGTCACCCGGACCCCCGACGCGCACTGGATGGCCGAGGCCCGCTACCGGGGCCAGAAGGTCGTGGCCGTGTCCCCCGACTACGCCGACAGCACCAAGTTCGCCGACGAATGGCTGCCGGCCCAGCCCGGCACCGACGGCGCCCTGGCCATGGCGATGGGCCATGTGGTGCTCAAGGAGTTCTTCGTCGACCGGACCACCCCCTACTTCGACGACTACGTCAAGCGCTACACCGACCTGCCGTTCCTGGTCCGGCTCGACCCTCCGGAGGACTCCGCCGGCGCCTACCGCCCCGGCAAGTTCCTCACCGCCGCCGACCTCGGCGATACGGTCGGCGGAGAGACGGTCGGCGGCGACAACGCGGCGTTCAAGACGGTGCTGATCGACGGGCTCACCGGTGAGCCCGTGGTGCCCCAGGGCTCCCTCGGCTTCCGCTACGGCGACGAGGGCAGGGGCAGGTGGAATCTCCGGCTCGGCGGCAGCGAACCGCTGCTCAGCCTTTACACCGGCGACTGTGAGACGGCCCTTCTCGACCTGCCCCGCTTCGACGGCGACGGCGCCGAGACGATCCGCCGCGGCGTCCCAGTGCGCGAGGTCGGCGGGCACCTGGTCACGACGGTCTTCGACCTGTTGCTCGCGCAGTACGGGGTGGGGCGTTCCGGACTGCCGGGCCTGTGGCCGAGCGGATACGGCGACGCCACCGGGCCCTGCACCCCTGCCTGGCAGGAGGCCCACACCGGTGTCCCGGCGGACAAGGCGGAGCGCATCGGCCGCGAGTTCGCCGCCAACGCCGAGGAGTCGCGAGGCCGCTCCATGATCATCATGGGGGCCGGCACCAACCACTGGTTCCACTCCGACACCATCTACCGGTCCTTCCTGGCCCTGACGACGCTGACCGGCTGCCAGGGGGTCAACGGCGGCGGCTGGGCCCACTATGTGGGCCAGGAGAAGGTGCGCCCCGTCACCGGCTACACCCAGCTCGCCGCGGCGCTCGACTGGTCCCGCCCGCCGCGCCAGATGGTGCAGACCGCCTACTGGTACCTGCACACCGACCAGTTCCGCTACGACGCGTTCGGCGCCGACACTCTGGCCTCCGCCACCGGTGAGGGCGCCCTTGCGGGCAAATCCACCGCCGACGTCATCGCCCAGTCCGCCCGCATGGGGTGGATGCCCTCCCACCCCACGTTCGACCGCAACCCACTGCGGATCGCCGACGATGCCGAAGAGGCCGGCCTGCCGGTGGCGGAGTACGTGCCCCGCGAACTCAAGGCCGGCCGCCTCCGGTTCGCCTGCGAGGATCCTGACGCACCAGAGAACTTCCCCCGCGTGCTGACCGTCTGGCGCGCCAACCTCCTGGGCAGCTCGGCCAAGGGCAATGAGTACTTCCTCAAGCACCTGCTGGGCACCGACGCCTCGGTGCGCGCGGCCGAGGCTCCGCCCGAAGCGCGCCCGGCGGACGTCGTCTGGCACGAGGAGGCGCCGAGCGGCAAGCTCGACCTGCTGCTGTCGCTGGACTTCCGGATGACCAGCACCACCGTGTTCTCCGACATCGTCCTCCCGGCGGCGACCTGGTACGAGAAGCACGACCTCAACACCACCGACATGCACCCCTTCATCCACCCGTTCAACCCCGCCATCGCCCCGCCCTGGCAGACGCGCACCGACTTCGACGCCTTCGCCGGCCTCGCCGACGCCTTCAGCCGCCTGGCCGCGGACCACCTGGGCGTGTGCACCGACGTCGTCGCCGCGCCCCTCGCCCACGACACCCCCGACGAGCTGGCCACCCCGCACGGGCGGGTCCGCGATTGGAAAAAGGGGGAGTGCGACCCGGTCCCGGGCTCCACCATGCCCGGACTGGTGGAGGTCGAGCGGGACTACCCCGCGGTCGCGGCCAAGATGAGGGCGCTCGGGCCCCTGCTGGACCGGCTCGGGGCGACCACCAAGGGGGTGACCTTCGACGTCGTCCGGGAAGTGGACCACCTCGCCCGCAAGAACGGGACCGTGCGCGGCGGCCCGGCCGACGGTCGCCCCGCCCTGGACCGCGACGTCCACATGTGCGAAGCGATCCTCGCGCTGTCCGGCACCACCAACGGCCGTCTGGCCACCCAAGGGTTCCGCACCTTGGAAGAGCGCACCGGAACGCCGATGGCCGACCTCGCCGCCGAGCACGAGGGCAAGCAGATCACCTTCGCCGACGTCCAGGCCGCGCCCGTCCCCGTCATCACCTCACCGGAGTGGTCGGGAAGCGAGGCCGGCGGACGGCGGTACTCCCCGTTCACCGTCAACGTCGAGCGCGAGAAGCCCTGGCACACCCTCACCGGTCGCCAGCACTTCTTCCTCGACCACGACTGGATGACCGAGATCGGTGAGAACCTCCCGGTCTACCGGCCCCCACTGAACATGAACGCCCTGTTCGGCGAGCCCGCGATCGGGGACACCGGCGAACTCGGGGTCACGGTGCGTTACCTCACGCCCCACAGCAAGTGGTCGATCCATTCGGAGTACCAGGACAACCTGCTGATGCTGAGCCTGTCCCGCGGCGGACCGACGATCTGGATGAGCCCCGTCGACGCCGCCAAGGTCGGGGTGTCCGACAACGAGTGGATCGAGGCCGTCAACCGCAACGGGGTGGTCGTGGCCCGCGCGGTCGTCTCCCACCGGATGCCGGAGGGGACCGTGTACATGTACCACGCCCAGGACCGGCTGATCGACGTCCCGCGGTCGGAGACCTCGGGCAGGCGCGGCGGTATCCACAACTCCGTCACCCGGCTTCTGATCAAACCCAGCCACCTCATCGGCGGATACGCCCAGCTCTCGTTCGCCTTCAACTACCTCGGCCCCACCGGAAACCAGCGCGACGAGGTGACGGTCATCCGCCGGCGCTCCCAGGAGGTGCAGTACTGATGCGCGTCATGGCCCAGATGGCGATGGTGATGAACCTGGACAAGTGCATCGGCTGCCACACCTGCTCGGTCACCTGCAAGCAGACGTGGACCAACCGCAGCGGCATGGAGTACGCCTGGTTCAACAACGTCGAGACCCGCCCCGGACAGGGCTACCCGCGCACCTACGAGGACCAGGAGCGCTGGCGCGGCGGCTGGAAGCTGGACAAGCGGGGACGGATCACGCTCAAGGCCGGGGGACGGCTGAAGAACCTGGCGACGATCTTCTCCAGCCCCAAGATGCCCTCGATCCAGGACTACTACGAACCCTGGACCTACGACTACGAGACCCTCACCAACGCGCCCCTGCAGGAGCACACCCCGGTGGCCCGCCCCAAATCGCTGATCACGGGCGAGGCCATGGCGATCTCCTGGAGCGCCAACTGGGACGACGACCTCGCCGGAGGCCCCGAGCTCGCTCCCTCGGACCCCGTACTGCAGAAGGTCTCGGACAAGGTCAAGCTCGAGTTCGAGCAGACCTTCATGTTCTACCTCCCCCGGATCTGCGAGCACTGCCTCAACCCCTCGTGCGCCGCCTCCTGCCCGTCCGGGGCGATCTACAAGCGCAGCGAGGACGGCATCGTCCTGGTCGACCAGGACGCCTGCCGCGGCTGGCGCAAGTGCGTCACGGGCTGCCCCTACAAGAAGATCTACTTCAACCACCGCACCGGCAAAGCCGAGAAGTGCACCTTCTGCTTCCCCCGCGTCGAGGTCGGACTGCCCACCGTGTGCGCCGAGACCTGCGTGGGGCGGCTGCGCTACATCGGCCTGGTCCTCTACGACGCCGACGCGGTCCTCGAGGCGGCCTCGGTCGAGGACGAACACGACCTGGTCGACGCCCAGCGCCGCGTCCTGCTCGACCCCCACGATCCCGGGGTCGTGCGCGAGGCCGAAGGCGCCGGCATCCCCCGCGACTGGATCCAGGCCGCGCAGCGCTCGCCCGTCTGGTCGCTGATCAACCGCTACGAGGTGGCGCTCCCGCTGCACCCGGAGTACCGCACCCTGCCCATGGTCTGGTATATCCCGCCGCTGTCGCCGGTCGTCGACGTCGTCTCCGGCACCGGCGAGGACGGCGAGGACCGCGGCAACCTCTTCGCGGCCATCGAGCACCTGCGCATCCCCGTGGAGTACCTCGCCGAACTGTTCACCGCCGGTGACACCGCCCGGGTGGCCGCCGTGCTCAAGCGTCTGGCCGCGATGCGCTCCTACATGCGCGACATCAACCTCGGCCGGGACCCCGACGATTCCATCCCCGCCGCCGTCGGCATGGAGGGCGAGCAGGTCTACGACATGTACCGGCTGCTGGCCCTGGCCAGATACGAGGAGCGCTACGTCATCCCGCCCGCCCACGCCGAGCAGGCCCACGGCCTGGAAGAACTCGCCACCGAGTGCAGCCTGGACTACGAGGGCGGCCCCGGGATGGGCGGGTGGGGCCCCTTCGGCGAGGGCTCCGGCGGCACGGCGTCCGTCGCGGTGGAGAACTTCCACGCGCTCAAGCAGCGCCAGACGACCGACACCCTCGCCGAGCCGACGGACAAGGACAAACGCGTGAACCTGCTCAACTGGGACGGCAAGGGCCGCCCGGAAGGACTGTTCCCGCCCGGGCCCGGCGACGCGCGCGGGGCTCCGGAACGCAGGGACGGCACCGGTCCCGACGGTGGAACGGACCCCAAGCCATGAGCCGTATCGCGCGTGCCCTGCGCCGACAGGCGATCAGTGAGCGCGACCGCGCGCTGACCCACCGGATCGCCGCCCTTGTGCTGGACTACCCCGACGAGCGGCTCGCCGAGGAGCTTCCACGGCTGCGCACCGCGGCGGAGGCGCTGCCCGAACCCGTGCGCGGCCACCTCGGCGGGGTCCTGGACCACCTGGAACGCACACCCCGGCGATCCCTGGCCGAAGAGTACGTCGCGACGTTCGATCTGCGCCGTCGCTGCTGCCTGTACCTGACCTACTACTCCTACGGCGACACCCGCAAGCGCGGCACCGCGCTGCTGGGCTTCACCCACGCCTACCGCGCCTCGGGGTTCGACACCGACACCGAGGAGCTGCCCGACCACCTGTGCGTCCTGCTGGAGTTCGCCGCCACCGCCGACCCCGACGCCGGCGGGCGGCTGCTCGTCCAGCACCGGGCCGGGCTGGAACTGCTGCACCTGGCCCTGACCGACGCCGAATCCCCCTATGCGGGGGCGCTGTCGGCCGTGAGCGCGACGCTGCCGCCGCTGACCGGGCGCCTGCGCGACGCGGTCGCCCGTCTGGCTGCCGAAGGACCGCCCGGCGAGGAGGTCGGCCTCGAACCCTTCGCACCACCGGACTACCTGAAAGCGCGCTCATGACCACCACGCCCGACCTCGTGCTCTGGGTCGTCGTCCCCTACGCCTGCCTGGCCGTGTTCGCCGTGGGCCACTTCTGGCGCTACCGCTACGACAAGTTCGGATGGACCACCCTGTCCTCCCAGTTGTACGAGAGCCGCCTGCTGCGGTGGGGCAGCCCGCTGTTCCATTTCGGCATCCTCGCCGTGTTCCTCGGCCACGTCATGGGGCTGGGCATCCCCAAGCGCTGGACAGAGGCCATCGGCGTCTCCCAAGCGCTGTACCACTTCACGGCGGTCGGCATCGGTGCGGTGGCCGGCTTCTGCACGGTGGTGGGAATGGCGATCCTCATCTACCGCCGCCGTACCGTCGGCCCGGTCTTCAGCGCCACCACCCGTATGGACAAGTTCATGTACCTCGTGCTGGCGGTGGTGATCCTGCTCGGACTGTCCAACACCGTGGCCGGCAACATCATCGGGCACTACGACTACCGCGAAGGGGTCTCCGTGTGGTTCCGCGGGATCTTCCGCTTCGACCCGCACCCCGAGCTGATGGCCCAGGCTCCCCTGACCTTCCAGGCCCACGGGCTGGCGGCATTCCTACTGTTCGCACTGTGGCCGTTCACCCGGCTGGTGCATGTGTTCAGCGCCCCCGTCGGCTACCTGTGGCGGCCCTACATCGTCTACCGCAGCCGTGAGGACCGGCTCGGCGGCGGTGCGCGGCGCCGCGGGTGGGACCGCGTGGGCGAGCGGTACCGCCGATGACCGCGGCCGCGCTTCCCCTTCTGCCCCGCTGTGCCGCCCCGGGGCCCGGGGGCACGCCGCGACGCCCCGGCCGCTCCGCGGCCGTGCCCGACGACGAACCACCTGGAGGTAGGCGACCGTGAACACCGAGACGGCCCGGTCCGCCCCCCGAGGGCGGGCAGCCGGTGTGAACCTCGCCCTGGCCACAGCCGCGTTCACGCTGCTGTTCTGGGCCTGGAACCTGGTCGGGCCGTTGGCCCCGACCTACAGTGAGCGCCTGGGGCTGACGCCCACCCAGACCTCGGTGCTGATCGCCTTCCCCGTACTGGTCGGCTCGCTGGGGCGCATCCCCGTCGGCGCCCTGACCGACCGCTACGGCGGGCGGCTGATGATGGCGGCGATCTGCTTCATCTCGATCGTCCCCGTGCTACTCCTCGGCTTCTTCGGCGACTCCTTCACCGCTCTGCTGGTGCTCGGATTCCTCCTGGGCGTCGCCGGGACCTCCTTCGCCGTGGGCATCCCCTTCGTTGGAGCGTGGCACCCGCCCGAACGGCGCGGCTTCGCCACCGGCGTCTTCGGCGCCGGCATGGGCGGCACCGCCCTGTCGGCCTTCCTGACCCCCTACTTCGCCGAACTCTTCGGGATAGCGGCGACGCACGTCCTGATCGCCGGGGCCCTGGCCGCCATGGGGCTCGTCATGCTCCTCTTCGCTGAGAACCCGCCCGATTGGCGGCCCAGCACGGCGCCTGTGCTGCCGCGGATGAGGGACGCGCTCGGCATCAAGGCGACGTGGCAGAACATGCTGCTGTACGCGATCGCCTTCGGCGGCTTCGTCGCGTTCTCCACCTACCTGCCCACGCTGCTGCACACGGCCTACGACTTCGCCCAGACCGAGGCAGGACTGCGCACGGCGGGCTTCTCGTTCACCGCTATCATCGCCCGCCCCCTGGGCGGAGTGCTGTCGGACCGGATCGGGCCTGTGCAGGTATGCCGGATCTCCTTCTTCGGGACGGCGGCCATGGCCGTGGCACTGGCGTTCCAACCTCCCCCGGAGATCCCGGCCGGAACCGTCTTCGTGCTCATGGCCTTCGCCCTCGGGCTGGGCACCGGGGGCGTCTTCGCGCTCGTCGCCCGACTCGTGGAGCCGACGCGGGTGGGGACGGTCACGGGCATGGTCGGAGCCGCCGGAGGCCTCGGCGGATACTTCCCGCCCATGGTGATGGGCGCCGTTCTCGAGGTGACCGGCGCCTACACCACCGGGTTCGTCCTGCTGGCATGCTCGGCGCTGGCGGTGGCCCTCTACACCGGGCGGGCCTTCAGCGGGGCACGCTCCACGACTCCCCGCACCTGACCGTCTCGGCCCGGTTTCCCGTCCCCCCGTTCGTGCCGACCGGAGCGGGGCCGGGCCCCTCCGGAGCGGGAGCATTCCTGCGCGGCGGTGTGTCGGGCCCGGAGTTCCCCACAGGCCCGGCGCCCCGGAACCACACGTCCGAACGCCTACGGCCATGGAGAATCCCGAGCATGAGCATGACGTCCGGCAACGGCGGTCCCGGTCCCCTGCCTGAAGCTCCGACCGGCCCCAGGACCGTCCCCCTCCGCTTCAGCGCCGTCGGCATCGACGGTCCGCCCACCGGCCGGGCCGCACGCACATGGGCGGCCGGGCCGTTCTAGCCCAAGCTGTCCTCGTCGATGGGGACGCGCCACACCGTCCGTGTTCCGCCCTCCGGGCGCCGCTCGGCCGTGAACGTCCCGCCGTATCGGGCGGCGCGGTCGGCGAGATTGCGCAGTCCGCTGCGGCGGCCGTCCTCCGGGAGGCCTATACCGTCGTCCTGTACCTCCACGGTCACCCCTTCGTCGACGTGGACGCGGACCTCGGCCCGGGAGGCCTCGGCGTGGCGGGCGACGTTCGAAAGGGCCTCGCCGAGTACGGCCAGGACGTCCTCGCCCACGTCGTCGGGGACCGCGCTGTCGATGGGGCCGTCCAGGCGTAGGTCGGCCGAGAACCCGAGGGGCTCGGAGGCGGCGCCGACCGCTTCCAGGATCCGGGTGCGCAGCCATCGCCGCCCCTCGCCCATGTGCTGCAGAGCGAAGATGGTCGAGCGCGTCTGCCGGATGGTGTCGTCCAAGTCGTCCACGGCCTGGCGCACCCGGCCGGCGGGCGCCGCATCGGTGATCCGGTCGACACAGCCCATGAGCGACATCGCGATCGCGAACATCCGCTGGATGATGACGTCGTGCAGGTCCCGGGCGATGCGGTCGCGGTCCTCCAGGATGCTCAACCGCTCGGCGTGGCTGCGCGCCTCGGCCAGTTCGAGGGCGAGCGCCGCGTGGCCGAGGAAGGTGTGCAGCACCTGCGCGGTCGCGGGTGGGAACGGGGCGCTGCTCGCGCCGCGACCCAGCACCAGGACACCGCGGGCGCTGTCACCCGCACCGATCGGGGCCAGGAGAGCCGGCCCCAGCCCCAGTCCGTCCAGGAGCGGTGCGGACTCACCGTCCTCCCAGGAGACGTCGATGACGATGGGCGCGTCGCCGCGGAAGGCCCGCCCGACCGTCGTTCCGTGTACCGGGGCCGTACGTCCCCGGACCTCCGCCGCCCTCGGCCCGTCGGAAGCCAGTACGGTCAGCCTCTCACCCCCCGGCTCCGGTACGGCGACGGCGGCCAGGTCGGCGTCGGTGAGGGGGCGGACCCGCGCGGCGAGCAGCTCCAGCACCGTGTCCAGCCCGTCCCCGGTCAGCAGCCGGGTGGTGATCTCGTCCGACGTGCTCAGCCAGTGCTCGCGACGGCGCGACTCCTCGTAGAGGCGGGCGTTCTCGATGGCCACACCTGCGGCCGTGGCCAGGGCGACCATGATCGCCTCGTCGTCCTCGTCGAACTCGGCGCCGCCGGCCTTCTCAGTGAGGTAGAGGTTGCCGAACACCGTGTCGCGCACGCGCACCGGCACCCCGAGGAAGCCGCGCATCGGGGGGTGGCCCCGAGGGAAGCCGTGGGACTCGGGGTGGTCGGTGATGTCCCGCAGCCGGAGCGGACGCGGATCCTTGACGAGCAGCCCGAGGAGGCCGCGCCCCTGGGGCCAGTGGTCGATGCCCTCGATCGCCTCGTCGTCCAGGCCGACCGGGATGAACCGTTCGAGCTCGCCGTCGCCCCCGATCACGCCCAGCGCGCCGTAGCGCGCATCGACCAGGTCCATGGAGGCCTCGACGATGCGTGTCAGCAGCGTTTCCAGATCAAGGCCGGTGCCGATCATGACGACCGCGTTGAGCAGTGAGTGCACCCGATCGCGGGTCACCATCACGGCGCTGAGGCGGTTCTGCAACTCGGCGAGCAGTTGGTCGAGCTGCATCTGCGGGATCAGCATCTGCGTGCCCGAGGACCGGGCATCGTCGTCGGACACCGCTCACCTCCGAGTCCACAGGCGCCGACCGCCGCGCCGACCCTTGACCGCACCTGGGATTCTACCTTGGCAGCAGGAGGCCCGGCGCTCGGCGCGGGCGGTCGGCGCCGCACCGTCCGTAGGCGCCGTGATCGAGGCGGGGAGTCCGGGGCGGAGGACGAAGGGCGGTCCTGCGTCGCAGGCGTCAGGACGCTCACCTCAGAGAGGCGAGATCGGCAGGGGGAGCCGTCGGCGGCCCGATTCCGGGCCGAGGGCGACACTGAACGCTTCAACGGACCCTCCCCCCGGTCGGAGAGCGCCTTTCCCTACCTACGTGAAGACCTCAGCGGGCGACGTCCTGCACCAGACCGCTGAAAGCACCCGCCGAGGGCCGGATGGCGGCACGAGCACAGAGGCGGTCGGCTCCGGTTCGTGCTCAAGGCCAGGAAGCCGAACGGGGGTGAGCCCGGCGGCTCGGAGAGGGGATCGGTACCGACGGGCGCACAGAGTGGCGGGAGCCCTGCCACCTGGAGCGTGGCCGGGTTCCCGCCGCTCCCGTCCTCACAGTCCGGAGTAAGGGGGCATGAGGTCATCGACCTCCCAAGCGACCTTGTCCTCCACTGCGACGACGCCCTCGATCCGGTGGAGCAGCCGGGCCAAGGTGTGCGCCGTGCTGCGGTGGTGGACGCTGCCGGTCACCGTGACGGTTCCGTCCGCCACCGAGAAGGAGAGGTCGGATCCCCTGACCGTGCGGGTGAGGAAGCCGATCTCCTCCTTCACCGCCTCGGCGACGGTCGCGTCGTCCTGGAGGAACACCCGCAGCAGGTCCCGGCGCGCGACCATGCCGACCGGCCGGTCCTCGCCGTCCACCACGGGCAGGCGCTTGACCCCGTGCCGCTCCATGAGCCGGGCGGCCTCCACCACGGGGGAGTCCGGCGTGGTCGTGATCGCCGGGCTGCTCATCAGCCGGGCCGCCGTGGTGGCGGCGGCCTTCTCATCGGAGCGCTCGACCAGCACACCGATTCCCGTGAGCCGGGAACGGAGCCGGGCCCGCAGGGGCGGCCGGTAGTCGGAACCGCGTTCGGTGTCCTTGAACTCCTCCTTGTGCAGGAGGTCCTGCTCGGACACCACACCGAGGATGCGGCCGCTGGCACCGACGACCGGAAGGGCGCTGACGTTCCGCTCCAGGAGGGTCTGTACGATCTCGCGGTACCCCGTTTCCTCGCTGACCGAGGCGACCTCGGTCGTCATGACGTCGGCGATGGTCCATGGCATGGTCTGCTCCTCGTGTTCCGTGTTCCGTGCGGCAGGTCAGCGGGTGTCGGTGTCGGAAGGGGCAGTGTGGACCACCGCGACCGGGACCGTGCTGTGCACGAGGGCCGACTGGCTCACCGAGCCCAACAGCATGCCCGTGAAGCCGCCGCGTCCGCGGCTCCCCACCACCAGCAGGTCGGCGCCGGCCGAGGTATCGGCGAGGACCTGTGCCGGGTGCCCCGGGATCGCCGATTCCTCCACCTCGACCTGCGGGTAGTGCTCGCGGAGCCCGGCGAGCGACTCCGAGAGCAGTCGGCGGGCCTCTGCAGCGGCGGCCGCCANCGGCCTCATGGACCGAGGCTCCCGGCGAGCCCAGGATGTTCTGGGCGACTGCGCGGTGGGCGATGACCGCGCGGAGCACCGCCCCGCGTGCGGCCGCGGCGGAGAACGCCCAGTCCGCGGCGGCACGCGCGGAGGCGGACCCGTCGAGGCCCACGACGATGCGCTGCACCGGCGGCTTGGGAGCGCGGTCGGGGACCACCACCACCGGGCAGCGGCCGGCCGCCGCCAGCTCCATGCCGGTCGACCCCAGCATCACCGCGCCGAGCCGGCCCTGCCCGCGCGAGCCGACGACGGCGAGTTCGGCCTCGGCCGCCTCCAGGAGCAGGATCGGAGCGGCATCGCCCACCTTGTAGGCGGTCTCCACGTCCAGGTCGGCGCTGCGCTCCGCCGCCCGCCGCGCGGCCTCCTCGACCACGCCGCGTCCCAGCTCGTCGAACGAGAAGCCGGGGAGGCCCGCGGGCACTCTGTGGTAAAGCGGCCAGTCGAAGGCGTAGACGATGCGCAGTCGCCGCCCGCGCATCAGGGCTTCATCGGCCGCCCAGTCCAGAGCGCGCAGGCTCGCCTCGGTACCGTCGACCGCCGCGAGTACCGGCGCATCGGGTCGCTTGCTCATCACTGCCTCACTCGGTTCACCGGAGCTGTCGGTATCAACGCTAGTGAGGCGGCAGGGGACGGGGGCAGCGGCGAACGGGGGAGGGTGTCGGGACCTTGCGACCGCTCCGGAGGGACTTCGGAACGCCGCTCTCGGAGGGGGCGCTCAGTAGGTTCCGCCGCCGCGCGACTCCTCGGACTTGAGCTGGGCGGCGTACACCGCCGCCTGGGTCCGGCGCTCCATCTGCAGTTTGGACAGGATGCTGGAGACGTAGTTCTTGACGGTCTTCTCGGACAGGAAGACGCGCTCGCCGATCTGTCGGTTGGTCAGCCCCTCACCGATCAGCTCGAAGATGCTCCGCTCCTTGTCCGACAACGCGGCCAGCGGGTCCTCCCGCTCCGCCTCCTCGCGCATGCGGCGCAGGATCCGCGCCGTACTGCGGGGGTCGAGGAGGGACTCGCCCGCGGCAACGGTGCGGATGGCGCCGAGCAGGTCGCCGCCGTGGATCTGCTTGAGCACGTACCCGGAGGCACCCGCCATCACCGACTGGTAGAGGGCGTCGTCATCGGCGTAGGACGTGAGCATGAGGCAGGCGAGGCCGGGCATCCGTGAGCGCAGATCGCGGCAGACCTCCACGCCGCTGCCGTCCGGTAGGCGCACGTCGAGCAGGGCCACGTCGGGTTCGACCGCGGGGATGCGCGCGAGCGCCCCGGAAGCGTCGGCGGCCTCGCCCACGACCTCCATGTCGGACTCCTTCTCGATCATCGCCCCGACTCCGCGGCGTACGATGTCGTGGTCGTCCACCAGGAACACCCGGATCGTCTGCTCAGCGGTCATGGCGCGTCACCCCGTTCGATCGTGGTGCGTGATCGCCCACCGTGCGATCCCGTATCCGTCGCGCCGGACACCATCCCGGTGCACCGCCGCACATACGAGCCTATGCCTCTCATGGCGGCTGCTCCAGTGCTCCGCCTTGCGACGCTCTGACGCGCGCAGCGACGCCCTACGCTCCGCCGGCCGGACGTGATCAGAGTGAGTTGCCGCGGCGGCATCGGGGACGGCGGACGGGTACTACCGTGCCCGGGATACAAGAAGGGCCTCGTGACGGTGCCGGAGGAAGATCGTCTCCTCGGCGTCTCCACCGACGGGTGAAACGACCGCAGGCCGGGACCGTTGTACGGTCCCGGCCTGCGGGAATGCTGGTGGGCGATACAGGATTCGAACCTGTGACCTCTACCGTGTCAAGGTAGCGCTCTAACCAACTGAGCTAACCGCCCGAGTGGATCGGTACGTCTAGAGGCGGAGACGGGAATCGAACCCGTGTACAGGGATTTGCAGTCCCTTGCCTAAGCCACTCGGCCACTCCGCCATGAGCCGTGCGGCCTGTCGAGTGCCCCATACGGCTTCTCCGAGCGGACGACGGGATTCGAACCCGCGACCCTCACCTTGGCAAGGTGATGCTCTACCAGCTGAGCCACGTCCGCGTGTCACGTGAGCGGAACTCCGTGCACCTTCTCTTGTTGCGGACCGCCAGGGCGGTCCAGAGCGGACGACGGGATTCGAACCCGCGACCCTCACCTTGGCAAGGTGATGCTCTACCAGCTGAGCCACGTCCGCATCGGAGGGAGTGCTCCGGGCCGGTGTCCCGGCCGGTCGCCTCTCTGCGATGTCCTGAACTCTAGCGGATACTCGGCGCCAGTGCGAAATCGGAATCGGCGCGTGCCGGTCGGGCCCCGGTCGCGCGGGGGTGGGGAGGGGGCGGTGAGGGCTCTCCGGGCGGGGTGCGCCCCTCGCCCCGCCTGCCCGTGCTGCCCTTGCGGGTGGGCGCGCTCGCGCGGGTGTGCGCGGGCGCGCCCGGAGCGGCGGGGAGGGGTCTACCTCTCCGCGCGTGCGGGCGTGCCGGGCATGTCCGGGCGCGGCGGGGCCGACAGGTACTGGCCCACCCGCTCGATCACCTTGTTCATCTCGTAGGCGATCAGCCCCACGTCGCTGTCGGTGTCCGACAGCAGCGCCATGCAGGCCCCCTCCCCGGCGGCGGCGACGAACAGGAAGGCCCCGTCCATCTCGATGATGCTCTGCCGGATGTCTCCCGCCTGGAACTGCCGGGCCGCGCCGCCGGCGAGGCTGTGCAGTCCTGAGGCGATGGCCGACAGGTGCTCGGCCGCGGAACGGTCCAGCCCGCTCGAAGAGGCCATCAGGAGGCCGTCGGTGGACAGGACGATGGCATGCCGGGTTCCTTGAGCGCGTGTGAGCAGGTCGTCCAGAAGCCAGCTCAGTTCGCCAGGGGCGGTGCTCCGTGTGGTCATAACTCTCAAGCTCTGTCGTGGGGTGGGTTCGTGGGCCGACCGTCCAGGCCCACCGGGCGGCGCCCGTGGGTGGGGATCCCCATAAGCGTTGCCCAGATGATAGCCATTCGTAACCCGTGGGGCCGGTTTCCGCCGCCGTGCCGGGGTGGTGCGCCGTGGTGCGGGAGGCGCCGGAGACCCCGGTTACCCAGCGGTCACGGTACTCACGGGCCCCTTCCGTGCCGAGGGTCCGGCCAATGCCGGACACGGGGCTTGCGTGCCCGCCGCGGCGGCCGTACCCGATCCCGTCCCGATCCCCCGCACGCGGGCCGGCCGCGTGGCAGGATCGGCCGGTAAGGATGCAGCGACTGTGGGGGTGGAGGCCATGCGGGTGTGGATCGCGGGCGCGGGGTTCGGCCGCGGAGAGGTCCTGGACGAGGGGGAGGCCCGGATCCCCGCGCTCGACCACGGGATCACCGTCGGGGACGGGGTCTTCGAGACCGTGAAGGGGGTGGCGGGCCGACCCTTCGCGCTCTCGCGGCACCTGCGGCGGCTCGCCCGGTCGGCCGCCGGTCTGGGGCTGCCCGAGCCCGACCTGGAGCTGCTGGCCGAGGGGGTGGGCCGCGCCGTGGAGGCCAACCCCGACACCGACCCCTCGCGCATCAGGATCACCATGACCGGCGGGCCGGCGCCGCTGGGGTCGGAGCGGGGCGGCGGCGAGCCGACCTACATCGTGGGGACCGGCCCCTTCCCGCCGATCCCGTCGACCGTGCCGGTCCAGACGGTGCCCTGGCCGCGCAACGAGCGGGGCGCCCTGGCGGGGCTGAAGACGACCTCCTACGCCGACAACGTCCTGGCGCTGAAGTACGCCCACGACCGGGGCGCGAGCGAGGCCGTGTTCGCCAACACCCAGGGCGACCTGTGCGAGGGGACCGGGAGCAACATCTTCGTGGTCCTGGACGGGCGCCTGGTCACCCCGCCGCTGTCGGCCGGCCCCCTCGCGGGCATCACCCGTGAACTGGTGCTGGAGTGGGCCGGGGGAGAGGAGGCCGACGTCCCCATGGCCGACCTGGCCCGCGCCTCGGAGGCCTTCCTGACCTCCACGGGCCGCGATGTGCAGGCGATCAGCGCCATCGACGGGCGGGACCTGCCCGCCGCCCCCGGTCCGGTCACCCGCAAGGCGGCGGAGGTCTTCGCGGAGCGCTCCGCGGCGGACACGGACCCCTGAGGCGGGGCCCTGACGGAACACGAGTGCCGCGGACCCCGGGGTCCGCGGCACTCGTCCGTATTCGGGCGGATATATCGTCCCGATGTCGGTTTGTTACGCAACGCGGTGGGTAAACCACCCACGGCATGTGTGGCGTACCCGCGTCCGGGCGCGCCCGCACTGGCCCGGAACCGCTCCCGTAGGCCCCGGGGCGGCGGGCGCGGGCCGGACGTCAGGAGTACAGGTGGCGCTCGATCTCGTCGTCGAGGTCGATGTGGCCGCCCTCTTCACCCGCCGGGACGATCTCGTAGGTGCGGTGGAGGAACTCGGCGAGGGGGGCCACCGGGGCGTCGAACTGCGCCTGGCCGAAGGGCGAGGAGAGCGCGATGTTGACGGTGCGCTCGTCGCCGCCCTTGGAGGGCCACACCTGGACGTCGCCCTCGCCGACGGGGCGCACGATGCCGACCGTCAGCAGTTCGCGGGCGAAGATCCACTCGACCGGCTCGTCCTCGCCGGTGTGGAAGGCCACCTTGATCGCGTAGGGGTCGTCGGCGGTGTAGTCCAGCCGTGCGACCAGGGGGACCGAGGTGCGGTCGGGGACCACGAGCCGCAGGCCCAGCTCGGCGCTGGCGGTGGTGCCGCTACTGTTCATGTTCGCCAAACCTTTTCTCGTCCGGCCCCGCGGAGCGCGGGTCCGTAGTGCCGTCTCACCCGCTCCAACGCGGCCGTCCGCGATGTATGACGCGTAACCGCGGGACTTTTTGCCATCGGATCGCCAAGAGGTGCCCAAGCGGAGCCTCGCCGATCCTCCGTCACTGTAATGAGCTGCGGAAACCAGGAATTTCCGGATGATCTGTGTGCCGCGTCACGTGCTCGGAGGGGCGCGGCGGCCCTCCTCGCCACCGGCCGTTCACATCCCCTTTACCGAAGGGGTTTCACGTTTTGCGTGCCCATGAACGGCCGGGCGGCACCAGCGATGAGACCTCGATCACACCCCGAACCGCCCTCCTGGGGGGGCGCGGGTTGCACGAGCACCCTGTCGGATGCGCTAGAGTTTTCATTGTTCGCCCCGCCGGACAGGCGGGAGACACCAGGGCGATTAGCTCAGTTGGCTAGAGCGCGTCGTTCACACCGACGAGGTCACTGGTTCGAGTCCAGTATCGCCCACCTGGGATCAGGGTCGGCTCCGTTCACACGGAGTCGGCCTTTTTCTTTGAGGTTTCGGCCTTCCCGCCGGGCGCCGCGTCCCGGTGCCGCCCCGGTCCGGCCCGCGCCGGAGCCGGACGGCGGCCGCCGCGTGCGTGCCCGTCGACGGTTCCTTCCGCGCGTTCAGAGCAGCGTTGGAGGCGAACGGTTCGGCCTCGGAGCGAGCGAGGTGCGCAACGGCCCCACTGGGACGCGTGGGGCGGGGCGCGGGCCATTGAGGGCGGGCGGCGGCCGGAAAGATGCGGCCCGAATCCCGGAGCGGCATCCCCGAGCCGCGATGCAGGGGCGCGCGCCGTTCCCGCCCGCGTCTTCTCCGCTCCGCGCCCAGGAGGGGAGCCGCGTCGGCGGGCGTGCCGAAAGCATCGGGTGCGCGCCGGGCGTGTCGCCCCGTGCGGGACGCCCTGAGGCGCGTACAGGGCCCCCGGCCTACCGCCCCTCAGGAGCGGCGGGCCTTCTTGCGCAGCGCGCGCTTCGCGCGGCGCTTCTGATCGGCCTCGATCGCCTTGTCCCTGCCGCGCCGTGCCCACACCCGTGCCCGGCGCAGCAGGCCTCTGGCCCAGGAGAACTCGGTCGAGAGGATCACCAGGCCCATGAGGATGCCGCCGATCCCCGGACCCGGGGCGACGCACATGATGATCCCGGCGATCAGCACGGAGGAGCCGACGACGGCGACCACCGAACGCCAGGTCAGATGGAGCACCGGGTGGGCGTGCATGCGCATCCGCCAGACGCGCAGGCGTGCCCTCAGGCGGCGCCAGTGGCGCGTTCGGGCGGGCGAGGGGCGCGATCCCGACGGATCCGGCTGATCTTCAAGGCCGGCCAGTGGGGTCTTGGGCATGCGCAGAGGATATCGGCCTGATCAAGCCCGGGAATCGGACCGACTGCGAGAACCGCCCGCTGACCGGCGACGACGCGGCCGCGAATCGGCGTGTCTGGGCCCCTCCCTTCCGCCCCGACCGGCCATCGCTCCGCCACCCCCCGCCTCTGTCGCGGCTCCTCAGGGGAGGGGCGCCCCGGCCCCCGCGTCGTGCCCGTACACCCAGTCCGCGTTCTCCAGCTCCACGTCGGCCAGCAGCCCGGGCCGCGCGTCGGGCACCCCGCCCTCCTGCGCCAGCACCTCCATGGCGCCGCGCCCCAGGGCGTGGATGCGGTCGGTGCGCGGGCGGCGGGCGCGCGCGTACGCCGACAGCGCCGGCCCCGCGGTCAGCGCCGTGGCCCCGGACAGGCACCGCGCCAGCACCACCGCGTCCTCCACCGCCTGGTCGGCGCCCTGGGCGAAGAAGGGCAGCATCGGGTGCGCGGCGTCGCCCGCCAGCGCCACCCGGCCGCTGGTCCAGGCCGGGACGGGCGCGCGGTCCTGCAGCCCCCAGGCCCCGACCCACTCGGCGGCGCCCAGGGTCTCCAGCACCTCCGGGACCCAGCCGCGGAAGGCCCGGGCCAGCACCTCCACACGCCCTCCCGCGGTCCAGGACTCGGCGCCCGGCTCGCCCGCGGGCACCAGCGCGTTGAAGCTGACCTGCCGCCCCCCGGCCACCGGGTAGCGGGTGAAGGAGCGGTCCGGCCCCACCCACACCCGCACCCCGGGGTCGGCCACCGCCGCGGGCAGCGCGCTCCCGGGCGCCAGCCCGCGGTACACGCTCTGCCCGGAGGGGCGCTGGTGCTCGGGCCGCAGCAGCGCCCGCATCGAGGAGTGCACCCCGTCGGCGCCGATCGCCGCGTCCCCGTGCACCCGGCGGCCGTCCGCGCACAGCAGCGCCACCTCGTCGCTGTTCTCCAGGATGTCGGTGACGTAGTGCTCGGGGCGCACGGTGCCGCGCGGCACCGCATCGAGCAGGATCGCGTGCAGGTCGGAGCGGAGCAGCGTGTAGAAGGGCGCGCCGTAGCGCTTCTCCGCCTCCTCGCCGAGCGTCAAGGCGTGCAGCAGCCGGCCGTCGGCGCCCTCCAGCACCTCGCGGCGGGCCGGGCGCACCGAGGCCGCGGCCAGCGCCTCGCCCAGCCCTAGCCGCAGCAGCAGGCGCGTGGCGTTGGGCGCCAGCTGCACCCCGGCGCCGACCGGCGTGAAGTGGCGGGACTGCTCCAGCACCACGCAGCGCCGGCCCGAGCGGTGCAGCGCCAGCGCCAGCGTCAGCCCGGCGATGCCCGCTCCGACGATCACGATGCGCACCCTGTGCCCCCGTCCTGCCGAGTGTCCGCCGGTGTCCGGTTCCGGTCCCCGCCCGTTGCATACCCGTGCGACCGGCCCGGTTACCGCGCGTCGATCGGCTCCGGACGGCCGGTCCCGGCCCGGCCAACCGATAGCATCGGGCGTGGGAGGCGGCGTGCGCCCCGGGGCCGGTCCCGGGTGCGCCGTGGGCCCCTCCCGACCACGATCCGGCAAGCGATTTGAGGAGCCACTGTGTCCGCCGTGCCTGAGCTGCGTATCACCCTCGCCGGAACCGAGCGTTCGGTGGCGGCGGGGACGACGGCCGGCCAGGCGTTGGAGGCGGACGGCCGGACCGTGATCGCCGCGCGCGTCAACGGCGAGCTGCGCGACCTCGCCTGGGAGCTGTCCGAGCAGGACGCGGTCGAGCCCGTGGAGGTCTCCTCCGAGGACGGGCGCGCGATCCTGCGCCACTCCGCCGCGCACGTGCTCGCCCAGGCCGTCCAGGAGCTGTTCCCCGAGGCCAGGCTGGGCATCGGCCCGCCCGTGGAGAACGGCTTCTACTACGACTTCGACGTCGCCGAGCCCTTCACCCCCGACGACCTGAAGCGTCTTGAGAAGAAGATGCAGGAGATCGTCAAGCAGGGCCAGCGCTTCGACCGCCGCGAGGTCTCCGACGACGCCGCGCGCGCCGAGCTGGCCACCGAGCCCTACAAGCTGGAGCTCATCGGCCTCAAGAGCGGCGCGGACGAGGCCGCCGAGGGGGCCGGGGTCGAGGTCGGCGAGGGCGGCCTGACCATCTACGACAACGTGCACCCCCGCACCGGCGAGCTGTGCTGGAAGGACCTGTGCCGGGGCCCGCACCTGCCCACCACCAAGGCGATCCCGGCGTTCAAGCTGATGCGCTCCGCGGCCGCCTACTGGCGCGGCAAGGAGACCAACCCCCAGCTCCAGCGGATCTACGGCACCGCCTGGGAGTCCAAGGACGCCCTCAAGGCCTACCTGACCTTCCTGGAGGAGGCCGAGAAGCGGGACCACCGCAAGCTCGGCGCCGAGCTGGACCTGTTCTCCTTCCCCGACCAGATCGGGTCGGGGCTGGCGGTCTTCCACCCCAAGGGCGGTGTCGTCCGCAAGGAGATGGAGGACTACTCGCGCCGCAGGCACGAGGAGGCGGGCTATGAGTTCGTCAACACCCCGCACGCCACCAAGGCCCAGCTGTTCGAGACCTCGGGCCACCTGGACTGGTACGCCGACGGCATGTACCCGCCCATGCAGCTCGACGACGGGGTGGACTACTACCTCAAGCCGATGAACTGCCCGATGCACCACCTGATCTTCGACGCGCGCGGGCGCTCCTACCGGGAGCTGCCCCTGCGGCTGTTCGAGTTCGGGACCGTCTACCGGTACGAGAAGTCGGGCGTGGTGCACGGCCTGACCCGGGCGCGCGGCTTCACCCAGGACGACTCGCACATCTACTGCACCAAGGAGCAGATGGCCGGCGAGCTCGACTCGCTGCTGACCTTCGTGCTGGACCTCCTGCGCGACTACGGGCTGGACGACTTCTACCTGGAGCTGTCCACCAAGGACCCGGAGAAGTACGTCGGCGGCGACGAGGTGTGGGAGGAGTCCACCGAGGCGCTCCGCCAGGCCGCCGAGAAGCAGGGGCTGGACCTGGTCATGGACCCGGGCGGGGCCGCCTTCTACGGCCCGAAGATCTCGGTGCAGGCGCGCGACGCCATCGGCCGCACCTGGCAGATGTCCACCCTCCAGGTCGACTTCAACATGCCCGAGCGCTTCGACCTGCAGTACACCGCCGCCGACGGAAGCCGGCAGCGGCCGGTGGTCATCCACCGCGCCCTGTTCGGCTCGATCGAGCGGTTCTTCGCGGTACTGCTGGAGCACTACGCCGGCGCGTTCCCGGCCTGGCTGGCCCCGGTGCAGGCGGTGGGCATCCCGATCGCCGACGAGCACGTGCCCTACCTGGAGCGGTTCGCCGAGCGGCTGCGCGGCGAGGGGATCCGGTTCGACGTCGACTCCGGCGACGACCGGATGCAGAAGAAGATCCGCAACGCCCAGAAGCAGAAGGTGCCCTTCATGCTGCTGGCCGGCGACGAGGACATCGGCAAGGGCGCGGTGTCGTTCCGCTACCGGGACGGCTCCCAGAAGAACGGCGTGCCGCTGGAGGAGGCGGCGCAGGAGATCATCGCCGCCGTGCGCGAGCGCCGCTGAGGCGCGGCCCCGGACCGTGTCCCCTCCGCCGCCGCGGAGGGGACACGGTCGTGTCGCGGTGCGCGGCGCCGAGGGGGTGCGGACGGTAGCGTTGGTGACCGTCCGACGCCGGTCGGGCGGTCCGCGGACCGGAGACTGACGCAATGGTACGAAGAACGACGGTCATCACCGTGGTCAGACGCCTGATCGCAGGGCTGTTCGCGGCCCAGGCGGCCGCGGTCCTGGGGCTGGTCGCCATCGACCTGTGGCGCAAGCGGGTGCGGCCGCGGCGGGCGCACTTCCCCCGGACCGCTCCCAAGGAGCTGCCGGTCGGCGAGACCCTCGTGACGACCTACACCTACGGGGAAGACCTCTTCTCCGACATGCTGGACGCGATCCGCGGGGCACGCAGGCGGATCCTGTTCGAGTCCTACATCGTCAAGGGCGACCAGGTGGGGCGCCAGTTCAAGCGGGAGCTGATCGCCGCCGCCGAGCGCGGCGTGGAGGTCCACGTCATCTACGACGGGTTCGCCAACCTGGTCGTCCCGCGCTCGTTCTTCCGCTTCCCGCCGTCGGTGAACGTGCTGCGGTTCCCCGTGGTCCACCCGGGCGTGCTGCTGCTGGACGTGCGCAAGCTCGGGCGGGACCACCGCAAGATCCTCTCGGTCGACGGCGAGGTCGGGTTCGTGGGCGGCTACAACGTCGGGTCGGCCTATGCCACCGAGTGGCGCGACACCCACCTGCGCCTGGCCGGACCGGCGGTCTGGGAGCTGGAGAACGCCTTCTGCGAGTTCTGGAACCGGTACCGCAAGGCGGCCCAGCCGCGGCTGTCGGCGTTCGGCGAGGCGCAGTGGACGCCGGCGGTGCGCTCCCAGCGCAACCAGCCGGACCTGTTCGTCTACCCCATCCGGGGGATGTACCTGGACGCGATCGACCGCGCGCGCGAGCACATCTACATCACCCAGGCCTACTTCCTGCCCGACCGGGAGATCGTGGACGCCCTGGCGGCCGCCGCCCGGCGCGGGGTGGACGTGCGGGTGCTGGTCCCGGCCGAGTCCAACCACGTGGTCGCCGACTGGCTCTCCCGGGGGCTGTACGCGTCGCTGCTGCGGGGCGGGGTGACGCTGTGGCGCTTCCAGGGCGCCATGGTGCACGCCAAGACCGCCACGATCGACGGGCGGTGGTCCACCGTGGGCACCGCCAACATCGACCGGCTGAGCCTGACGGGCAACCACGAGATCAACGTGGAGATCTTCGACGACGGCATGGCCGGCCATCTCGAAGAGGTCTTCGCCAACGACATCGCCAACGCCCGCCCCCTGAGCGAGACCGCCTGGAACCGCAGACCCCTGCTGGCCAAACTCACCGAACGCATCATCGGCCCGCTGCGCCCGTTCTTCTGAGCGCGCGTTCCCAGGGCGCTCCCGATGGGCGGTCCGTTCAGGAGCGCCAGGACCGCTGGGAGCGCTGGGGCGGCGACCGGTGGTCGGCGCTCAGGGGCGTTCCGTCGGGGGCGTTCTGCTGTCAGAGGCCTGGACAGTCGCGGAACCGGTTGTCCCGCGTTCGGTGCCGGTTCCGGGGCCGTCATCGGGGCGTTCGTCCCGGTCCCGGTCGGCCCGGTCCAGGGCCTCAAGGACGCGGGTGCGGTGGGCGGTCGGGGTGCCCCAGGCGCGGCGGAGGGTGTGGGCCTTGCGGATCCACAGGGTCGCGGGGTGTTCGTCGGTGTAGCCGATGGCACCGTGCAGCTGCAGGGCCGTCCGGGCGGCGGTGTGCGCGGCGTCGCAGGCGGCGGCCTTCGCGGCGGAGACGTCCCGGGCGCGCGTCGTACCGTGCGTCCCGGTCGACCCGCATACACCGGTGGCCCCGTGCGCGCCGTCTGCCGCAGAGGACCCGTGCTTCCCGTGGGCAGGGCCGAAGTCGAACGCTGCCGCCGCCCCGAGCACCAGCGGGCGGGCGAAGTGCAGGGCGGTCGCGGTGTCGGCCAGCCGGTGGCGCACGGCCTGGAAGTCGCTGATCGGGCGGCCGAACTGCCGCCGGGTCCTCACGTGGTCCACGGTGCTCTCCAGCAGGCGCTGACCGACGCCCAGCGCCTGCGCGGCGCAGCACAGGACCGCCAGGTCGAGGGCGCACCCGGCCAGGGGGCCCGCGGGCACCGGGGCGCCCCTGCGGACCCGCCAGAGCCGCCGGGCGGGGTCCAGCGAGGCCAGCCGTTCGACGGGGTCGGCCGTGTGCGGCCGCCCGTCGGCGACCACGAGCACCGCGCCGGCCCGGTCGGCGTCCAAGGCGTGCGGAGCCCAGGGAGGCACGGCCACGGAGACCGCGAGCCGTCCGGTGGCGATCCGTTCCAGGAGCGCGTCGTCGTCGAGGAGCAGCGCGGCCGCCGCCGTCTCGACCAGGGCACCGGGCACCGCGTGCCGCCCGGCCTCGATCATGCCCAGGGCGAGCTCGACCGGCAGCGGCCCCGCGCCGCCGTGCTCCTCGGGCACGGCGAGGGAGAACAGGCCCGCCTCGGCCAGGCCCCGCCACTGCCGCTCGCCGGGGCCGCGGTCGCCGCGGGCCCAGGCGCGCGCCGCCGCGCCCGGCTCGTCGGTGCCGAGCAGGGCGTCCAGGGTGTCGGCGAACAGGTCCTGCTCGGGGGTGGGGGCGAAGTGCATCAGCGTTCACTCCTGCCGGGCCGGGGAAGGCCCAGGACGCGTTCGGCGACGATGTCGCGCTGGATCTCGTTCGTTCCGGCGTAGACCGGGCCGGCCAGGGCGAAGACGTGGCCGTGCATCCAGTCCCCGTCCAGTTCGGCCTCGGGCCCGAGCAGGTCCAGGGCGGTCTCGTGCAGGTCGGTGTCGAGGGCGGACCAGAAGAGCTTGTTCATGCTCGCCTCGCCAGCCGACGGTGCTTCGGGGGCGCAGGCCGAGGCGTAGGCGTGCAGGCGGTAGGCCTGGGCGCCGATCCACGCGCGGGCGACCCGGTCGCCGGCCGCGCCGTGGGCGGGCGCCTCCCGTTCGCGGCGCAGCCGGTCCAGGCGGCGGGCCGAGGCGCAGAAGCGCCCGGGCCCGCGCAGGCCGGTGCCGCGTTCGCCTGCGGCGGTGCCCATGGCGATGCGCCACCCCTGGCCGGGGGCGCCGATGACGTCGGCGTCGGGGACGAACACGCCGTCGAAGAACAGCTCGGCGAAGACGGGACGGCCGTCCAGGCGGCGGATCGGGCGCCGGGTCAGCCCGGGCGCGTCCAGGGCGAACATCAGGTAGGTCAGGCCGCGGTGGCGGTCGGGGGCGGTGCGGAAGAGGCCGAAGCCGCGGTCGGCGAAGGCCGCCCGTGAGCTCCAGGTCTTCTGCCCCCACAGCCGCCAGCCCGGGCCGCGCTCGGGGTCCTCGGCGCGTTCGGCCCGGGAGCGGATCGCGGCCAGGTCGCTGCCTGCGCCCGGTTCGGACCAGGCCTGGGCCCAGATCACCTCGCCGGAGGCCATCGCCGGCAGCACGCGGGCGCACTGCTCGGGGGTGCCGTGCGCCAGGAGGGTCGGCCCGAGCAGGGCGATGCCGTTCTGCGCGACGCGCTCGGGGGCGCCGGCGGCGTGGTACTCCTCGTCGAGGATCAGCCCTTCGACGAGGCCGGCGCCGCGGCCGCCGTACCGGGCCGGCCAGGTGACGGCCGACAGGCGGGCCCGCCCCAGGGCGCGCTCCCAGGAGCGGTGGGCCTCGAAGCCCTCGGCGCCGTCCATGGGCGGCAGCGGGCGGTCCGGGACGTTGCGGTGCAGCCAGGCGCGCACCTCGTCGCGGAACGCGCGTTGGGCGGGGGTCGGGTCGAGGTCCATGGCGGCCCCTCCGCGTCGGGTCGGGCGGTGCCCGCCCATTGTTTCTAACAATCGTTTGGTAGGGTAGCCCCATGGTCGACCCCGAGCGCGGACGCCCGCCGGTGCCCCCGCCCGCCCACGGGCTGCTGCGCGGCCGCACGGCCCTGGTCACCGCCGCCGCCGGGACCGGCATCGGCGGTGCCGCCGCGCGGCGCCTGCTGGCGGAGGGGGCGCGGGTCCTGGTCAGCGACGCGCACGAGCGCCGCCTGGCCGAGTGTGAGCGCGCGTTGGCCGCCGAGTTCGGCGCCGACCGCGTCGCCGCGGCACCGTGCGACGTCACCGACGAGGATCAGGTGCGGGCCGCCTTCGACGCCGCCGAGGCGCGGTTCGGCCCGCTGGAAGTGGCGGTGAACAACGCCGGGCTGGGCGGGACCGCGCCCCTGGCCCGTATGGAGGACGCCGAGTGGTCCCGGGTGCTCGACGTGACCCTCACCGGAACCATGCGCTGCACCCGGGCGGCGCTGCGGCGGATGTGCCCGCGCGGGCGCGGCACCGTGGTCAACAACGCCTCGGTGCTGGGGTGGCGGGCGCAGCCGGGACAGGCGCACTATGCGGCGGCCAAGGCCGGGGTGATGGCCCTGACCCGGTGCGCGGCGATGGAGGCGGCCCCGCACGGGGTGCGCGTCAACGCGGTCGCCCCCAGCCTGGCGATGCACGAGAACCTCGCGAAGTCCGCCCCTGAGGAGATGCTGGAGGAGCTAGCAGGGCGGGAGGCGTTCGGCAGGCCGGCCGAGCCCTGGGAGGTCGCCAATGTCATCGTGTTCCTCGCCAGCGGCTACGCGTCCTATATGACAGGAGAAGTGGTGCCGGTCTCCAGCCAGCGCGCGTGAGCCCCGCCCCACCTGTCGACGACCTCGAAGACGGCGCTGTAAGGCCGACCGGACCGACCGGGCCGACGGACACGACCGACCGATACGAAGGCGACGAACGATGAGCCCACGGCGCAGGGACGCCGAGCGGACCGCGGCCGCGAGGGAGCGGCGGCGGAGCGAGATCCTGGAGACGGCGGCGGAGGTGTTCGCCCGGCAGGGCTTCGCGGCGACCACCATCCGTCAGGTGGCCGACGCCGCGGGCATGCTCGCGGGCAGCCTCTACTACCACTTCGACTCCAAGGAGGCGATGGCCGACGAGATCCTCTCGGGCTTCCTGGACGACCTGTGGGCCGCCTACGACGGCATCCTCGCCGACGGCCAGGACGCCCGCACCACCCTGGAGCGCCTGATCGAGGCCTCGTTCGTGTCGATCGACCGGCACCGGCCCGCGGTGGTGCTCTACCAGAACGAGTCCCGGCACCTGGCGCTCAGCCCGCGCTTCGCCTACCTGGCCGAGTCCCAGACCAGGTTCCGCTCCATGTGGATGGAGCTGCTCAGGAGGGGCACCGAGGAAGGCGCGTTCCGCGCCGACCTGGACGCCTCCCTGGTCTACCGCTTCATCCGCGACACCGTCTGGGTGGCGGCCAACTGGTACGACCCGCACGGCCGCCTGCCCGCCTCCGACATCGCCAAGCAGTACCTCGCCATGGTCCTGGAAGGCATCCAGGCGCCCGGCGAGTGACGTCCGCTCCCTCCTCGCCCCCTTAAGGAGCGCACCATGCCGGAAGCCTTCATCGTCGATGCGGTCCGAACCCCGGTCGCCCGGGGGAGGGAGGGCGGGGCCCTGGCCGGGGTGCACCCGGCCGACCTGGGCGCCCGGGTGATCACCGCCCTCATGGAGCGCTCAGGGGCCGACCCGGGGGCGGTGGACGACGTGGTGTTCGGCTGCGTCGACGCGCTCGGCCCCCAGGCCGGGGACATCGCGCGGACCGCGTGGCTGGCCGCCGGGCTGCCCGAGCACGTGCCCGGGGTGACCGTGGACCGGCAGTGCGGCTCGGGCCAGCAGGCCGTGCACTTCGCCGCGCAGGCGGTGATGGCGGGGACGGCCGGCCTGGTGGTGGCGGGCGGGGTGCAGAGCATGTCGGCGGTGCCGATCGGCGCCGCCATGAGGGCGGGCGAGGCGCTCGCGCGCGCGGAGGGGCCGGAGGGGCGCGGAGCCGGGGCGGGCGCCCTCCTCGGCCCCTTCGGCGGCTCGGAGGGGTGGCGGCGCCGGTACGGGGACGCGCCGGTGTCGCAGTTCGCGGGGGCGGAGGCGATCGCCCGCGACTGGGGGCTGGCGCGCGGGGAGCTGGAGGACTACGCCGTCGAGTCGCACCGGCGCGCGGTGCGCGCGGCCGACGAGCGGAGGTTCGCGCGGGAGACCGTGCCCGTGGACGGCGTCGCCGCCGACGAGGGCCCGCGCCGCGACACCTCACGGGAGAAGATGGCCGCGCTCCCCGCGCTGGTGCCCGGCGGCCTGCACACCGCCGCAACGGCATCGCAGGTCACCGACGGGGCGGCGGCGCTGCTGATCGCGGGCGAGCGCGCGCTGGAGGAGCACGGCCTGGTGCCCCGGGCGCGCATCCGCCACATGTCGGTGCGGGGGGAGGACCCGATCCGGATGCTCTCGGCGCCGATCCCGGCCACGGCTCGGGCACTGGAGGCGTGCGGGATGTCCATCGGCGACATGGACGCGGTCGAGGTGAACGAGGCGTTCGCGGCGGTCGTGCTGGCCTGGCTGAAGGAGACCGGCGCCGACCCGGAGCGGGTCAACCCCAACGGGGGAGCGATCGCCCTGGGCCACCCGCTCGGGGCGACGGGGGCGCGGCTGATGACGACCCTGCTGCACGAGCTGGAGCGGACCGGCGGCCGGTACGGGTTGCAGACCATGTGCGAGGGCGGCGGCCAGGCCAACGTGACCGTGATCGAGCGGGTGGGCTGAGGGACGCTCAGCCGAGCCACTGAATCCTCACTACGAGAACAAGTGAGTCTGGAGGATGTATCAGCACGGTGACGAGGCCTTCGCTCTTCTCCCCGAAGGGGAGACAGCGCAGGGGCTTTTGGTCGGGCTGGTCCTCGCTCTGCTGATAGGTCATGGGATCGACCAGGATCAGTGCCTCAAGGAGCTGGATGAGTGCTCTCCTGGCAGGCCGAGGAAGGTCGGAGAACTCCGCAAGGGACTTTTCGTCGAAATCCCATACATACATGATTAGTAATCGAACCGTTCCAGGATCTCGGCCCTACTGATCCGCTCCTCAGGGGGTGGGGGCCCGTCGTTCAAATAGCGGTTGACGCGTTGGGTGTACTCACGGAACCTCTCCGGGTCGCGCCTGGCGTCCACCTCGAACCACCAACGGCGCACCGTCTTGATGAGGATCGAGAGATCAGAGTCGCTACGCGCCTGCTTGTATGCGCAGTCGAGATCCTGTTCGTACTGGCGGAGCAGGGCTGGATCGTGGAGGTCGGCGATCGCCGCCCGGACCGCCGCCGGCGTGCACTCCGGCAGCGGCTCATCTCTGGAGCCGGGAGTTGACGGCATGGCCATGTGGAGACCTCCAACGTCGATGTTCCTGCCGCGAGTCTACGACCCCCGAACACTTCTGTCCTGCGAACGAACCGGTCACCCGGGGAGTCCGGCCACGGTCTCCCGCGCCTCGCGGACGGTTCGGTGGACCAGGTCGCGGCAGCTCGGGAGGTCGGTGATCGCGCCGACGGTCTGGCCCGCCGACATCACCCCGGCATCCGTGCGCCCCTCGACCATGGCGGCCTTCAGCATCATCGGGGTGTTCGCCGCCATCAGCGTCCGGCCGAGGCCGGCCCCCGTCGAGCGGCGCATGGCCCACCCCTCCCGGAGCAACGGCGCCCAACCCGCGCCCGCCTCGGTGCGGAACGCGCGCGCGTTGCGCAGGGCCAGGAGCAGGCGGCGCAGCCCGCCGGCCCGTTCCAGGGCCTCGATTGCGGGTGTGCTCAGCACGCGGTGGGGGAGGCCGTCGACCGCGCGCGTGACCACGGTGTCCTCGGCCTCCAGGTAGGCGCGCTTGACCGCGTCGGGGACCGTGCTGTCCGACGTCAGCAGGAACCGGGTCCCCATGCCGATCCCGCTCGCCCCGAACGCCAGGGCCGCCGCCAGCCCCCGCCCGTCGCGGAACCCGCCCGCCGCCACCACCGGGATGTCCACGGCGTCCAGCACGCGCGGCAGCAGGACCGTCGTGGAGACCGGGCCGGTGTGCCCGCCGCCCTCCGAGCCCTGCACCATGACCGCGTCGGCGCCCCACGAGGCCACCTTCTCGGCGTGGCGGGGCGCACCGACGGTCGGGACGACGGCGACCCCGCCGTCCTTCAGCAGGTCGATCAGGTCCTGCTGCGGCGCCAGGGCGAAGGAGGCCACCCGCACGCCCTCCGCCACGAGCATCTCGGCCCGTTCGCGGGCGTCGGCGGCGTCCGCGCGCAGGTTGACCCCGAAGGGCGCGTCGGTGCGGCGCTTGACGGCGCGGATGGCGGCCGCCGTCTCCTCGCGCCCCAGCGTCGCCGAGGCGAGGATGCCCAGGGCGCCGGCTTCGCAGGCCGCCGCCACCAGGCGAGGGCCCGCCACCCACCCCATGCCGGTCTGCACCACCGGGTAGCGGCACCCGGCCAGCCGGGTGAGGGCGGTGTCCATCGGTCCGGGGGCGGGAGCGGGGCCCAGCCGGGGCCCGGAGTCCGGGGCGGGCTGCGGGCCGAAGGGGCGGGTCATCCGGGCACCTCCCTGTCGCGGGCGCCGCGGGGGTCGAGCACCTCGCGGAGCAGGCGCAGCTCCTCGGCGGAGGGGCGCCGGGTCTCGGCGACGGCCGCCTCCCCGCCGCCGGGCAGCGCCAGGTCGAACCCGGTGGCGTCGCGGACCTGCTCGACGGTGCACCCCGGGTGCACCGACACCAGGCGCAGGGTGCGGCCGGGGCCGCCGAAGTCCATCACCGCCAAGTCGGTGACCACGCGCCGGAGCTCGTGCGCGTCGGCGGCGGCGACCCCGCTGACCATGTCGACCTTGGAGGTGAAGACCCGGCGCGAATGCCGGGGAACCCAGTAGCTGACGGTGTTGCGCACCGTATTGCCCGGGCAGCCGCGCACCCCTAGAAGCTGGGAGGTCGGCCGCTCCCAGCCGCCGATGCACGAGATGTTGGTCCTGCCCTCCCCGTCCATCTGGGAGGCGCCGAGCATGACGTGCCTGCGTCCGTGCAGTACCAGCCACAGGTGGTCGCGGAAGGGCAGCCACCCTTCGGCCTCGGGTTCGGCCGCCGGGGCGCCGCCGGTTGCGAGGGGCACCGGCTCGCGGGTGAGCAGGGCACCGCCGTCGGTGGTGAGCAGGTCGGGGGAGAAGGTCGCGCGTGCCAGGCGGGCGCCCAGTACCGAACAGGGCGCCATGGCGGCGGCGAGCACTTCGCCGTCGCCGCGCCAGGCGTCGGCGCAGGCGGCGACGGCCACCTCGGCGCGGGTGGGGGGATCCGCGGGGACGGGGCGGGCGGTCATGGCAGGGCCTCCCTGCGGTAGGCGTCCTCGCCGGCGTCGATATAGGCGGCGCGGAAGCGCTCCCAGGCCTGCGGGTCCTTGGCGGCGTCGGCATAGGCGCGTTGGAACCGCTCGTCGCGGCCGTAGTCGGGCTCGCAGGAGGTGAAGTGCGCCCCGCCCGGGGTCTCGGCCACCCCGGCCACCGCCGCCCTGCTGACCAGCAGGGTCTGCGCCGCTCCCTCGAAGCGGTCGACGATGCGTTCGCAGGACAGGTAGGTGCGGTCGGCGGCCTTGGCGAACAGGTCGTCGAGGTAGGGGTCGGGGCCCAGGTACTGGCCGTTGCCCCGCCGGTCGGCCCGGTTGAGGTGGACGAAGGCGGCGTCGAGGCGCAGCGCGGGCGCCGCCACCAGCTCCTCCGGCTCCCCGCCGTCGCCGTCGTGCGTGCCGCCGGGGGAGGGGTAGGGAGAGCGGACGGTGCGCAGCCCGGGGTTGACCCGCATGACGTCGGAGTGCAGCCCCGCGGGGGTCGGCAGGAACGGCAGCCGGTGGGCGGCCGCCAGGAGGCCGAACATGAACAGGCCCTCGTCGTACTCGGTGAGCGCGATGCGGCCGTCCTCGCGTGCGGCGCGGAACCAGGGCTCCAGCGGGATGGAGTCGAGGGTGGCGAACGGCGCGACGGCCCTGCGCACCTTGCCGTAGGCGCAGAGCAGCCCGAGGTCGGGGCCGCCGCAGGAGACCACCGTCAGGTCGCGGGCCGGGGCGCGGCACAGGGCCCGCACGAGCGCCATGGGCTTGCGGCGCGAGCCCCAGCCGCCGATGCCGAGCACGGCGCCGTCGGGAACCGAGGCGGCGATCGCGTCGGGTGTCATGAGCTTGTCCAGGGTTCGGCCCTCCTCGGCGTGCGGGCGTCCACGGCGGCACGAAGGCGCCCCGGGCGGGGCGCCGACGCGGACGAATCGGTCGCAGGCGGATGCGGACCCGCCGCGCGGCGCCGAGTCGGGAGGTCGGTCGGGGCGGTCGCCGGGCTCCGGCGCGGCCGGCGTCCGGTGGCGGCGGCGTCCGTGAGCGCTCTGTCTCCCCTACTCCCTGAGCGTGCGAGCCAGGCGGCCGAGCACCCGCCCGGCTTCGGTCGGAGCGCTCCGTTCCCCATCGGCGTTCGGCCGGGCGGCCGGTTCCGTCGAGGCCGTGCTCTCGGGTGCGGCGCCAGGCGGTCGGCTCTGGGCGGGCGCCGTTCGCCGGCGGACAGTGGCCGGGGAATGAAGCCCTTGTTCGGCGGTGCAGGCGGTGTTCGCCGTCGTCCCGCGGGTCCGGCGGCTCCTGTGGGCCGTCCGCGCCCTTGCCCCCGGGATCGGTGCGGTGCCCGGTGGTGCGCTTCGTCCGGGTGCCGCCGGTGCAGGTCATGTGCCTTCACCGGACGGGTCCGGGGCCGTGCGTGCGCCCGCCCGCGTGCTTTGGCCCGCGAACGCCTCCCGCAGCCGGTCGCCCGTGCCGTTCAGGGCCAGTTCGAAGGTGAACCCCTGCTCGAAGCGGTAGGAGCGGCGCGGGTCCACCGGGTCGGTCCCGTTCAGGGACTCCTTCGCGCGGCGGATCACCTCCGGGTCCTTGGCGGCGATGTCCCCGGCCGCCCTCAGGGCGGCCCCGCGCAGCTCCGTGGGCGGGACCACCTCCAGCACCGAGCCGAAGGCGTGCAACTGCGCGGCGGTCGCCGGGCGGCAGGTGTAGAGCATGGCGCGCGCCAGGTGGTCCGGGACCAGCCGGCGCAGGTGCGTGGCGGCGCCCAGCGCGCCCCGGTCGACCTCGGGCAGGGCGAAGGAGGCGTCCTCGGCGGCGACTACGATGTCGGCGTTCCCGGCCAGCCCCACCCCGCCGCCCAGGCAGTGGCCCTGCACGGCGGCGACCACCGGCACCGGGCAGGTGTAGACGGCGTCGAAGGCGTCCGCGCACCCCCGGTTGACCGCGACCAGGGCGGCGTGCCCCTCCCGCCGGAGCTCCTTGATGTCGACGCCCGCGTTGAAGCCGCGCCCTTCGGCGCGCAGCAGCACCGCGCGCACCCGAGGGTCGCGGCCCGCCTCGCGCACCGACGCGGCCAGCCGGTGCCAGGCCGCGGCCCCCAGCGCGTTGACCGGGGGCACATCCACGGTGACCTCGGCGGTCCCGTCCGGGTGGAGGCCGGTGGAGATCTCCATGCCTTACCTTTCCACCAAACGTTTGTTAGAAAGAACGTAACAGCGGTTCGCGACGGCGGGAAGGGGCCCGCGATGGCCGACCTGGACGGTAGGACGGTGCTGGTCACCGGGGGCGTGCGCGGTGTCGGCGCGGGGATCTGCGCGGCCTTCGCGGCGGCGGGGGCCCACGTGGTGGCCTGCGCCCGGCGGTCGCCCGCGGAGCTCCCGCCGGGGGTGCGCTTCGTCCGCGCCGACATCCGCGACCCCGGCGACCTGGAGCGGCTGGCCGCCGAGGCCGGGGAGGCGGGGGCCGTGGTCGGCAACGCCGGCGGGGCGCCGCCGCTGCCCGCGGCCGAGGGGGACGCGCGCACCCACGCCAGGATCATCGAACTCAACCTCACCGCCCAGCTGCTGCTGGCGCGGGCCTTCCATGCGCCGCTCCGCGAGCGCGGCGGCTCGCTCACCTTCATCGGCAGCGTGAGCGCCGTCCGGCCGTCGCCGGGGACGGCGGCCTACGGGGCGGCCAAGGCGGGGCTGGAGAGCCTGACCGCCTCGCTCGCCGCGGAGTGGGCGCCCGAGGTGCGGGTCAACTGCGTGCGGGCCGGGATGGTGCGCACCGGGCGCAGCGCCCTGCACTACGGCGACGAGCGCGGCGTGGCGGAGGCCGGGCGCACCGTGCCGCTCGGGCGGTTGGCCGAACCGCGCGAGATCGGCGAGGCGTGCGTCTTCCTGGCCTCGGGCGCCGCCTCCTACATCACCGGGGCCTGCCTGCCGGTGCACGGCGGCGGCGAACGGCCCGCCTACCTGGCGGCGCGAGAGAGAGGAGAGCGCCCGTGATCTGTGCGGGGAGGACGGCCCTGGTCACCGGGGCGGGGCGAGGCCTGGGGCGCGCGCACGCGCTGGAGTTCGCCCGCCAGGGCGCGCGCGTGGTCGTCAACGATCTGGGAGTGGGGCGCGACGGCACCGGTGCCGCGGACGGCCCCGCGCAGGAGACCGTCGACGCCGTCCGCGCGCGCGGCGGCGAGGCGGTGGCCTGCACCGGGGACATCGCGTCGGCCGACGGGGCGCGGGAAGCCGTGCGCACGGCCCTGGGGACCTATGGGCGCTTGGACACGCTGGTCAACAACGCGGGGTTCGTCCGTGACCGGATGCTGGTCAACCTCTCCGAGGACGACTGGGACGCGGTGGTGCGCGTGCACCTGCGGGGCCACTTCCTGATGCTGCGCGAGGCCGCGGGCCACTGGCGGTCCGAGGCCAAGGCCGGGCGCCGCCCTGCCGCCCGGGTGGTCAACACCTCCTCCGGCGCCGGCCTGCTGGGCAGCGTGGGCCAGGCCAACTACGCGGCGGCGAAGGCGGGCATCACCGCCCTGACCCTGGTGGCCGCGGCCGAGCTGGAACGGTACGGGGTGACGGTGAACGCGGTCGCCCCGGCGGCGCGCACCCGCATGACCGAGGAGGTCTTCGCCGACCGGATGGCCCGGCCGCAGGACGGCTTCGACGCCATGGACCCGGCCAACGTCGCGCCCCTGGTGGTGTGGCTGGGGTCGGGCGCCGCGCAGGGGGTGAGCGGCCGCGTCTTCGAGGCGGAGGGCGGGCGCATCCGCCTGATGGAGGGCTACCGGCCCGGCCCCGAGGCCGTACGCCCGACCCGCTGGGACCCGCCCGACGTCGGCGGCGCCGTAGAGGAGCTCCTGGCCCAGGCACCCCCGCCCCAGCCGGTCTACGGCGCGTGACGCCGAAGGCGGCGGCGACGGAACGGTCGGGCCGACGGCCCGACGCCGGGTGCGCCGGCCAGAGCGTGCGCCCTGGTCGGGCGGCCTTGGGGTGGGGAGGGGCCGCTCGGCGCCTCACGTGCGGCCGCATCGATCGGTGGGCGCCGGGGCCGACCGGTGAACCTTCGGCCGGCCGGGAAGGCCCGCCACGCAAGTGGTTCCGGCCCCAAGGGCTCTCCCGTCCGCGGCCCTAGGGAGAGTAGTGTCGGCCGCCGAGGGTCCCCCCACCGCGGCCGCCCCTCCCCACCATCGCGCCGCCCGCTCCCTCCCTCCGGAGCACGCGTACGCGCCCCGTGTCATTGCGGGCCCGCCCGGCGTCCGCGGTAGAGGATCGGACCCGGGATCCGGAGACCGTGAACACGGTGTGAGGAGTGAGAGTGATGCCTGAGAAGAAGTCCGGGGCGCTGACCGCGAACCGGTCCTCCCTCGGCCACAAGGTGCGCTATGCCCTGCGCAACCCGGGGCGAGTGGTGCCCTACGCGTCGCGCGCCCTGCGCGACGCCGCCCTGCGGTTCCGACACCGGGACCACGTCTCCTACTACCGTGCCGTCATGGCCTCCGACGCCGCGCGCGACCCCAAGGCGGCCGTGGGCAGCCAGTCGGAGAAGCGGTGGCTCGCTCTTGGGCAGATGCAGTTCGACTACCTGGTCGGGCACGGGCTCACGCCGCAGCACCGGCTGCTCGACATCGGGTGCGGCAACCTGCGGGCCGGATGGCGGTTCATCGACTACCTGGACGAGGGCAACTACTACGGCATCGACATCTCGCCGGACATCCTGGCCTCGGCCACCGGTGTGCTGGCCGAGCGCGGGCTGCAGGACAAGCTCCCGTACCTGACCCTGACGCGCGACCTGACCTTCGCGTTCCTGCCCGACGACAGGTTCGACGTGGTCCACGCCCACAGCGTCTTCTCTCACTCGCCCATCGGGGTCATCGACGAGTGCCTGGCGAACGTGGGGCGGATCCTCGCCCCAGGCGGCTTCTTCGACTTCACCTTCGACCGCACCGAGGGGTCCGAGCACCACGTGCTGCGGGAGGACTTCTACTACCGCACCGAGACGCTGATCGCGCTGGCCGAGAAGCACGGCCTGAAGGCCTCCTTCATGGAGGACTGGGAGGAGCTGCCCCACGGGCAGTCGAAGATCCGCGTCACCGCCGGCTGAGCCGACGGGGGCGGCCGGACCGAGCCGTTCTGAACCGAGCCGGTCCAAGCGTCCTGCGCTCCGCGCCTCACCGTCCGCCGTGTGACGGAAGACCGCTCGTTCCCGGGCGCCCCCGACCAGCACTCTGGTGCGGGGGGCGCCCGGGCGCGTCCGGCCCCCTTGCCGTCGCCGCCCCGCCGATCCGGCCGATGTCTCCCCCTGAGGATGCCGGGGAGAGACGGCCGCGGCTTGTGGCGAGTTCGCCGATTCACTTCGGAAGGGCCGGGCCCTGGGGCCGGACCTTCCGCGCCCTCTGGTTCACTCGTCCCCATGATCATTCGTCGCGCGCACCGCGAGGAGCGGGAACCGGTCGGAGAGCTGCGGGTCGGGGCCTACGAGGCGGACGGGCTGCTCGACGCCAGCCCCGAGTACGCCGCGGTTTTGCGCCGTCTCGGCGCGGACGGGGCCGGGGAGGTCCTGGTGGCCGAGGACGACGGCGCGCTGCTGGGCACGGCGATGCTCCAGGAGCACCGCCCGTCCAGCGAAGTGGCCCGGTCACCGGAGGAGGCGGAGGTACGCGCGCTCGCGGTCGCACCGAAGGCGCGCGGGCGCGGCGTCGGAGGGGCGCTGGTCGAAGCGCTGGCAGAGCGCGCGGCGGCCGCGGGGGCGCACCGGCTGGTGCTGTCGACCCAGCCCGCGATGGCCGCGGCACGGTACATCTACGAGAAGCAGGGCTTCGCGCGCATTCCCGACCGCGACTGGGAGCCCTTCCCCGGCTTCACCCTCCTGGCCTACGGCCGCGACCTGTTCTGAGGCGGCCGCCGGGGGGCGCACTCCGGGAGGCGCCGGGACGCGCCCGGTCCGCCCCGGCGGCTCACGCGCAGCGGGCGGTCTGCAGGATCTCGGTGGCGACCAGGCCCGGGGCGTCGGCCATCGGGATGTGCCCGCAGCCCAGCAGGGACACCACCCGGGCGTGCGGGATGCGGCGCAGCGCGGTGCGGGCGCCTGAGGGCGGCAGCAGGCGGTCGCGGTCGCCCCAGGCGATCGTCACCGGGCACGGCACCTCGCGGTGGTCGAACCGGTAGTCGGCCACCCGGGGCACCAGGCGCACGAACGGTGAACCGGCGCTGACCAGGGTCGCGTCGAAGGCCAGGCCGCGCGCGGCGGGCGAGGAGGGGTCGCCGCGCAGCACCCGCCGGGCGATGGAGCGCGCGGGCGGGCTGGCGGCGGCGGCCACCCGCACCGGTTCGGGGACCAGCCCGGCCATGCGCGCGCCGGCGGCGAGCGCCCGCAGACCGGTGTGGGTGCCGGTCGGGGCGAAGCCGACGGGGGAGAAGACCGTCACCGAGGCGGCCGCGCCCCGCGCGCCCAGCTCCAGGGCGATCGCGCCGCCCAGGGAGTTGCCGACCACGTGCGGGTGCTCCGCGCCGAGTTCGGCGCACATCCGCTGGACGGTGTCGACCAGCCACTCCACGTCGTAGGGGGAGCCGGGGGCGGGGGCCGTGGAGCCGCCGAAGCCGGGCAGGTCCACGGCGATGAGCTCGTGGTGGGCGGCGAGCTCCCGCATCACCGGGTACCAGGTCTGGCGCCGGTGGCCGATGCCGTGCAGCAGCACCAGGGGCGGCCCCTGCCCTGCGCGGTCGTAGGCGATGCGGGGGGCGTCTGTGTTCCCGGGAGCGGGCGCGGTGGGAGTGGCCACGGTCGTCTGATCACCCTTTCAGCGGCGGGCCCGGGGCCGGCCGTCTCTCCGTCGAATTCTCCGCCGAGCGCTTCCCGCCTCGGTCCGGCCCCGGCGAGCGGGCGGACGCCGCGCGGAGGGGTCGGCGGCGGCTCGTCGGCCGCCCCACCGCGGCGGCTTCCCTTCCCCTTCCCTCAGTGGCCTTGGAGCGTCCCGGCCCTGCATCGGGAATGCTTCGGACCTGCGCCGACGGCGTCGTGGGCGTCCGTTCCGGGGGTACGGGAGCACGCGGTGTCCGGGCAGGAGCCGTGAAAACCTTGTCAACGTACATTGTTGCAGTAGCGGCGCCGTGCGCCGAACGCGGCCGCGGCTTCGCCGCACACCGTTTCCGCCCGTGCGGGGAGGGGGGCGATGGAACCGCGGCCGGGGCGGTGCGCATCGCAGGAGGATGACATTTGTGCGCATCCCCCGCTCCGCGACGGTCCTGGGCGCCGCCCTGGCTCTCGCCGTGACCGTCCCCGCCCCCGCATTCGCAGGGACGGGCGACGCGCCGCCGTCCGTGGGCGCCGCCGTGGAGAACGCCCCCGGACCGCCGGAGTCCGCGGAGCGGTCGGCCGAGGGGGCGGGATCCCTGTCGGGCGCGGCCGCACCGGTGCCCGCGGACATGGGCGAGAGGGAGGCGGGAGGAACGGCCCTCGTCTCCGGCGAGGCCTCCGAGGAGCCGGTGGCAGAGGACGACGACGGTTTCCCGTGGATGGCCGCGGGCGCCATCCTCCTCGTCGTGGCCGTCGCCGCGTTCCGTTTCCGCCAGCTGTTCGGCGGCCGGAGGAGGGCCGCCCGCTCCGAGGACCCGCCCGCATGACCCGCACCCCTGACTCCGCGTGCCTGCCCTGCACGGTTCCCACGCCGAGGACCGGGCCGTCCCGTCTCCCACCTCCCAGACGAGACCGAGACCGCCACCGCGCCGGACGGCTCGCCCGGTCCGCCCACGGGATCGGCCTCCCGCGTCTCCGGCTATGCCGGACTCGGCCACGGCCCCGCTCAGAGTCCGGGCCGATGCCCGGACGAGGTCTACGGGATGTTCCGGCGGTCGTGGCGACTTACGTGCGGTGGGGCGGATCCGGTACCTGCTCAGTGGACGTGGCCCGTGTCCGCGCGTCGCCGGCCTCTCGGGGAGGCTCGCCGGGACTTCCCATGGGGCGGGGCTCCCGGGGTGCGGCGGGGTTGTTCGCCGGCGCGGCCTCCGTATGGGGCGGACGGCAGTGTTCGGGCGGGGCATGGGGGCATACGGCGGTCGTGGCGGCTTGGGTGCAGCGGGAGGATCGACCCGGACCAGTAGTCGGGGTCCGTCCCGGTCTGAGGGGCGGATCCGGTACTGCCTCAGGGGACGTGGTCCCGGCCTCTTCGGACGGCTCGCCCGGTCCGTCCACGGAGCGGGCCGGGGGTGCGGAGAGGGCACCGGGGCCGAGGGCGGATCCCGCGCCCGGCCCCGGTGCCCTCCGCCGGTCAGGCCGGGAGGCCGAGTTCGCGGGCGATGAGCATCTTCTGCACCTCGCTGGTGCCCTCACCGACCTCCAGGATCTTGGCGTCGCGGTAGAAGCGGCCCACCGCGTACTCGTTCATGAAGCCGTAGCCGCCGAAGACCTGCGTGGCGTCGCGGGCGTTGTCCATCGCCGCGTTCGAGGCCACAAGCTTGGCGATCGCGGCCTCCTTCTTGAACGGCTCGCCCGCCAGCATCCTGCGGGCCGCCTCGTAGTAGGCCAGCCGCGCCGTGTGCGCCCGGGCCTCCATGTCGGCGATCTTGAACTGGATCGCCTGGTAGCCGCCGATCGCCGAGCCGAACGCCTCCCGCTCGCCCGCGTAGCGCAGGCTCTCGTCCACGCACCCCTGAGCCAGGCCCACCGACAGCGCGGCGATCGCGACCCGCCCCTCGTCCAGGATCCGCAGGAACTGGGCATAGCCCCGCCCCCGCTCGCCCACCAGGTTCTCCTCGGGCACCCGGCAGTCCTGGAACACCAGCTCACGGGTGTCCGAGGCGTTCCAGCCCACCTTGGAGTACTTCTGCCCGACGGTGAACCCGGGGGTGCCCGAGGGCACCAGGATCGTCGAGATCTCCGGCCGCCCGTCCGGCTTGCGGCCGGTCACCGCGGTCACCGTCACCAGCGCGGTGATGTCGGTTCCCGAGTTGGTGATGAAGCACTTGGTGCCGTCCACCACCCACCGCCCCTCCTCCAGGCGGGCGGTGGTGCGGGTGGCGCCGGCGTCCGATCCTCCCCCCGGCTCGGTCAGCCCGAAGGCGCCCAGCGCCTCGCCCGAGCACAGCCGGGGCAGCCACGTCGCGCGCTGCTCGTCGCTGCCGAAGCGGTAGATCGGCATCGCGCCCAGCGACACCCCCGCCTCCAGGGTGATCGCCACCGAGGAGTCGGCGCGCGCCAGCTCCTCCAGCGCCAGGCACAGGGCGAAGTAGTCCCCGCCCATGCCCCCGTGCTCCTCGGGGAAGGGCAGCCCGAACAGGCCCATCCGGCCCATCTTGGCCACGATCTCGTAGGGGAAGGCCTCCCGTTCGTAGTAGTCGCCGATGACCGGCGCCACCTCGTCGCGGGCGAAGGCCTCGACGGTGCGGCGCAGCTCCTCGTGCTCGGCGGACAGTGCGGTGCTGGTCATGGCGGTCACTCCTGGGTCGGGGAGTCGGTGGACGGGCCCGGCCCGGTCGGGGCGGGGTCCGCGGGGTCCGGTGCGACGGCGGCCAGGACGGCGTCCATGGCCACCGCGTCGCCGGGGCGCACCTTCAGTTCGGCGACGGTCCCGTCGACGGGGGCGGTCACCGTGTGCTCCATCTTCATCGCTTCCACGACGACGACGGGGCCCCCGGCCGCCACCCGGTCGCCCACGGCGACGGGGACGGCCAGCACGGTGCCGGGCATCGGGCTGCGCAGGGTGCCGTCGGCGGCGGCAGAGGAGGTGCGCATCGGGGTGATGGCCGGGGCGTCGGTGAAGGACCAGGCGGCCCCGGCCCGGCCCAGCCACAGCTCGCCCCCCGCGGCGGCGCGCTCGTAGCGCAGGGTGCGCCCCTCGGAGGCCACGGTCAGCGCCCGGCCGTCGGGGGAGCGGTGCGCGCGGGCCCGCACGGCCTCGCCGTCGCCGACCCGCAGCTCGTAGTCGACCGGCGCGCCGGCGCCGGTGTCGGCCCCCGACAGCCGCCGCACCTCCACTGCGACCGGGTCGCGGCCCGGCGCGCGCAGCCGCCAGGTGGTCCACGCGTGCTCCCCGGGGCGCCACCCGCTCGGCACGTCGAACGGGTCGGCGCCGGGCCCGGCCGGCTCCAGGCCGAGCTGGTGGTCGAGCGCGGCGGCCGCGTACACCTGCGGCGGCACGGCGGCGTCCCCGCCGGGCGCCAGCTCGGGGCGGAGCAGCTCGGTCAGGCCGGTGGTCAGGTCACCGGCGGCCACCGCCGGGTGGGCGACCAGCGCCCGCAGGAACGCCACGTTGGTGCCGCAGCCCAGCAGCGTGTACCGGGCCAGGGCGGCGTCCATCCGGTGCAGCGCCGAGGCGCGGTCCGGGGCCCAGGTGACGACCTTGGCCAGCATCGGGTCGTAGGCCGAGGTGACGGCGGTGCCCTCGTCGAGGCCGGAGTCGACCCGGATGCGCTCGCCCTCCGGCTCCTCCAGCCGCAGCACCGTGCCGCCGGTGGGCAGGAAGTCGCGGGCGGGGTCCTCGGCGTAGACACGGCACTCCACGGCGTGCCCCTCCAGCCCCACATCGGCCTGGGCGAAGGGCAGCGGGTCGCCGGCGGCCACCCGCAGCTGGAGCTCGACCAGGTCCACCCCGCGGCGGCCGCCGACGGCCACCGCCTCCTCGGTGACCGGGTGCTCCACCTGCAGGCGGGTGTTCATCTCCAGGAACGCGAACTCGGGGTCGCCCGAGGCGGTGTCCTGCACGATGAACTCGACCGTGCCCGCGCCCACGTAGCCGCAGGCCTTGGCGGCGGCCACGGCCGCCCCGCCCATCGCGGCCCGCAGGTCGGGGCCGACCAGCGGCGACGGCGCCTCCTCGACGATCTTCTGGTGCCGGCGCTGCAGGCTGCACTCGCGCTCGCCCAGGTGCAGCGCGGTGCCGTGGTCGTCGGCCAGCACCTGCACCTCGATGTGCCGGGGCCGGTCGACGTAGCGCTCCACCAGCAGGGTGGCGTCGCCGAAGGAGGCCGCGGCCTCCCGGCGCGCCGCCGCCGCGGCCCCGGCCAGCTCGCCGGGCTCGCGCACCAGCCGCATGCCCTTGCCGCCGCCGCCCGCCGAGGGCTTGATGAGCAGCGGGTATCCGGCCTTGTCGGCGGCCTCGGCCAGGTCGGCGTCGGACAGCGGCGCCCCGGGCTCCTCGGCGAACCCGGGCAGCAGCGGCACCCCGGCCCGCGCGACCGCCTCCTTGGCGCGGATCTTGTCGCCCATGGCCTCGATGGCCTCGGGCGGGGGGCCGACGAACACCAGCCCGGCCTCGGCGCACTGCCGGGCGAACCCGGCGTTCTCCGAGAGGAACCCGTAGCCCGGGTGCACCATGGTCGCCCCCGCGCGCCGGGCGGCCCCGATGATCGCGGGCCCGTTGAGGTAGCTGTCGACCAGGGCGGCGCCGCCGATGCGCACCGCCTCGTCGGCCTCGCGGGTGTGCCGGGCCCCGGCGTCGCCGTCGCTGTAGACCGCGACCGAGCGCATGCCCAGCCGGCGCAGGGTGCGCATGATCCGCACCGCGATCTCGCCGCGGTTGGCCACCAGGACCGACGGGGCGGTGCCCGGGCGGCAGGCCCGGGCGCGCTCGCGGGGGTCGGTCGTCGTCATCGTCCACCTCTCATCGCTCACGCCCGCCTCACATCCGGAAGACGCCGTAGCCCACCGTCTCCAGGGGGGAGCGGCGGGNCGGCCGACAGGGCCAGGCCCAGCACGGTGCGGGTGTCGGCCGGGTCGATCACGCCGTCGTCCCACAGCCGGGCGGTGGAGTAGTAGGGCTCGCCCTGGTGCTCGTACTGGTCGCGGACCGGTCGTTTGAAGCCTTCCTCCTCCTCAGCGCTCCACTCCTCGCCGCGGGCCTCCTTCTGGTCGCGGCGCACGGTGGCCAGCACCGACGCCGCCTGCTCGCCGCCCATGACGGAGATGCGGGCGTTGGGCCACATCCACAGGAAGCGGGGGGAGTAGGCCCGGCCGCACATGCTGTAGTTGCCGGCGCCGAAGGAGCCGCCGATGACCACGGTGAACTTGGGGACGCGCGCGCAGGCCACGGCGGTGACCATCTTGGCGCCGTGCTTGGCGATGCCCCCGGCCTCGTAGTCGCGGCCCACCATGAAGCCGGAGATGTTCTGCAGGAACAGCAGCGGGATGCGGCGCCGGTCGCACAGCTCGATGAAGTGGGCGCCCTTCATGGCCGACTCGGCGAACAGGATGCCGTTGTTGGCGACGATGCCCACCGGGTGGCCGTGGACATGGGCGAACCCGGTGACCAGCGTGCCGCCGTACTCGGCCTTGAACTCGGTGAACTCGCTGGCGTCGACGATGCGGCCGATGACCTCGCGCACGTCGTAGGGGGTGCGGGTGTCGGTGGGGATGATGCCGTACAGCTCGTCGGGGTCCAGCGCGGGCGGGCGGGACTCGCGCCGCTCCCAGGCGGGCTCTTCGCGGGGGCCGAGCGTGGCGGCGATGTCGCGGACCGTGGACAGCGCGTGCGCGTCGTCGTCGGCCAGGTGGTCGGTCACCCCGGAGATCCGGGAGTGCAGCTCGCCCCCGCCCAGCTCCTCGGCGCTGACGACCTCGCCGGTGGCGGCCTTCACCAGCGGCGGGGCGGCCNTCGCGGACGATGACGGCCTCGTCGCTCATCGCGGGGACGTAGGCGCCGCCGGCGGTGCACGAGCCCAGGACGGCGGCGATCTGCGGGACGCCTTCGGAGGAGAGGGTGGCCTGGTTGTAGAAGATGCGCCCGAAGTGGTCGCGGTCGGGGAAGACCTCGTCCTGCATGGGCAGGAAGGCGCCGCCGGAGTCGACCAGGTAGACGCAGGGGAGCCGGTTCTGCCGGGCCACCTCCTGGGCGCGCAGGTGCTTCTTGACCGTCATGGGGTAGTAGGTGCCGCCCTTGACGGTGGCGTCGTTGGCGACGACCAGCACCTCGCGGCCGGCCACGCGGCCGACGCCGGTGATGATCCCGGCGGCGGGGGCGTCGTGGCCGTCCTCGCCGTACAGGCCCCAGGCGGCGAGCGGGGACAGCTCCAGGAAGGGGGAGCCGGGGTCGAGCAGCGCGCGCACGCGCTCGCGGGGCAGCAGCTTGCCGCGTTCTTCGTGCCGGATGCGGGTCTTCTCGGGGCCGCCCAGCGAGGTGCGGGCGATGCGCTCCCGCAGCTCGGCGGCGAGGGCGCGGTTGGCCTCGGCGTTGGCGGCGAACGCGGCGCCGCCGGTGTCCACCGCCGAGGAGAGCGCGGGTGCCCTGCTCATCGGTTCCCCTCTGTGTTAATGGCCGCTAACATCGTCGATGTTAGTGATGACTAACATCGGTGTCCAGCGTCACACCGGCCGATCCCGGTACGATCATCGGCCGCGGACGGCGGGGCGGACGACGAAGGCGGACGGCGAGCGAGGGGAGCGGCCATGGCCGAGCGGGCGGCGGCGGGCTCCCGCCGCGCCGAGATCCTGCGGGCGGCCGCCGGACTGTTCGCCGCCCGCGGGTACCACGGGGTGTCCATCGAGGACCTGGGGCGTGCGGTGGGGACCACCGGGCCCGCGCTCTACCGGCACTTCCCGGGCAAGGAGGCGCTGCTCGCGGCGATGCTGCTGGAGGTCAGCGAGCGCCTGGCCGAGCAGGGCGAGGACGTCGCGGCCTCGGCGGCCGGACCCGAGGAGGCGCTGGAGGGGCTGCTGCGCGGGCACATCGCCTTCGCCTTGGGCGAGCCGGCGCTGATCACCGTGCACGACCGGGAGCTGGACAACGTGCCCGAGCCCGAGCGCCGCCGCATCCGGCGGCTGCAGCGGGGCTACGCCGAGGGGTGGGTGCGGGTCCTGGCGCTGCTGCGCCCGGGACGCGCCCCGCAGTCCCTGCGCGCGGCGGTGCACGCGGCGTTCGGGCTGCTCAACTCCACCCCGCACAGCGCGGGCGAGCTGGCGCCGGAGCCCATGGCCGACCTCCTGTTCCGGATGGGCCGGGCCGCACTGCTGGCCGAGGACGCGTAGGGGATCCGCCGCGATGCCGCGGCTTCGGGGGACCCCCGGTCCGGGGCCGGGCGGCGAAGAGCCCCGGATGGCGCTCCCTCGCCTGGTGCCGTCGGGTGCCGGGCGCGCGGATACTCACCGGTGAAGGGACAGCCGGTGCCCCGCGCTTGGTCCTCGCTCGGGCGGCGGGTCGCCGGGGTGCCGGGTGGAGGGCGGCGACGAGGAAGGTCCGCGGCCCTTGCGGTAGTGCTGTCGGGTGCCGGGCGCGCGGGGTACACCGGTGAGGGCGGCGACGGGACAGCCGGTGCCCTGCTCTCGGTCCTTGGCCGGGCGGCGGGCCGCCGCCGGTTCCGGGAACGGGCGGCGACGAGACGATGCGGGCGGTCCCGGGATTGCCTGCCGGGTGACGGGGCTCTCCGTGGTCCGGGCGGGGCCGGCTCACGCGCGTTCGCGGCGCCCGACCGGTCCGAACCGGGCACCTCATCGATCGGCGGCACACTTCTGAACTGGGGCAATACGAAACGTCACAGCTCGGAGCGGGCGGGAGCGCGCTCATCGACGCTGCATGGCGGGCTCCAGGCGCGATGTCGGCCAGACCAGAACGGGATTCGGAGAAATGGCGTCCAGAAGATCCCTGATTGTCGGGCTTCTGGGGAGGCGGTTGGGTGAAGGCGACCGGGGTGTCGCCCCTGCGCCGATTTTCGCGTCGCCACCGACCCGTTGCCAGCTACCCGGAGTGACGATCGGCGCCATAGACGGGACCCGACTGCCGGTAGAGGGGGATCAGGAACCGAATCCGGTTCTGGTATGGCCGACATCGCGCACTCGCCCGGTTCCGGGGGTCGCTCCGGGGTGTCCGAGGCTCCCACGCCCCTTCGATCCGGACGATTCGGACGCGTGATGGGCCGCATCCAACGGGGATCGAATCGGGGGCGACCGGGGTATCGCGTGTGGCGCATTCATCGCACTCGACGCGTCCGTCCGCCCGACAACCGGACTCGCCGGACATGGCGGGCGCGTCGGTGGTGTGGGGCAATCGAGAGTGGTGGAATCACCACCCGATGCGCGATCGGGTGGTGATTCCACCACTCTCGATGAGGCCGGCCTGCCCACGATGCCGGATCCCGGGCCCCTGCCCGCCTCGGCGCCCCGAGATCAACGCGGGTTCGGCCTGATGGGCACCCCCGGTGGGGCGCGGAAGGTCCACCATTCCAAGGGGTGTGTCCCCGGAAGCCGACGCAGGGGAGCAAGGAACCACCCCCACCGGACTGCGAGAGACCCTGCGGCCGAGGAGCGGGCCCGGGACGCCGCCCCTTCATCGCCGCCCTCCACCTGGCACCGCGTCGGTCTGTCACCCGGCTGGTGGCCTGGAGCGGGGCGCCTCTGCGCCGTTGCCGCCCTCCTCCACGACCGGCGCCGGCCCGGCGTTCGGCGAGAAGCCGTGAGCGGGGTACTGGAGCTTCCGTCACCGCTTGTCGACTGCCCGGCGGGCGGGCCTGGAGCGGGGTACCTGCTGGGCCGTCGTCCGGTGACCGGTCGCACTCGTTTCCGCTGGAGTGGTGGAGCTTTCGGCCGCGTCCTTGTGAGCGGTGGGACCGCTGCGGCGCGATAGGCGCCCCCGCCCCGGGTGCGCACCCCCTCCTTAGGCGTTGATCTCGGGAGAGTCGGGG